>NZ_DALZQC010000110.1:0-10423 GCF_032017145.1 Brevundimonas sp.
TGGCGGCCCCGACCTCGGCGGCGGCGGCCGTCAGCGTCTCGGCGTTCAGGTCCCACAGCACCACCTTGCCGCCCTCGGCGACGATGCGGGCGGCCGCGGCCTTGCCCAGGCCCGACGCCCCGCCGGTGACGACGGCGGTGCGGCCCGCGAAACGCCCGTGATAGGCGCTCATCGGGCCCACTCCACGAAGGTCTGGCCCTGTTCGCCCAGCTTCTGGATGCCCAGGCGAACCGTGTCGCCGGCTTTCAGATAGAGCGGCGGCTTCTGGCCCAGACCCACGCCAGGCGGGGTGCCGGTGGTGATCAGGTCGCCGGGCTCCAGCGTCATGAACTCTGACAGATAGGACACGATCTCGGCGACGCCGAAGATCATGGTGCGGGTGTTGCCGGTCTGCATCCGCTTGCCGTTCAGGTCCAACCACATGTCCAGGTCCTGGACGTCGCCGACCTCGTCGGTCGTGACCAGCCAGGGGCCGACGGGGCCGAAGGTGTCGCAGCCCTTGCCCTTGTCCCAGGTGCCGCCGCGCTCGGTCTGATAGGCGCGCTCGGACACGTCGTTGACCAGCACATAGCCGGCGACGTGATCCAGAGCCTCGGCCTTGGTGACGTAGGCGGCGGGCTTGCCGATGACGATGCCCAGCTCGACCTCCCAGTCGGTCTTCTCCGAACCGCGCGGAATGACCACGTCGTCGTTCGGCCCGTTCAGGCAGGTGATGGCCTTGGTGAACAGCACCGGCTCGGCCGGGATCGGCAGGTTGGATTCGGCGGCGTGGTCAGCGAAGTTCAGGCCGATGGCCAGGAATTTGCGCACGCCGTTTATCGGCACGCCGTAGCGGGGCTGGCCCTCGACCAGGGGCAGGGTGGTCGGGTCGATAGCCTTCAGCGCCTCGAGCGCGGGGCCATGCAGTTGGTCCGGGGTGATGTCGGCGATGTGGCCCGACAGGTCGCGGATGCGCCCCTCAGTATCCAGCGTGCCCGGCTTTTCCTGGCCCCTGGGGCCGTAACGCAGCAGTTTCATGGTGGGGGAAGGGCTTTCGTCTTAGCGCGCGTAGGGGCGATGCAGGGCGATGTCGCGGTTCAGCTCGACGCCGAAACCGGGCGTATCCGGAACCTTCAGGCGGCCGTTCACGGGGACGGGTTCGCCGATCAACTGCGGATGGAACATGGGCACCACCTCGTCGGCGCCGGGGGCCATCATCAGGAACTCGGCGAACGGGCTGTTATGGCGGGTCACCACGAAGTGGTAGGAATAGACCGACGAGCCGTGCGGGATCATCAGCACGCCTTTGGCGTCGGCCATGGCGGAGATCTTGATCAGTTCGGTGACGCCGCCGCACCAACCCACGTCCGGCTGGATGATGTCGCAGCATTCCATCTCCAGCAGCATGCGGAAGCCCCAGCGGGTTGCCTCATGCTCGCCGGTTGTTACCAGCATCCCCTTGGGGGCGTTCTTCTTCAGCGCCTGATAGCCCCAGTAGTCGTCGGGGCTGAGCGCCTCCTCGATCCACTTCAGGCCCAGCTTGTGGGCTTCGTGGGCCAGGCGGGTGGCGTAGTTCAGATCCAGCGCCATCCAGCAGTCGAACATCAGCCAGAAGTCGTCGCCGCAGACGTTGCGCATGCCCTCCAGCTCGGCCAGGTTCTTGTGCAGGCCCTCTTCGCCCTCGGCGGGGCCGTGATGCAGGGGCATCTTGCCGCCGATGAAGCCCAGTTCCTTGGCTTTGTCGGGACGCGCGCCGGTGGCGTAGAAGGTCAGTTCGTCGCGGACCGGACCGCCCAGCATGGCGAAGACCGGCTCCTGACGCAGACGGCCCAAGAGGTCCCACAGGGCCAGATCGACGCCGGAGATGGCGTTCACTACCAGACCCTTGCGGCCGTAATACTGGGTGGAGAAATACATCTGGTCCCAGATCTTCTCGACCTCGGACGGATCGCGGCCCTCCAGGAAGCGGGCCAGGTGTTTCTCGACGATATAGGCGGCCGGTTCGCCGCCGGTCGTGACCGCGAACCCGACCACGCCGTTTTCGGCCTCGATCTCGACCACCAGGGTGCCCAGCACATTGATGCCGAAGCTGCGGCGGCTCTGGCGGTACTCGGGGTATTTCGCCATCGGGGTGGCGATGTGGTCGTCGATCCAGTGGCCGTCGCCCTGATCGTGGTAGTCGGCGCCGCCGCCTGCGCCGTCGTTCTTCACGACGAAGGCGCGGACGTGTTTGATGCGGGGCAGGCGGCTCATCGCGTCATCACCAGTGATTGGCGATTCGCTCCCATAATGCGGGATTTCACTGGCGTTCCTCCGTGCATGGCGTCAAAGTCAGGCTCGTGTGACGGAGCGACTTGCGCGTTTTGCTACATTCTGAGAATGAGGATTACGAAATGGGACGAACGCCGTCAATGAAGACCGCACAGGTCGATGGGGATGAAGAGATCGGCGCCAAGGCGTCCGGCAGCCAGACCCTGCTGCGGGGTCTGGACGTCATCGACGCCCTGATCGACGGCTCCTTGCCCCTGGCCGAACTGTCCGAAAAGCTGGAACTGACGCGCAGCACGACCCACCGTCTGGCCTCGGCCCTGGTCGAGCGGCGGCTGCTGTCGTTCCGCCCGCGCGAAGGCTATTCCCTGGGTCCCAAACTGCTGGAGCTTGGCCATGCGGCCAGCCAGCAGATGCATCTGCCGCGCGTGGCCCGGCCGTGGCTGGAGCAGCTGTCGGCCCAGACCGACGACACCGTTCATCTGGGCGTGCTGGACGGGCGTCATGCGCTTTATCTGGACAAGGTGGCGGGGCGCAGGCGGATCAACATCGGCTCGCGCCTGGGCGAACGTCATCCCATCGCCTCGACCGGCCTGGGCAAGGCGCTGATCCTGGACAAGACCGAGGCGGACTGGATCGACTTCTACGCCGAGCCGGGGGCGGCCTATGACTCCTCGGCCCGCGCCGTCTGGCTGGAGCGGATGCATGGCTATGCCCAGAAGGGCTACGCCTTCGACCTGGAAGAGAACGAGGATCAGATCCGCTGCGTCGCCGCGCCGATCCGCTCGGTGAACGGCCAGATCGTCGCCGCCCTCAGCGTCTCCTCGGCGGCGCAATACATGTCCGACGCCCGGATGACCGAACTGACCAAGACCGTGACCGAGGCCGCCGACGCCATCAGCGCCGACCTGGGCTGGTCGCCCAAACCCTGAAACCGAACCCTCGCCGGAGCTCCCATGCTGCTTGAAAACAAGGTCGTCCTGATCACGGGCGCATCGCGGGGCATCGGGCGGGCGACGGCGATCGAGGCCGCGCATCAGGGCGCCGACGTCGCCCTCAACACTTTCAACGACGATGCGGCCGCCGCCGAGGTGGTCGCCCAGATCGAGGCGCTGGGCCGCCGGGCCATCGCCGTCGATGGCGACGTGGCCCAGCCCGAGAGCGCAGCAGCCTTCGTCGCCGCCGCGGTCCAGGCGCTGGGCCGGGTGGACGTCTTCGTCTCCAACGCCGGCATCTGTCCGTTCCACGCCTTCCTGGACATGCCGGTCGAGACCCTGCGCCGGACGATGGAGGTCAATCTGCACGGCGCCTATTACATGGTGCAGGCGGCGGCCAATCAGATGGTGAAGCAGGGAGATGGCGGCGCCATCGTCGCCATCAGCTCGATCTCGGCCCTGGTCGGCGGCGAGATGCAGACCCACTACACCCCGACCAAGGCGGGGGTGCACAGCCTGATGCAGTCCTGCGCCGTCGCCCTGGGCCGTCACGGCATCCGCTGCAACTCGGTCCTGCCCGGCACCATCGCCACCGACATCAACAAGGACGACCTCGCCGATCCGAAGAAGCGCCAATACATGGAGGGCCGCATCCCGCTGGGTCGTCTGGGCCGGCCCGAGGACATCGCCTCCGTCGTCGCCTTCCTGGCCTCCGACATGGCGTCCTATATGTCCGGCGCGGCCCTGCTGGTCGACGGCGGCGCCTTCGCCAACTTCCAGTAGGACGGCGGCGTGATCATCTCCTCGCCCGGCGACTATCGCGAGGCGGCGCGGCGCAAGCTGCCGCCCTTCCTGTTCCACTACATCGACGGCGGCGCCTATGCCGAGCAGACCCTGCGCCGCAACGTCGAGGACTGGCAGGCCATCGCCCTGCGCCAGCGCGTGCTGCAGGACATGACCAGCCTCAGCCTTGAGACCAAGCTGTTCGAAGAAACCCTGCGCCTGCCGATCATCCTGGCGCCCGTCGGCCTGACCGGCATGTACGCTCGGCGCGGCGAGGTGCAGGCGGCCAAGGCGGCGGCCTCGCGCGGCGTGCCCTTCACCCTGTCCACTGTCTCAGTCTGCCCGATCGAGGAGGTGGCGCCCGCCATCGACCGACCCATGTGGTTCCAGCTTTATGTGCTGCGCGACCGAGGCTTCATGAAGAATGCGCTGGAACGGGCCAGGGCGGCGGGGGTGAAGACTCTGGTCTTCACCGTCGACATGCCCACCCCCGGCGCCCGCTATCGCGACGCCCATTCGGGCATGAGCGGCCCGAACGCCGAAATCCGCCGCATGGTTCAGGCCATGACCCATCCCGCCTGGGCCTGGGACGTGGGGTTGAATGGCCGGCCGCACGACCTGGGCAATGTGTCGGCCTATCTGGGCAAGCCGACGGGGCTGGCCGACTATATCGGCTGGCTGGCCAATAATTTCGACCCGTCGATTTCCTGGAAGGACCTGCAATGGATCCGCGACTTCTGGGACGGGCCGATGATCATCAAGGGCGTGCTTGATCCGCAGGACGCCCGCGACGCCGTCAGTTTCGGCGCCGACGGCATCGTGGTGTCGAACCACGGCGGACGGCAGCTGGACGGGGTTCTGTCGTCTGCCCGCGCTCTGCCCGCCATAGCCGATGCGGTGAAGGGCGATCTGAAGATCATGGTGGATTCCGGCGTGCGCAACGGGCTGGACGTGGTGCGGGCGATCTCGCTGGGCGCCGACGCGGTCCTGCTGGGCCGAGCCTTCATCTATGCGCTGGCGGCGAACGGTCAGCCGGGCGTCGAAAACCTGCTGGACCTGTTCGAAAAGGAAATGCGCGTCGCCATGACCCTGACCGGGGCGAAGTCGGTCGCGGGCATGACCCGCGAGATGCTGGCGACCTGACCCGCGTCAGACCGCCAGCCGCTTCTCATCGATAGGGCGTCAGGTCGATGGCGTCGGCCATGGCGCGGAAGCCCGCATCATTGGGGTGCAGGTGATCGCCGCTGTCATAGGCGGCGGCCAGTTTCAGCGGCTGGGCGGGGTCGCGCATCACCGAGTCGAAGTCGATGACGCCGTCCGCCTCTGTGTTTGAACGTATCCAGGTATTGACGGCCTGGCGGGTCGCTTCGCCCTGTTCGGACCAGTAGTTGGCGTCCTTGAACGGCAGGATGGTCGCCAGCCTGATCTTCAGGCCGGCGGCATGGGCGCGGGCGATCATCTGGCGGTAGCCCGCGATCAGATCGGCCGGGGTCGGCGGCTGCGGATCATGGTCGCGCCAGGCCATGCCGAAGTCGTTGACGCCCTCCAGCACGATCACATCCGTCCCGCCCGGCACGGCCAGAACATCGCGGTCGAATCGCGCCAGGGCCGCCACGCCCAGACCCGGCTTGGGCTTCAGGATGCGGTTGCCCGAAATGCCCGCGTTGGCGACAGCCACCGAGGTCAGGCCCGCCGCCTGCAGACGGCGCGCCAGCAGGTCGGGCCAGCGCTGGTCGGCGTCGCGCGTGCCGTTGGCGCCGTCGGTGATGGAATCGCCCAGGGTCACGATCACCCGACCCGCTTCCGCCCGCTCGACATCGACGCCCGAGATCAGGAGGCGCTGCGTCACCAGGGTGGGGTCGGTCAGTGCGGCGGCCGCCGTCTGGTCGCCAGGCGCGATCCAGGCGGACGACAGGCCCAGCAGGTGAATGGTGGGATCGGCGACCTCATCGGGCAGATACAGGCTGATCGACAGACGACTCAGCGCGGGCAGGGCCAGATCGACCGGATCGCTGAGCAGGGGCGCCTCCGGGGCCAGCAGGGCGCCCGCCGCGCCGTCGAACGTCAGGTCGCGCGCCGTGCCGGGGATGGGGGCTCCGTCGTCGGCCAACTGCACGATCCGCACCCGTCCGATCCGCGCCGCTGTCGGGCCGTATTCGTTCGTCAGCCGCAGGCGGAACCGTTCGCCGCCCGCGCTGACGCGAACCACCTGGCGGACGGTGACGTCCTTCAGCGTCGGCGGGCGGCGGTCGGGCGCGGCGGCCAGGGGCGAGGCGCTCCAGCTTCGCGCCCAATGGTTCTGCGCCTGGGCGCTGGGGGCGAGGGCCGAAAGGGCCAGCGCCAGGATCAGAGCTTGCTTCTTCATGGGGTCCTCAGGCGGGCGATCAGGCGACGGTCCAGACGGAGAAGTCCCGGACGGTCATGTGATTCCAGGTGGTCCTCAGGGCGAACCAGCCGCGGCGATAGGGGGCGGGGTCGTCCAGGGCGAACATGCGCCGGTCGTCGCGCCAGTATTCGATACGGCGCCCATCGGCGATCAGGCGGATGCGGTAGGGGCGATTGGCGACGATCAGATCGTCCGGCGCCGACAGGTCGTGCTGGGGCAGCAGCGGCCGTTCTCCATTGCCGACATAGCGACGGAAACGGGACGAGGTGTTCGAGTTGCCGCCCAGCCCGACATAATAGGTCCGCATCACGTCATAATCGGCGAAGGCGCCCGAGCGCTGGCGAGCGATCAGGTCGCTGGGACTGCGGGGATCATCGGCCATCCAGAAGCAGTTCAGGTCGCTGACGCGATCATGGGCGCCGCCCGCCGACACTGCCGTTGCGGTGAAGCGGATCTCGACCGGCGACGTCAGTTCCGGTCTGAACCAGGCGCTGGCGCCCAGCGGCACGTCGAAGGTCATGACCCCGTCCGCCGCGCTGACCGTACCGCGTCCCTGCTCCAGCTCGATCAGCCACTGATCCAGTCCGTGCCGGAAGTCGTCGGCGTAGAGCTGGCGGGCCCCGGTTCTGAGCCTCGTTCGGGGTGAGGCGGCGCATCCCGCCGCCAGACCGGCGGCGCCCAGCAGGGCGAGACGTCGGCTCAGGCTCATTGGCCGTGACCCTGCGGCGCGTCGAAGGCGAAGCTGGGGTGCGACGGCTGGTTATAGGCCGAGTTCTGGCCGGAGACCTGCGAGCGATATTGGGCGTCGTGCATCAGGGTGACATGACGCAAGGCGGTCGGGTGCGGGGTCACATAGATGCGCAGCGCCGAGCTGTCGGCCGTGCGCCAGATCACCTCTTCGCGCCAGTCGCCCAGGATGTCGGCGACCAGAACCGGATTGGCCTTGGTGCCGTTGTTGGAGGCTGCGCCCTCGGCGCTCAGCAGGGGGACGGACCGCTGGTTCTCCCAGTCCCATTTGAAGATGCGTGTGCCGTCCAGCAGTTCGCGCAAGGCGTCGCCGTCCCACCAGACGCCGAAATTCATCTGCTGCGGGCGGGTGTGCGAGATGACCCGGCCGTCCGCCGAATACAGGTCGTTGCTGTTCGACGCCCAGACCTCGGCGCCCGGATAGCGAGGATCGATGTCGATGGCGACGCCGCGCCCGACATCCTGCTGTCCGGGCGTGCGCCACAGGACTTCGCCGGTGCGGGCGTCGACCATGGCCGAACCGACGCCGCCGTTGCCGACGACGTTTTCGTGCACCCCGAACTTCTCCAGCCCCGGCCGCGTCGGGTCCAGATCGCCGACGTGCATGGCGTCGCCGTGGCCCAGCCGCGTGGTCCACAGCGGCGTTCCGTCGTCGTCCAGCGCCATGGCGCCGTAGAGGATCTCCTGACGCCCGTCGCCATCCACGTCGGCGACGCTGAACTGGTGATTGCCCTGGCCGGCGTAGCCTTCGGGCGCCGTGTCGCTGTCGAAGACCCAGCGCCGGCTCAGCCGCCCGTCGCGCCAGTCCCATGCGGCGACCACGGTGCGTCCGTAATAGCCGCGCGCCATGACGATGCTGGGCAGACGCCCGTCCAGATAGGCCGCGCCGCCCAGATACCGCTCGGACCGATTGCCGTAGCCGTCGCCCCAGATGGCCGCCATCTCTTCAGAGGTCGCGTCATCGCCCGTTCGACCGCGCGACGGCACATAGGGCGCGCTGGCCAGGGCCGCGCCGGTGCGGCCGTCGAAGACGGTGATGAACTCCGGCCCCGACAGGATGCGGCCGACCAGACCGGCCGCCAGGCTTCCATCCGGCTTGCGCTCGGCGCCCGTGCGGTCATGGCTGGGGATTTCGCCGCCGTCTTCGCGCCAGTCGGCTTCGGCGTCGCCGATCATCCGACCGGCGCCGTCGATCGTGCCGTCCGCGGTCTTCAGCACCACCTCGGCCCGGCCGTCGCCGTCGAAGTCCTGCACGACCATCTGGGTGTAGTGGGCGCCCGAACGAATGTTGCGACCCAGGTCGATGCGCCACAGCCGCCGTCCGTCCAAAGTATAGGCGTCGATCAGGGTCGGGCCGGTGAAGCCGGCGAAGGCGTTGTCCTTGGCGTTTGTCGGCTGCCATTTCAGGATGATCTCATAGCGCCCGTCGCCATCCAGATCGCCGACCGTCCCGTCGTTGGCCTCGTATTCATAGGCCACGCCGTCCGGCGTCACGCCGCCGGCGGGGCGATCCAGCGGGATGGTCAGATAGCCCTCGGGCAGGTTCAGCGCGGCGGCGTCCTGGGTTTCGCCCGTCAGACGCACGGAATAGCGGGCGCCGAGATCGCCGGACGGATCGCGCCATCCGGTCGGATCGGTCGATGTCTTCCGCCCAAGGCGTACGCCGTCCCTGAACACCTCGAAGCGCGCCTGGGCAGGGTCGGAGGCGCTCAGTCGCCATTGAACGAACACGCCGCCGTCCGCCATTGGCGTGGCGACGACGGATCGATCCAGGGCCTCCAGGCGGATGGCTTGCGGCTCCGCCTTCGCCGCCTGTGGCGCAAGCGAAAGGACGGCCGCCAAGGCGACAGTTGTCGTCCACGTCACGGATTGGACCACGAAATCTTCCCATAGAATGTCCACTTATTGGGACGTTGTGTCACTATAGGGTTTGAAGGCCGTTGTGTGAAAGTCCGTTTTTCCGAAGTCGGGCGTCGCGCCCTTGATCGGCCTTGTCTATCGACGCCGTCGGATCAGCGCCAAGGCCAGGACGGTCAGCCAGGCGGTCAGCAGGGCGGCGCCGAAGTGGTCCCACAGGCCGTCTTCCAACAGGGCGCCAATCAGGCCCACCAGGGTCAGGACGAACAGGACGGCGGGTATGCCGAAGATGGCGCCCAGGCTGAGGTCCTTGCGGCTCATGCCGGCTTCCTGCGCTTGGCCAGCCACAGATAGAGGCCGGAAATCAGGATGACGATGGTGGCGATGTCCAGCAGCGTCCAGACGATCTTCAATCCCAGCCCGCCATAGTCGCCGAAGTGCAGCGGCTGGGACAGGGACAGGGTCTTCACATACCAGGGCATGGAGGCGACCGCCGCCAGTTCGCCCGTGCGCGCATCGATCAGGGCGGGCGTGGTCATGTGCTTGGTCAGCGGCGTGTCGCCGTGGAAGAAGACGGCATAGTGATGGTCGGTCGAATAGGTCGATCCCGGAAAGGCCACGAACTGCAGCGTCATGCCGGGCAGGGCGGCCTGGGCGCGCTTGACCGCCGCATCCAGCGAGGCGCGCCGGCCGGCCGGCGCGGGGGCGTCATAGGCGACGGTCAGCTCCTTCAGCGCCGTGTCCTTCCACAAGGCGATGATCGGCGTGGCCAGGGTGTTGACCACCCCGGTCGCCCCCACCACCAGCACCCAGGCCAGGGTCACCACGCCCAAGAGGTTGTGATAGTCCAGCCAGCGGGTCCGCGCCGCCTTGGACGCCCGCACCGTGCCGAACGGCAGGCGGCGCATGAAGGGCGCATAAAGCACGACCCCCGACACCAGGGCCGCGACCAGCATCAGCCCCATGGCCCCCAGGAACAGCATTCCCGGCAGGCCCAGGAACATGTCGGTGTGCAACTGCAGCAGGAACTCCATCACCGGATGGCCGGCGACCAGAGGGGCGACCTCGCCGCTGGTTTGGTCGATGGGTTCGAAACTGTATTGGCCGGCGGGCGCGTCGGGCGGGCGGCTGGTGACGTTCACCACGGGCCGATCCTCGTCGAAGCTCATGAAGGCGGGAACCTCGCCCGGATGCAGGGCCAGGGCCGCGCTCAACACCTGGTCCAGGTTCAGGAGAGGCCCGTCCGGGTTCTTGGGCTGCCAGGGTTCGTGCAGCAGCACCTCGTCCAGCTCGTGGGTGAACACCAGCGGCAGGCCGGTGACGCACAGCATCAACAGGAACACCGTCGAGACCAGGCTCGACCATTTGTGGACCCAGGACCAGGCGCGGATGGTTCGGGCTTTCATCGGTCGCCTCTAGGTTCTGTGGACACTTATCGCATCCATAAGATGGTTGCGGCGAGGTGCAG
>NZ_DALZQC010000111.1:0-10272 GCF_032017145.1 Brevundimonas sp.
GCCGCCGCGTCCCAGCCGGGCGTCAGCACCTTGCCGCGCACGCCGGGCGCGCCGGCGGGATAGGGCAGCGAGCCGCGCGGATAGATGGCGTAACGCCCGCCCGTGTCGGTCAGCGGCCGACCCTGCCCGTCGGTTTCCGCCGCCACGATCCGACCGGCAGCCCGGCGATAGCCGTGCCAGCTCATCAACAGCCGGCCGCGCAGTTCAGGGAACATCGCCCCGTCGTAATAGATCAGGTCTAGCGGCGCGGCGTGCGGCGGCAGCAGGGCCAACGGCCGATCCCTCTGGCCGCACCGCGCCTGCGCCGCGCTCCATCCCGGCAGGGGCGTCGCCAGGTCCACGCAATAGGGCCAGCCGAAATGGCCGCCTGGGCGCAGCACATTGATCTCGTCATAGGGATGATCCGGCGTGGTCAGGTCGACCGAATTCTCGCCCTGCAGGATCGTGCCCGACGAATGTCGGACCAGGGCGATGGAGTTCCTCAGGCCCGAGGCGAAGACCGCGCCAGCCTCGTCCCACCGGCCGTTCCCCAGATAGGCGTGACGCCGAACCTGGGCCGTCTCGGCGCTGTCGGCGCAGGCGCCCGAGGTCGTCGTGCGCGGCCGGCCCCTGTCGTCCAAGCACCGATCGCTGGGCGCGCCGACATTGACCAGCAGCGCCCCGTCGCCATCGAAAACGAAGCTGGACAGCGGGTGGCGGTTGTCGTGCAGCCGGTTGTCCGGCAGGCCGCCGATCACGGTCCGCACAGTCGCCGCCGGATCGGCCGCCTCCGGGTCCAGCGTCAGGACGCGGTTCATTTCGGACACATAGATGCGGCCGTCCGGCCCGCGCGCCGCGGTGTGCGGCATCGACAGACCCTGGGCCAGTCTGCGCCAGCGCGGCGATCCGTTCGGTGCGAACGACAGCCGCCAGACCGAACCCCGCCCGGCCTGCCAACTACCCAGGTCCGTGACCAGCCAGTCGCCGCCGGACAGGGCCAGCAGGCCGCGCGGCATTCGCGGCTCGTCCGCCCCGTCGCCCTGCCACACCAGGCCCAGGCAATAGCCCGGCGCCATCCGCACCGTGGTCATCGGCCGCCCTCCGCAGTCGCCTTGCGTCGCATAGGTCCGCTGGGCCGCGCTCGCGCCGGCCGGCGTGGCGATCAGGGCCAGGATCAGAAGGAGGGGGCGCAGCATGAGGTTCCCAGCTTCTCCCTTTCGTCATCCTCCGGCAAGCCGAGGCGGGGCGCGCCGCCTCAATCCAGATGCGCCCAGAACCAGTCGCCGCGTCGTTCGACGGTTGTCGGCAGGCCGAACAGGTCGCTGAGGACCGGGCGGGTCAGCAGGTGGTGCTTGGCGCCGTCCGCCAGCACCTGGCCGTCGCGCAGCATTACCAGATGGTCGATCTCGGGCAGGATTTCCTCGATGTGATGGGTGACCAGCACCAGGGTCACGCCTGACCGCGCCACGTCGCGCAGCGCCTCCAAAAACTGTCGCCGTGTCGCCGGGTCCAGCCCGCTGCACGGTTCGTCCAGCAGCAGGGCGCGGGGCTGGTGAACCAGGGCGCGGGCGATCAGAACGCGCCGCGCCTCGCCCGTCGACAGGGTGGCCATCGTGCGCCCGATCAGATGGGCGGCGCCCATCCGCGCCAGCGCCTCGCGGCTGGCCTGGCGCATCGCCTCCGTCACCTTGTGGTTCCACACGCCGCGCGCGGCGAAGAAACCGGACACCACCGCATCGAACACCTCCAGCCTCTCGTCGCTGGTGAAGTCGGACTGGACGGCGGGCGACACCACGCCCAGCAGGCTGCGCAGTTCGAAGACGTCCCAGTGCGCCCTGCCCAGGATGCGGACCTCGCCCAGCGCTCCATGCCCGCCCACGCCGGCGGTCGTATAGATCTGGCGGGTGATCAGCTTGACCAGGGTCGACTTGCCCGACCCGTTTCGGCCCAGGATGGCGGTGTGACGCCCTTCGGGGATGGTCAGGCTGACGCCGTTCAGCAAGGTGCGGTCTCCGCGCGCGACGCTCACGCGGTCCATCGACAGAAGGGGGTGGGTCATGGCCGAAAGCCTAGCCGTTGTGGGCAAGAGGCGGAACCCGAAGAGCGACGTCAGATCAGGCCCTGAGCCTGGGCCTCGCGCATCAGGCCGTCGCGGAACTCGGGCGCCGCCAGGGCGATCAGGGCCATTGCCCGTTCGCTGGTCGACCTGCCCTTCAGATCGGTCCAGCCGTGTTCGGTGACGACGATGTGGGTGTCGTTGCGCGGCGTGGTCACCGGCCCGTCCAGACGCGCCACGATGCGCGACGCCGCGCCCTTGGCCGCCGTGGAGTGGCAGGCGATGATCGACTTGCCGCCCTGCGACCCATAGGCGCCGCGCACGAAGTCCAGCTGGCCGCCCGCCGCCGTGAACTGGCGTCCGTTCAGAAACTCCGAGCAGCAGGCGCCGGACAGGTCGATCTGAAGCGTGGCGTTGACCGAAATCATCCGGGCGTTTCGCGCGATCACGGCCGGGTCGTTCACATAGGAGACCGGATGGGCCTCCATCCCGCGATTGTCGTCCAGGAAGTCGTAGGTGTTCTGGTCGCCCATCGAGAAGGCGAAGACGCCGACCCCGGGGTGCAGGGTTTTCCGGGCGTGATTGGCCGCCCCCGCCTGCATCAGCTCGACCAGGCCGGGCGTCAGCATCTCGGTGTGGACGCCCAGGTCGCGGTGGTCCTTCAGGGCGTCGCAGACGGCGTTGGGCAGGGCGCCGATGCCCATCTGCAGGGTGGAGCCGTCCTCGACCAGATCGGCGATGATCCGGCCGATGGCGCGGTCGGCGGGCTGGGGCTGGGCCTTGGGCACGACCAGCAGCGGAGCGGCGTGTTCGACGATGCCCGCGACCCGCGACACATGGACGGTGCAGTCGCCGAACACGCGCGGCATGTGCGGATTGACCTCGACGATCACCGCGCGGGCCGTCTCGGACACTGGCTTGGAATAGTCGGTGTTCGTGCCGAACGAGAAGAAGCCGTCCTCGTCCATCGGCGACACGACGCAGATCAGCGTATCCACCCCGACTTCATGACACAGCAGGCGCGGCGACTGCTGGAAGCCCGTGGGGATGAACTGGACCGGATTGGGTCGGCCCGCGTCGCGCGCCCGCTGCTCCAGCCCGCGTTCGATGGCGGTGTGGAACAGGCTCCAGGGACGGATGCGGCCCATCAGTTCGTCGCGCAGCACCGTCTGGCCGGCGATGGCGGTGCTGAGCAGATAGTAGAGGTTGACGTCCTCGACCTCGCCGCGCTCGGCCCGGTCGGCCAGGGCCTTGAGCAGGGCCGGCGGCTGGGACACGCCCAGGCCCATGGCCACCTTGGCCCCGGAGGCGATCAGGGCCGCGGCATGGTCGGGTGTTTTCAACCGTTCGGCATAGAGGCGGGCGGCGTCGTCCATGGCGTGTCTCCGTCTGCGCCCCTCTCGTGACCCTTGCGGGGGCGTCCAGGCCCACTATCCTCCGTCGCGGCGGGAGAGGGGCCTTAGACTTTGGTCGGGCCCTCGGTTCGGTCCAGCATCTCGTGATCCTGCAGCGCGGCGTGACGCCCCCGCTGCAGCCGGGCCACGCCATAGGCGACCAACCACAGCGCCATGGCCCAGGCCGCACCCACCGCCCATCCGGCCAGCACGTCCGACGCCCAGTGCGCCCCCAGATAGATGCGCGTCAGCCCGACCAGCAGGGCCATCAGTATGCCCACCCCCAGGACGAAGGCCTTGAACCGCCGCCTGGGAAAGGCGCGCGTCAGCATGACGGCGACGGACAGATAAAAGACGGTGGAAAGCAGGGCGTGGCCCGAGGGGAAGCTGGCGTTGATCGTCTCGACCGCCTGCATGGCGGCGGGCGGCCGTTCGCGCTCAAACACCGCCTTCAGCCCCTCGCTCAGCGCCACGCCGCCGGCCAGGCCTAGCACCAGCAGGAGCGACGACAGCCATTTCCTCTGGCTCAGCAGAAAGACGATCACGATCAGGGCGAACAGACCCAGCACCGATATGCCGCCCAGCGAAGTGATGTCGGCCGCCGCCTCCTTCAGCCACCACGGCCCCCATGGTCGACCGGGATCGTCGGCATAGGGCCGCATCAGGGCCAGGACGTGCTGGTCGAAGGCCTGACCGTCCGCCTCGGTCATGTCGTCGGCGATCTCGATGAAGCTCAACACCCCGCCCGCCATGACCAGCAGGGCGGTCAGGGCCGCGATCTCGGTGCGGGCGACCGTCAGGATACGTCTCAAAACGGCGCGAACGTGTGCGAATGTCATGGGCAGGCGAACGGCCAAGCTGGCCGGATGTTCCGATCACGCGCTCGTGATCTCGCTGTCGCGCGGATGCAAAAGGAGCGTGCTGGCTTGCTTGCTGGCTTTTCCACATGCCTGCGCGACTTGTCCGACCGATTCGCTCATAAACTGACCGTCAAGCCCGTTGACGGGTTATTAGGCATGTGCGCCCTATATGTGGGCTCGGGGAGCGCCAACGCCACTAGATGATGTGGTCGCGGCGCGGGCGGCTCAAACGATTTTTTGTTCAGGACGCAGATGACCATGGCTGGCGGCGAGGCATTGAAGACGACGGAATTCCAAGGCGTTGCGGCGACGCCGACGCCGGAGCGCCCCCATCTGACCGTGGTCAAATCGGTCCAGGTGGATCGGTCCCGCGACGATCTGCTGACCGACTTCGGCAAGAAGACGCTGGAAGACCGCTATCTGCTGCCGGGCGAAAGCTATCAGGACATGTTCGCCCGCGTCTCCACCGCCTTCTCGGACGACGCCGAACACGCCCAGCGCCTGTATGACTATATGAGCCGCCTGTGGTTCATGCCGGCGACCCCGGTCCTGTCGAACGGCGGCGCGGATCGCGGCCTGCCGATCTCCTGCTTCCTGAACGCGGTGGGCGACAGCCTGGACGGCATTCAGAACGTCTGGAACGAGAACGTGGCCCTGGCCTCGAACGGCGGCGGCATCGGCACCTACTGGGGCGGCGTCCGCTCCATCGGCGAGAAGGTGAAGGGCGCGGGCAAGACCTCGGGCATCATTCCCTTCATCCGCGTGATGGACTCCCTGACGCTGGCGATTTCGCAAGGCTCGCTGCGTCGCGGTTCGGCCGCCGTCTATCTGGACATCCATCACCCCGAGATCGAGGAGTTCCTGGAAATCCGCAAACCCTCGGGCGACTTCAACCGCAAGTCCCTGAATCTGCACCACGGCATCAACGTCACCGACGAGTTCATGGAGGCGGTCAAGGTCGGCGGAACCTTCGATCTGAAATCGCCCAAGGACGGCGCGGTTCTGAAGACCGTGGACGCCCGCTCGCTGTGGACCAAGCTGCTCGACATCCGCATGCAGACCGGCGAGCCCTATCTGATCTTCTCGGACACGGTGAACCGCCAGATGGCGCCGCACCAGCGCGACCTGGGCCTGAAGGTCAAACAGTCGAACCTGTGCGCCGAGATCATGCTGCATACTGGCAAGGACCACCTGGGCGTGGACCGGACCGCCGTCTGCTGCCTGTCGTCGGTCAACGCCGAGACCTTCCTGGAGTGGCGCGAGGAGCCCCGCTTCGTCGAGGACCTGATGCGGTTCCTGGACAATGTGCTGGAAGACTTCATCCAGCGCGCGCCCGACGCCATGTCGGCCGCCGTCTATTCGGCCAGGCGCGAGCGTTCGGTGGGCCTGGGCCTGATGGGCTTCCACTCCTTCCTGCAGGGCCAGGGCGTGGCCTTCGAAAGCGCCATGGCCAAGTCCTGGAACATGCGCCTGTTCAAGCATCTGCGCCGCGAGGCCGACAAGGCCAGCCGCACCCTGGCCGAAGAGAAAGGTCCCTGCCTGGACGCCCAGGATCGCGGCGTCATGGAGCGGTTCAGCCACAAGCTGGCCATCGCCCCCACCGCCTCCATCTCGATCATCTGCGGAGGAACGAGCGCCGGCATCGAGCCGATCCCGGCCAACATCTACACCCACAAGACCCTGTCCGGCTCCTTCGCGGTCAAGAACCCCTATCTGGAGCGTCTGCTCGACGAGAAGGGTATCAACACCGAGGCCGTCTGGAACTCGATCCTGGAGCATGAGGGGTCGGTCCAGCACATCGACGATCTGAACGAGGACGAGAAGGGCGTGTTCAAGACCGCCTTCGAACTGGACCAGCGCTGGGTGGTCGAACTGGCCGCCGACCGCGCGCCGGAAATCTGCCAGGCCCAGTCGCTGAACCTGTTCATCCCTGGCGACGTCAACAAGTGGGACCTGCACATGCTGCACTGGTCGGCATGGGAGCGCGGCGTGAAGTCACTGTATTATCTGCGCTCCAAGTCGGTTCAGCGCGCCGCCTTCGCCGGCGCCGAGGACAAGGCCGAGGAGGTGGTCGATCCGAACCAGCCCGACCTCTTCTCCATGCCCAAGACCGACTACGACGAGTGCCTGGCCTGCCAGTAAGGCCGGCGCACCGACGACCTGAGAAAAGGCCCTGCGACCGCAGGGCCTTTTTCGTTCTGGAACCCACCGACACGGGTCGCCGTTGAAAAGCGACGAAACCGTGTCGAAAACTCCGTTGGACTCCTGCGTCTCTTGGTTGCAGGGTGATCGCCAGCGGATCGGTGGGGAGACCGAATGCGTTCCAAGGTGTTGATGATGGGGGCCTGCGGCGTCCTGGCTTCGGTCGGGATGGGCGCCGATGTCGCCTGCGCCCAGACCTGGGCGCCCAACGCCTTCGACACGCCCGCCGACAACGCCGTCGCCCGCCTGATCGACCAGACCCGTTTCCGTGTGGCGCCCGACGCCCGCTTCGGCGGCGATATCGAACTGCCCCCCGCCTTCCAGCATGACGATCGCTCAGGGCTGGAGGCGGCCAGCCGCCGCGACGTCTGGATCGACCGCGCCGCCTTCACCGACCGGGTCACGCTGGAGACCGCAGGCCGTCTGCGCCGCGCCGACGGCTCGCCTCTGCCGGTCACGCCCGTCGACCGGGCCGAACTGTCCCCCGACGCCTACGACCTGCGCTATGTGCGCGGCTTCCGCGGCGCCCACGGCCATACCGCCTCGGGCCTGGAAGTCAGCCTGACCCCGCATGCCGGTCTCGGCGTCGGCAGCGAGGGGCGTTCGGCCGAGGCGGGCGTCACCCTCAAGATCGGCGAAGGGCTGGAGCGTCTGGCCCCCAGCGGCGCCGAACGCTTTGGGGAACGCCCCCGCTGGTATGTCTACGCCGCCGGTTCGGGCCGGGCCGTGGGCTACAACTTCGCCCGCACCCGCGACGGCGACTATGCCCGGTCCGGCTATACCCAGGACAAGGGCAGCTTCCTGGGCGACGCCTCGGTCGGCGTGGCCTATCGCAAGGGCGACATGCAGACCTCCATCGGCGTCGTCTATCGCGAGATCGACGCCGGCAAGGGACTGCGCGGCATGAACGGCCTGGACACCGACGTCAGCGAGGGGCTGCTGGCCTTCCAGCTGTCGATCCGCCCCAGCCGCTAAGGCTTCAGCGGACCTCCGACACCGCCACGCCCTCGCGACGCGGATCCGCCCCCGCGTCCCATCGTCCATCGCGCCAGATCGCGCCGTGCAAGCCCGACGTCTCGGTCGCATTCGGCCGCAGAGGCATGCCCGCCGCGCCCAGGGCTTCGCGGATGTCCGGCGACATCATCTGGGTGTCGGCGCCCACCATGTCGCCGCGCACCACCAGATTGGGCAGGGCGATGGCCTCCTGCATCGACAGGTTCCACTCCAGCGTCCCGACCAGCGCCTTGGCCACATAGGCCAGGATGCTGGACCCGCCCGGCGAGCCGATGGCCCCGATCAGCCGTCCCTGCCGATCCAGGATCAGCACCGGCGTCATCGACGACCGGGGCCGCTTGCCCGCCGCCACCGCATTGGCCGCCGGATGGCCGTCCTCCTGCGGAGTGAAGGAGAAATCCGTCAGCTGATTGTTCAGGAAAAAGCCGTCGACCATCCGCCCATTGCCGAACAGGCTCTCGACCGTGGTGGTCATGCTGACCGCATTGCCCCAGGCGTCGACGACGACGAAGTGCGAGGTGCCGCCCGGTTCGGCCGTTCGGTCCGTCCCGCGCGGCGGCGATCCGGTCGGCGCCCCGGCCTCGACCGGCCCGTTCACCTGCGGGGCCAGCGCCGCGCGCCCGGCGATATAGTCGGGATCCAGCAGGCCCGCGATGGGCACGCCGACGAAATCGTTGTCGCCGACATAGCGGTCGCGATCCGCATACATCAGCCGCTGCAGACGCCCGAACGCCACCCAGGCTTCCGGGCTCCGCGCCCCCTTGTCCAGATCGGGCGTGTCCTCCGCCATCGCCAGGAATTGCAGCAGGGCCACGCCGCTGGACGGCGGCGGCGGCACACAGACCACATAGGCCTGATACGGCCGGCACAGGGCGTCGCGTCGCAAGGGTCGATAGGTCGCGATGTCCGCCTCGGTCAGGCCGCCCGGACGCGGCCCCTCCTGCACCGTCGCCGCGATCCGCCGCCCGATCGGCCCGCCATACAAGGCCCCCGGTCCCTGAGCCGCCAACCGCGCCACCGTCTCGGCATAGGCGGGGTTCTTCAGCGTGTCGCCCGCCTGATAGCGTCGTCCGTCCGGCCGGGTGAAATAGGTCGTCGCCCAGGGGGTTTTCGCCTGGGGCGCATTGCCGTTGATCATGCCCGCCAGACGCGGGCTGACCGTGAAGCCGTCGCGCGCCAGCCGTTCGGCCTCCCCGAACAGATCGCGCCAGGCCAGCTTGCCGTGGTCCTTCTGCGCCATGGCCAGCATGGCCACCGCCCCCGGCGCCCCGGTCGACCGCCCCGACAGCACCGCCTCGATGAAGGCCAAGGGCTTCCCATCCTCGTAAAACAGCTCGGGCGTCGCCGACGCCGGCGCCGTCTCGCGTCCGTCATAGGCGGTCACCGCGCCGGTCGTGGCGTCATAGGCCATCAGGAAGGCGCCGCCCCCCAGGCCCGACGACTGCGGCTCCACCAGCCCCAGCACCGCCTGGATCGCCACCGCCGCATCTACCGCCGACCCGCCGCGTCGCAGCACCGCCATTCCCGCCTCGGCCGCCAGCGGATTGGCCGCCGCCACGAACGGCCCCCGCGCCGCCTCGCTTCCGACCGGGGCGGACGTCGGAACCGCCGCGACCGCGCCCCCGTTCGGCGCCGCGCCCGTCTGGCATCCGGCCAGGATCACGGGAACGAGCAGGGCGGCCAGTCGGCGACGAAGAGGGCGCATGGGATATTCCAGGACGAGGCGAAAAGACCGGACGGCCGGCCGTCGCCCCAACGCCTAAGCGGTCTGCCGCCCCGCGCCAACCGTTCTATGCGCAGAAACTGCATTCCCCCGCTTGCGTCCGGCCCATCCACCCGCTAAAGACCCGCCCTCGCCGCAAGGCAGCCGCACCCGTAGCTCAGCTGGATAGAGCATCAGACTACGAATCTGAGGGTCGGGCGTTCGAATCGCTCCGGGTGCGCCACTTCGGTTTAAAACCGAGAACTCCGCCAGCGGCGGCGTAACTCCCACCATCACTAGACGCCAATGCCCGCAGAAGCTCTGTTCGTGAGCCGATGATGCGCGCTTCGGTCTTGCTGATGACCTCCACTCGTTGCGTCAGGGCGCGCAGATGGTCTCGCCTATAGCCGCTGGTCCGATCCCGCAGCTTGCGCCGGGCGGCGGTGGCAAACCGCGCCAAGGCGTCCGGCGTAATCGTCGGCGCCAACCGCTCGACTGACGCACTGATCCGCTCGGCGTCCGCCCTGGCCTGATCGCGGGTGCCGGAAAGTTCGGCGACCCGATCTTTCAGCGAGGCGTCATCCGGCGCCAGCAGACCGTTCTCGATGGCTTCATAGAGCCGGTTCAGCTTGGCCTCGGCCTCGGTGGCGCGCTTACGCATCTCCGCGATGTGGCCGCGCCTCTGGTCGGCCCATTCCTCTCGACGATCCAGAAGCTGCTCCATCAGAGCCGCGAGGCGGTCCGGATCGAGTAATCGGGTTTCGAGATGGTCGATGATCGCGTTGTCGAGCTTGTGCATGGGGACAGCTAGGCCGGTGCAGCCAGTCTCGCCCATGCGAGCCTTGGTCGAACATGCGTAGTAGCGGTACTGGCCGCCCGCGCTACCTTTTCCCGTCCTCAAGGTCATGGCCCCGCCGCAGGCGCCGCAGAAGCAAATCCCCGTCAGCAGGTTTGGGCCGGTGGAGACGCGCGGCGGGGTCCACTTAGGATTCCGAGAGGTGAGACGCGCTCGAACTGATCCTCCCTCGTTTCAGTGGACACCCATGCTAGCTTTTCGGAGCTGGA
>NZ_DALZQC010000112.1:0-10086 GCF_032017145.1 Brevundimonas sp.
CGCGACCCGCCCCGGCGTCTGCGCCGCTCGCGGCCGAACCTGTGTCCGTGTTCAGGGCCGAAGCCGCGCCGGCCTCGCCGGCCGAAAAGCCCGCTGCCGCCTATGCCTTCGCGGGCGACGATTTCGAGCCGGCGGCAGAGGCCTTCGCCCGCGCCGATGCGCCGTCCGCTTCGGGCGCCTCGGCGTCGGCGGACCGACTGGACGCCCTGGCGTCGCGTCCGCGTCCCAAGCCCGAGGCGGCGCGCCCGGCCACCAACGGCGCGGGCCCCAAGCCCACCGTCGGATTGGAACAGCTGAAGAAGGCCCAGGCGGTCGCCGAGATCGTCCGTGAACAGAGCGACTATTATCACGCCACGAAGACGACAATCTTCAACGCGCTGATGAACACCATCGACCTGTCGCAACTGGCCCAGTTGGACCAGAAGGCGGCGTCGGAGGAGATCCGCGACATCGTCTCCGAACTGGTGGCGATCAAGAACGTCTCCATGTCGGTCGCCGAGCAGGAGCATCTGGTTCAGGACATTGTCAACGATGTGCTGGGATACGGCCCGCTGGAGCCGCTGCTGGCCCGCGACGACATCGCCGACATCATGGTCAATGGCGCGGGGCGCGTCTTCATCGAAGTCGCGGGCAAGGTGCAACTGACCAATGTCCGCTTCCGCGACAACACCCAGCTGATGAACATCTGTCAGCGGATCGTGTCGCAGGTCGGCCGTCGCGTCGATGAATCCAGCCCCATCTGCGACGCCCGTCTGCCGGACGGGTCGCGCGTCAACGTCATCGCCCCGCCGCTGGCGATCGACGGCCCGACGCTGACGATCCGCAAGTTCAAGAAGGACAAGCTGACGATGAAGAATCTGGTGGAGTACGCCTCCATCAGTCCAGAGGGCGCGCGCGTCCTGGGCGTCATCGGCGCCTCGCGATGCAATCTGGTCATCTCGGGCGGCACGGGGTCGGGCAAGACGACCCTGCTGAACACCCTGACCGCCTTCATCGACCCGACCGAGCGCGTCATCACCTGCGAGGACGCCGCCGAACTGCAACTGCAACAGCCGCACGTCGTGCGCCTGGAGACCCGCCCGCCCAACCTGGAAGGCCAGGGCACGATCACCATGCGGGATCTGGTCAAGAACTGCCTGCGGATGCGCCCGGAGCGGATCATCGTCGGCGAGGTGCGCGGACCCGAAGCCTTCGACCTGTTGCAGGCGATGAACACGGGCCACGACGGCTCCATGGGCACGCTGCACGCCAACAGCCCGCGCGAGGCCATCAGCCGGATGGAGTCCATGATCACCATGGGCGGATACGGCCTGCCGTCGCGCACCATCCGCGAGATGATCGTGGGATCGGTCGATGTCATCGTCCAGGCCGCCCGCCTTCGCGACGGCTCGCGCCGGATCACCCACATCACCGAGGTCGTGGGCCTGGAAGGCGATGTGATCGTGACCCAGGATCTGTTCGTCTTCGACATCACCGGCGAGGACGAGAACGGCAAGATCGTCGGGCGTCACCGTTCGACCGGCATCGCCCGCCCGCGCTTCTGGGACCGCGCCCGCTACTATGGGCTGGAGCGCGAACTGGCCGACGCCCTGGACGCGGCGGAATAGACCATGCTGCCGATCCTCGCCGCCGTTCTGGCCTTCATCACCATCGGCGGCCTGGGCTGGGTCTTCGTCGGCGGCGAGGATTCCTCGTCCCAGGCGGTCAAGCGCGCCCAGGCCATCGGCGACGGCAAGAAGAACCCCGCAGTTTCCCGCAAGACGGCCGCCGCCAACACCCCCGAGGCGCGCCGCAAACAGATACTGGTCCAGCTTCAAGAGGCGGATCGGCGCGACCGCAAGGCCCGCACGACCCTGGACGCGCGCCTGAAACAGGCGGGCTTGAGGATGGGCGCGCGCGCCTTCTACATCGTCTCGGCCGTGGTCGGGGTGGTCGCCCTCCGGGTCGCCCTGGTGCTGGGCCTGCCGATCCTGGTGGTCATCGGCGTGGGGCTTATCTTCGGCCTGGGCGCGCCGCGTTGGGTCATCGGCTTCCTGGCCAAGCGGCGGATGAAGAAGTTCTCGCTGGAGTTTCCCAATGCGGTGGACATCATCGTGCGCGGCATCAAATCGGGTCTGCCGGTCCACGAGTGTTTCAAGATCATCGGCCGGGAAAGCCCCTTGCCGCTGGGACCGGAGTTCCAGACACTGGTGGAGGGCCTGGGCGTGGGCATGACGCTGGAGCAGGCGCTGGACCGGATGTATCAGCGGATGCCAACGCCTGAACTGCGGTTCTTCACCATCGTCATCGCCATCCAGCAGAAGACCGGCGGCAACTTAGCCGAGGCGCTGAGCAATCTGTCGTCGGTTCTGCGTGCGCGCCGGATGATGGGCGAGAAGATCAAGGCCCTGTCGTCCGAGGCCCTGGCGTCCGCCGGGATCATCGCCTCCCTGCCGCCGGCGGTGATGCTGATGGTCATGCTGACGACGCCTGCCTATATGATGCAGTTGTTCACCGATATTCGGGGCAACTTCCTGCTGCTGATCGCGGCGGTGTTGATGGCCACAGGCGTCTTCGTGATGAAGCGCATGATCTCGTTCAAGTTCTGAGGCGGGCGGAATGGAAGGCTTCATCCGCTTCATCACCGATCCGCAGAACCTGCTCAGCATCGGGGTGGGCGTGCTGGTCTTCGCCACCGTCCTGACCCTGCTGTCGTCGATGACCGGCGGGGTCAACCTGGACAAGCGGATGAAGGCGGTCGCCGAGCGCCGCGACGACCTGAAGCGCCGTTCGCGCGCCGGCATGGCCGGCGGTCAGGGCGGGCTGCGTCATACCGATGAAGGGTTCAAGAAGCGGGTCGTGGACCGGCTGAACCTGACCAAGCTGCTGGAAGACCCCAAGGTCGCCGGACAGATGATCCAAGCCGGCTTCCGGGGGCCGAAGCCCCTGACCACCTTCTATTTTTTCCGCTTCGCCTCGCCGATCCTCTTCATGATCGTGGCGGCCTTCTACATGTTCGTCATCAAGGTTGTGGACTGGCCCACGATGAACAAGCTGACGCTGGTGATGGCGGCGGCGGTGGCGGGCTTCTATGCGCCGAACCTGTATCTGAAGAACCGCATCGACAAGCGCCGCACTTCGATCATGCAGGCCTTCCCCGATGCGCTCGACCTGATGCTGATCTGCGTGGAGGCCGGGATGTCGATCGAGGCGGCGATCACCAAGGTCAGTCAGGAGATGGGGCCGTCGTCCATCGATCTGGCCGAGGAGTTGTCGCTGCTGTCGGCCGAACTGTCCTATCTGCCGGATCGGCGGATGGCCTATGAAAACCTGGGCAAGCGGACCAACCATCCGGGCGTGAAGGCGGTGGCGACGGCCATGACCCAGGCCGAGACCTATGGCACGCCGCTGGCCAATGCGCTGCGCGTCATGGCAAAGGAGAACCGCGACCTGCGCCTGTCGGCGGCCGAGAAGAAGGCGGCGGCGCTTCCGGCCAAACTGACCGTCCCGATGATCCTGTTCTTCCTGCCGGTGCTGTTCATCGTCATCCTGGGACCGGCGATCCTGAACGTGATCGACATGATGAAGGCCGGAAACTAGCCCGCTTCGGCGGCGGCCTTCAGTCCCTCGGCGATGGCCTCGTGGGCCTTTCGGATCGCGGGGCGATGCTTGTCGTGGAACAGTTCGCCGCGCAGGCCGGAGAAGCGCACGCCGACCGCGACGATGCAGTTGCCCGGCGCCAGCTCCTCGATCTGGATGTAGCGCAGGCTCTGGAACAGGAAGCCGCGCCGTTCCGCCCAGACCAGCCGCCCGCGCGGCTGCCATTCGACGATCCGGGCCAGCGACTGATGCGGCGCCATCTCGGGCCAGGTCTCGGTCATGGTCAGGCGGCCGCCGAAGGCGATGACGCCCTCGACATCGGCATCGACCGAATTCCAGGCGCCCCAGCCCGCCAGGTCCGCGACCAGATCCCAGATGCGGTCCGAGGTCGCCTGAACCCCGACGCGCTTTTCGATGCGAGTGTCATCCATGGCTTCGCTCTGACACGGCTTGCGGCCCGAAGAAAGGCGCCAGTTGGCCGCCGGCCTAGTTCGGATCGGCCGCCTTCAGCCGCCGACCGTCGTCCAGCCCCAGCCGCGTCTTGACCTCGAACAGGTCGGCCCCGGCCGGCACGATCAACAGCTTTTTCGGCTCGGCCGTATTGACCGCCACCACCGCCCCCTTGGGGCAGATGTCGAAACAGTCGGCGCCGGTGACGACCAGTTCGCCCTTGCGGCCCGACTTTCCCTTCTTCAGGCGAAGGTATTTACGCAGCGCCTTCTTCAGCGTCAGATCGCCGTCGGGGCCGAAGCCGCCGTCCAGCTTTTTCGAGCATTTTCGGCACACCAGGACGACGTCCCGCCATTGCGTCTTCGCGCTCTTGAAGTCCTTCTCGGCCATGCCGACAGAAATCGCCGTTCGCGACGTCTTGCACAAGCGGTCGCCGCGCCGTCGCCTGCGGACGGACTGAAAATTTCACGGGATTTTCACATGCGCCGCCGGGCGGCCGATCCAGCGGCGATCCGATCAGCCGTTGGCGATCATGGTTTGGATGTCCTTGGGCTTGGCCAAGGTCGCGCCCTGCGTCGAATAGGTCGTCAGCTTGCCGTTTTCCCACAGGCCCACTTCCAGAGCCCTCTGTGTCGGGTCGATCAGGATATAGGCGGCGTTGATTCCGCCTTCGTGCGCCTTGTTTCCCGAGGTGTAGAGAACCGATCCCTCGCGCTCCAGCGGCGACTGGGTCTGCATATGGGTCGCCAGCGTCTCATATTTCGCGCCGAGCAGGGTTTTGAGTTCGGGCGTGACGGCGCTGTCCTCGATCAGCTTGCTGGCGCTGGGGTACTGGCCGACCAGGGCGTTCAGCGAGGACCAGTCGGCCTGCGCCGGTGCGGCGGGCGGAGGGGCGACAGCGGTCGGCGCGCTCTGCGCCGTTGTGGCGGCTGGCGCGGATTGGTCGGACCGCTCGGGGGAGCCGCAGGCCGCGATCGAAAAGGTCAGGGCGGAGACGAGGGCGAGGGGCGTGACGCGCGACGACATGGCGATGATCCTTCCAGCGGTTTCAGATCGAACGTGAAGGGCGCGCGGCCCGTTCCGTCAGACGCGCAGTCTGTCCATCACCGTCTCGATCACCCGGCGATAGACCGCCGTCAGCGCCTCCAGTTCCGCCGTCGGCACCCGTTCGTCGATCTGGTGCATGGTCTGGCCGACCAGGCCCAGTTCCAGCACCGGGCACAGGGCGCGGATGAAGCGGGCGTCGGAGGTTCCGCCGGTGGTCGAAGCCTCAGGGCGGCGGCCCAGTTCCGACTCGACCGCATCCTGAACCGCGCTGACGAAATCGCCCGGTTCGGTCAGAAAGGCCTCGCCGGAGCATAGGTGTTCCAGCGTGATCTGAAGCCCCGTCTCGGCCTGGACGGCGCCCGCCTCGCGGTTCAGCCAGTCGATCAGGGCGTCGCCGGTATGGCTGGGGTTGAAGCGGATGTTCAGCCGCGCCCTGGCTTCGGCCGGGATGATGTTGGTCGCCGGATTGGCGATGTCGATGGTGGTGATCTCCAGATTCGACGGGGGAAATCCCTCATAGCCACTATCCAGCACATGGTCGTTCAGCCGGGTCATCAGCCGGGCGATCACCGGCGCCGGATTGGCCGCCCGCTCGGGATAGGCGACGTGGCCCTGTTTGCCCTGCACCGTGATCCAGGTGTTCAGCGAGCCGCGCCGCCCGACCTTGATCATGTCGCCCAGCTGTTGCGACGATGACGGTTCGCCGACCACACAGGCGTCGATGACCTCGCCCTCGGCGGCCAGGGTCTCGACCACCCGCTTTGTGCCGTGAAGCGCCGGGCCTTCCTCGTCGCCGGTGATCAGGAAGGAGAGGGAGCCGGCGGGTTCCCCCCCATTCTTGGCATGGTCCGCGATGACCTGGGACACGGCGGCGACCCAGGCGGCGATGCCGCCCTTCATGTCCACCGCGCCCCTGCCATAGAGAACGCCGTCCTTGACCTCGGCCTCGAACGGCTGGGCCGACCACTGGTCCGAGGGGCCGGTGGGCACCACGTCCGTATGGCCGGCGAAACACAGATTGGGCGAGCCGGTCCCGCGCCGGGCGTACAGGTTCTCGATCCGCGCATCGACGCCGACGCCGCTGGGCCCTTCGAACGCCAGGCGGCGGCAGGTGAAGCCCAGGGTCGTCAGATGGCGTTCCAGCACGTCCATCGCCCCCTCGTCGGCGGGCGTGACGGACGGGCGGCGGATCAGCGCCTGGGTCAGTTCGACAGGATCGATAACGGGAGTTGATGCGCGGCTCATGCGCCTATGCTTTAGGGAAATCGTGCGAAGGCGAGAAGGCGTAATGCTCAGGTTCGGCGCAGACCGGCCCCGATGGGTTTCCGCCGCCGCCATTGCGAAATAGGTTCGACCGACCGTGACCACAGAATCCATAGACACCGGCCCCGCCGCCCCGCCCGTTCCGCCCTCTCCGCCCGAGGGCCCGTCCAGCCCGTGGGGCATTCGTGACTTCCGCCTGCTGTGGTTCGGGCGGGTGGTCGCCGTGCTGGCGATCCAGATCCAGTCCTCGGCCCTGTTGTGGCAGGTCTATGAGATCGCCCGGCGCGATCATCCGATCGAGGAAGCCAGCCTGTATCTGGGGCTAGTCGGACTGTGTCAGTTCCTGCCGCTTCTGGCCTTCACCCTGCCGGCCGGGGCGATGGCGGATCGGCGCGACCGGAAGCGCACAGTGTGGATTTCCATCCTGGTCGAGGCGGCCTGCGCGGGGTCGTTCCTGGCCATGGCGCTGCACGGCGCGCCGCCGCTTTGGGGGCTGTTGGCGGTCGCGGCCCTGTTCGGGGCGGCGCGGGCCTTCCTGGCGCCGGCCAGCCAAGCCTTCCTGCCGATGGTGGTGGGGCGCAAGGCCCTGCCGCCCGCCATCGCGGCCCAGTCCATCGCCTTCCAGACCGGGGCTATCGCCGGCCCGGCCCTGGGCGGGGTGATCGTGGGGGTCAATGTGCCGCTGGCCTATGCCGTGTCGCTGGGCATGTTCCTCCTGGCCGTCGCCGCCTTCATCCTGATCCGCACCAGCGGCAAGCCCGCGCCCCAGACCAATCCGCTGTCGCCGGTGGATTCGGTCAAGGAGGGGCTCGCCTATGTGTGGAAGACCAAGATCGTGCTGGGCGCCATATCGCTGGATCTGGTGGTGGTGCTGCTGGCGGGCGTGGCCCTGCTGACGCCCATCTTCGCGCGCGACATCCTGCATGTGGGGCCGCAAGGGTTCGGTCTGCTGCGTGCGTCGTTCGGGGTGGGGGCCATGGTCATGGCCATCTATCTGAGCCGCTATCCGATCGTTCGGCACGGGGGCGTGTGGATGTTCGCGGCGGTCGCGGTGTTCGGGATCTGCACCATCACCTTCGGCCTGTCGCGCATCGTCTGGCTGTCCGGCCTGGTCCTTTTCATCGGCGGGGCGGCGGACATGATCAGCGTCAATGTGCGCCAGACCCTGATCCAGCTGGCGACGCCCGACCATATGCGCGGGCGCGTGTCGTCGGTGTCCATGCTGTTCATCGGCGCCTCGAACGAACTGGGCGAAGCCTATTCCGGCGTCATGGTGCGCCTGCTGGGCGCAGTGGGCGCGGCGGTCTTCGGCGGCTTCGGCGCCCTGGCGGCCACGGGCGCCTGGTCGGCGATGTTCCCGGGGCTGAGGAAGGCGGACAAGCTGACGTGAAGACCGCGTCTCCTCCCCACGCAGTGGGAGGGGGCGCCCACGGGTCTCGCCAAAGGCGAGCCCGAGGACAGGCTACGCGGTGGAGGGGTTCTTGAAGTCCCGCAGGCGTTTGCGATGCGGTGAGAGCCCCTCCGTCTCTCCGCTGCGCTACGAGCCACCTCCCCATGAAATGGGGAGGAGACGGTCAGGGCTAACTCACCACACCCTGAAATGCTTCGACAGCTTCAGGCCCTGGTTCTGATAGTGGCTGCCGCTTTCGCCATACAGGCGGCTGGGGCGTTCGGTCAGGGGTTCATAGACCAGGCGGGCGACGATCTGACCGTGTTCCAAAAGGAACGGCGTGTCGTGGGTCCGGACTTCCAGCACGCCTTTCGAGCCCGCGCCGTGCGCCTCGTCCGTGCCGAAGCCGGGGTCGAAGAAGCCGGCGTAGTGGACGCGGAACTCGCCGACCGAAGGATCGATGGGGGTCATTTCGGCGGCCTGATCGACCGGGATTTCGACGTCGTCGGACGAAGCCAGGATGTAGAACTCGCCCGGATCCAGCAGCAGTTCGCCGCGCCGCAGCGTCAGCGGCTCCCAGAAGTCGCGCGGATCGTGGCCGTCGATATGGTCCAGATCGACCACCCCGGCGTGCCGGCGCCCGCGGAAACCGACGATGTCGCCGCCTTGCAGATCGACGCCGACCGAGCGGGTCTCCAGCTTCGGCGGATCGCCGGCCTTCAGCCGCAGCTGGTTCAGCCGCGTGCCGGGACGGACCAGGATGGAGAAGGTCTGGGGCGCGACCTCCATATAGAGGGGTCCGTCATAGCCTTCTGCCACGTCGTCGAAACTGGCGCCCTGATCGGTCAGCAGGCGCACGAAGACATCGACGCGGCCGGTCGAGCTTTTCGGATTGGCGCGGGCGATCAACCCTTTCGGCAGTTTCAGCCGCTCCTGCAGGCGCACGATATAGACGCAGCCCTTCTCCAGCACGACGCCGGCGTCGGTGATCTCGACGGCGTGCATGGCCACGTCGGCGATCCGTTCCTCGACCTTGCGCTTGCCGGGCAGGAAGGAGGCGCGGACACGCCAGGCCTGATCCGACAGGCGCAGGTCCAGGCTGGCGGGCTGAACCTGATCGTGATCGAAAGCGGTGTCGGACGTGACGGCGCCCGTTGCGATCAATGTCTCGATGGACTGGGCGGGAAGGATGCCGGGGCGCGGCGCCTGGAAAATGCTCATGGCGTCTGTCTCACACGGATTTCACGACTTGTCTTCAAGTCGCGCTTGCAGCCCGCGCGCGGCGGGGCGAGCATATAGCCCATGCACGATGGTCCTGCCTATAGCGCCGAAACGAACGGCATCCTGATCCGGGTGCGGCCCTCCTATCTGGCGGGGAAGTCGGACCCGGAGGCGGGGCGCTGGGTCTGGGCCTATCAGGTCGAGATCGTGAACCTGTCGGGATCGACGGTGCAGCTGATGGCGCGGCGCTGGACCATCACCGACGCCCATGGCCATGTCGAGGAGGTGTGCGGCCCCGGCGTGATCGGCGAACAGCCGGTGATCGCGGCGGGCGACAGCTATTCCTACGCCTCGGGCTGTCCGCTGCCGACCGACAGCGGGTCGATGGTCGGGGCCTATTTCATGACGGATGCGGAAGGCCGCAGTTTCGAGGCGGAAATCCCGGCTTTTTCGCTGGATACGCCGGATGCGCGTCGGGTGTTGAATTAGTCCCGACCGCTTTGGGTCGTCATTCTGGGGCCGAACGTAGCGAGGAAGCCGGAAGCCAGGGCCTCGGCAGCGCTGCCGAACGCATCCAATGCCGGATGCCCGTCTCCTGGGTTCCGGGTTCGTCCTTCGGACGCCCCGGAAGGACGCTGTCGGGCGAACATGGATGGGGCTGCGTCAACCCGGATGAACCGCAGCCCCGCCCCCTGAAGTCTCGCCGGCCGCTTGCGCGGGCCGGCGAGGGGGTGTCGGCTCCCTAAAGAGCATCTATGACGCGGGCATGACCCGCGCGAAGCGCCGCGCTCAAGCAGCGAGCCGCCGTGCGGCGAGCGATAGCGCCCTTTAAATGTAACGACGCAGGCTGCGGGCCAGGTCGGAGCCGCTTTCCTTGCCGCGCTTGATCTGCGGCTGGTAGGCGACGCGGGCGTGTTCGACGCAATAGACGCCTTCCGAAGCGCGGCGGCCGCAGAAGCTGAACTCGCGCGACGACGGGTCGCCGATCGGCCATTTGCACATATGGGCGCCCAGGGTCATGACCGTGGCGGTGCCCGGCAGGTCCGGCATCGGGGCGGGAACGGGCGCGGCCGGCTGGACCGGCTTGGGCTGGACGGCTTCCAGACGGCGCGGGGCCGCTGGCTGGGCCGGCGCCG
>NZ_DALZQC010000113.1:0-9913 GCF_032017145.1 Brevundimonas sp.
TCACCGTCTGCTGGCGGCGGCGGTTCCCGCCCTGCCGGGGCAGACGGTGATCGAGGCCGGCTGCGGCGCGGGCGCGGTTCTGATGCAGATCGCGGCCCGGCGGCCGGGCGTGCGGCTTACGGGGATAGAGCGCGATACGGCCATGGCGGCCCTGGCGGTCGAGAACGCGGTGCTGAACGACGTGGCGGGGACGACCACCATCCACCCCGGCGACGTGGCGGCGGGCTTTCGGGCGTTGAACGCGACGCCGGGCGACTGGGCCGTGTCCAATCCGCCCTTCTTCGACGACCCCGGCGCCCTGCGCGCCCCGGCCGAGGGCAAGCGCGGCGCCTGGATGGCCGACGACGGATTGACGGCCTGGACCGGCTTTCTGCTGAAGGCGGTGCGCGAGGGCGGGCGGATCGTGGTGATCCACCGCGCGGATCGGCTGGCGGACCTGTTGGCCCTGCTGGGCGAAAAGGCGGGATCGTTCGCCATCCGCTCCATTCATCCGTTTGCGGACGAGCCGGCCAAGCGGGTTCTGGTCCAGGCGATCAAGACCGGACGCGCGCCGCTGCGCCTGCTGCCGCCCCTGGTGCTGCACGACCGCGAGGGCGGCAAACACAGCTCCCAGGCCGAGGCGATCCTGCGCGGCGAAGCGGCACTGGATTGGTGAGCCGGGTGGCCATTCGCCGTCAGACCTCCTAAATGCCCCCTCCCCTTCAGCAGAAAGACCGTCCGACGTGTCCGCCGATCATTTGCCCGACGACCTCAAGGATGGCCTGATCGCCGTCGGAGAGGCCGCGCGCGACCTGAAGTCGCCGTGGTGGATCTTCGGCGGGGCGGCCATGGCGCTGTACGGCCTGGACGAGATCCATGTGCCCGACATCGACGTGCTGTGCGCGCCGCGCGACGCCCGCGCCCTGCTGGCGGCGCTGGACGGCCATGTGGTGGCCGATCCGGGCGAGGGCCTGTTCCGCTCCGCCGTCTTCGGCCGGGCGCCCGACCAGCCGATCCTGATCGAGGTGATGGCCGGGCTGGAGGTGCGCGACGGCGGCGACTGGACCCCGGCCGCCTTCGCCTCGCGCCGTCAGGTCTTCGTGGAGGACACGCCGCTGTTCGTGCCCGATGTCCGGGACCACATCGCCCTTTACCGCCTGTTCGGCCGTCCCAAGGATCTGGCGCGGGTCGAACAGCTTGAACGACTGATCGCCTGATGCCTTTCCCGTTTGAGATTTCCGCCACCGAGGGCCGCGCCCGCACCGGCGTGCTGAAGACCGCGCGCGGCGACATCCGCACCCCCGCCTTCATGCCCGTCGGCACCGCCGCCACGGTCAAGGCGATGACGGTGGATCAGGTCAAGGCGACCGGCGCCGACATCCTGCTGGGCAACACCTATCACTTGATGCTGCGGCCCGGCCCCGAACGGATGGAGCGTCTGGGCGGGCTGCACAGGTTCATGGGCTGGGACAAGCCGATCCTGACCGACTCGGGCGGTTTTCAGGTCATGTCGCTGGCGGGTATATCGAAGGTAAAGGAGGAGGCCGTGACCTTCTCCAGCCACATCGACGGCTCCAAACACGTCCTGACGCCCGAACGCTCCATCGAGATCCAGGCCGACCGCATCGGCGCCGACATCTCCATGCAGTTGGACCAGTGCGTCGCCTATCCGGCGGAGAAGGACGCGGCGAAGAAGGCGATGGAGTTGTCGATCCGCTGGGGCGCGCGTTCCAAGGCGCGGTTCGGCGCGCGCGAGCATCAGGCCCTGTTCGGCATCCAGCAGGGCTCCACCTTCGAAGACCTGCGCCGCCAGTCGTCCGAACAGCTTCAGGAAATCGGCTTCGACGGCTACGCCATCGGCGGCCTGGCCGTGGGCGAAGGCCATCATGCCATGTGCGAAGTGCTGGATTACGCGCCCGAGTTCCTGCCCCAGGACCCCCCCCGCTATCTGATGGGCGTGGGCAAGCCGGTCGATCTGGTCGAGGCCGTTTATCGCGGCGTCGATATGTTCGACTGCGTCCTGCCGACCCGCGCCGGGCGCCACGGCCAGGCCTGGACCTGGGACGGCCCGCTGAACCTGAAGAACGCCCGCTTCGCCGAGGATCGGGACCCGCTGGATCCGACCATCGACGGGCCGTCGTCGCAGTATTCAAAAGCCTATCTGCACCACCTGATCCGCGCCGACGAAATCCTGGGCAAGGTGCTGCTCAGCTGGCACAATATCGCCTTCTATCAGGCCCTGACGGCGGCCATGCGGGCGGCGATTTCGGAAGGCCGGTTCGAGGCGTTCCGCCGCGACTTCCATGCGCGGCATACGTCGAACGGCTGAATCAAATCCAACCCTCATTCGGTCGATGCCGTCATTCCGGGGTGTCCGAAGGACGAACCCGGAAACCAGGACAACTGCGTCGGCGCCGGACCACGTCAAGCGGCGCGATTGCGGCCCTGGGTTCCGGTTTCTTCGCTCCGCTCAGCCCCGGAATGACGAGTTGGGAGGCCGGTCAAGCGAATGCTGGCCGGACCTAGCGGTGTGGCCGGAACCAACTGGGCGCGGCGGGCGGGGCGCAGTTGCGCTGCATCCCCATCCCCTTCAGGAAGGCGCGGCGCATCCGGCCGGACTGGATGGCGGACTGGACGTGTTTGGAATGCTGGTCGGCCCCGCTGAGCCTACGAATCCAGTTGCGGCCGGGAATGAAGTCGGTGGTCGTGTCGCGAATGGCGTTCAGCGCGGCCCGGGCCGCCGCATCGGCCGCCCGTTCGCTGAGATACGATCCGTCCTGGCGCGGCGGCTCGTCGGTGTCCGGCCCCAGCGCCTCGTCCAGCCGCGCGACCTCGGCGCCGATGGTGGAGCACTGGTTCAGATTACGCAGGTCGTAGGGGTTGGCCTCGGCCTGAAGCAGCACCGTCGGGATCATCTGACGACGCAGGTTGAAATCCTCCAGCGGCGCCGTTGCCGCCGCGGCGAACCCCGCCCCCACCTGCTCGGCCCCGCCCATGGCCGAACGCCCGGCGTTGCAGCCCGCCAGACCGACCGAGGCCACGCCAGCCGCCGCTATCGCACAAACAACTGTTTTCATCCGGGCTCTTAGATCACGTCCGGCGGTCCCCGCCAAAGGTCGCGTGGTCACAACCGCGTCGTCACAGCGGCCAGAACAGCAGGATCAGCGGCGGCGCGACGAACAGGACCAGCAGGCTCAAGGGCGCGCCCAGCCGGGGATAGTCGGCGAACCGATAGCCTCCCGGTCCCATGACCAGCGTGTTGCACTGGTGCCCGATGGGCGTCAGGAAGTCGCAGGCCGCGCCCACCGCCACCGCCATCAGGAAGGGATCGGCGTTGAAGCCCAGTTGCTTGGCCAGGGTCGCGCCGATCGGGGCGACGATCAGGACGGTGGCGGCGTTGTTCAAGAACGGCGTCACCGCCATAGAGGCCAGCAGAACCCCCGCCACCGCGACCACCCCCGGCAGGCCGTTGAACACATGGCGCAGCAGGCCGGCGATCAGGTCCGACCCGCCCGTCTGCTGGATCGCATCCGAGACCGGGATCAGGGCGGCGATCAGGACCAGCAGCGGCCCGTCCAGGGCGGCGTAGGCCTCGCGCATCTTCAGGCCGCCCAAGGCCACGATGGCCACCGCTGCGCCGAAGAAGGCGACCGCCACGGGGACCAGCCCGATCCCGACCAGAACCATGGCGACGGCCAGTACGACGGCGGGCAGGAACCGCTTCTTGGTGCTGCCCAACCGAACCTCGCGCTCGGCCAGGGGCAACAGGTCCAGGGCTTGCAACGCGGTGGGCAGGCTCTGTTCGGCGCCCTGCAACAATACGATGTCGCCCGGCGCCAGTTTCGCGGTGCGCAGATGCTGGGTCAGTTCATAGCCGCTGCGTGACACGCCCAGCAGGTTGATGCCGTGCTTGCCGTAAAGGTCCGACTGTTTCACCGACTGACCTTGCAGGGGCGAGTTGCGGCCGACCACCGCCTCGACCACCGCGATCTCCTCGGCGGGATTGTCCATGGCGATGGGGCGATCCTCGCGGATCAGCTTCAGCTTGGATCGGGCGATGAATTCCTGCAGGGCCTGCTGCTCGCCTTCGATCAGCAGGACGTCGCCGGGGCGCACCACCACATTGCCGCGCGGGCTGGGCCGGCGCTTGCCGCCCCGGATCAGGGCCATGATCCGCACGTCCCCCTCGCCGCAGGCCGTCAGCGCCGAGATGGTCATGGATTCCTCGACCCAGTCCTCGGGCGCGATGACCTCGGTGGCGTAGGCGTTGGCGGCCAGGGCCGCGTTCATCTGGGTCGCGCCGCGCCGATCCTTGGGCAGGATGCGATACCCGACGGCCAGAAACACCAGGGCCATGGCCGTGATCGCCAGACCGACCGGGGCGAAGTCGTACATGCCGAAAGGCCGGCCCACGATCTGCTGGCGCACCTCGGCGACGATGATGTTGGGCGCGGTGCCGACCAGGGTGACCATGCCGCCGGCCATGGCCCCGAACGCCATCGGCATCAGCAGCCGCGACGGCGCGGATCCGGTTCGCCGCGCGACCTGAAGGGCGACCGGCATCATGATCGCCAGGGCGCCCACATTCTTGGTCGCCATCGACAGGACGGTGACGGCGGTGGTCAGGACCGGCACCTGACTGCGCTCGGTCTTCAACAGCGGCAGCACCCGCCGCATGGCCAGCTCCACGACGCCGGACCGGGCGAAGGCTGCCGACACGATAAGGGCGCAGGCGATGATGACGGTGACGTCGTTCTTGAACCCGTCGAAGGCCGCCTCGGCCGGGATGACCCCGATCGCCAGACCCACGACCAGGGCCACCACCGCCACCAGATCGAACCGGAAACGCCCCCAGATGAACGCCCCGATCGTCAGGCCGATCAGCCCGAACGCCAGTCCCTGTTGTAATGTCACGCGCCGCCAGCCCCTTGATCTCGCAGGCTGAACGCCGTCCACGGACAAACGATGCAAGCGGAGCGTTAAATCGCTCTCAGACGGCCATGACTCCGACGCGGCCCCGGCCCTCCTTAATTTTCAAGGCCATGGCGCCATAGTCGCAATGGCGCATTGAGTGGGAATGACGCTATCCATCGCCTTTGTCGGAGCCGGGCCGACGACAATCTACACCCTGGCCGCCCTGCTCGCCGAAGGTCGCCTGGACGTGGACATCACCGTCTTTGAACAACAGCGGACGGCGGGCATGGGCGCGCCCTATCGGCCTGGGTGGAACGACCCGGCGATGCTGGCCAATATCGCCAGCGTCGAAATCCCACCCGTGCGGGAGACGCTGTTGACCTGGCTGGAACGTCAGCCTTCGGCTGATCTGTCGGCCATGGGCGTCGCCCCGGATGAGATCGATGCGCGGGCCTTCCTGCCGCGCGTGGTTCTGGGTCGCTATTTCGCCGACCAGTTCGCCGCCCTGGTGCGCGACGCCCGGGCGGCGGGCGCCAGCATCGAGGTCCGCACGGCCTGTCGCGTCATCGACGCCGCGAACGTATCGGACGGCATACGGCTGACGGTCGCGCCGCATCTGGGGTTCGTGACGGACGAGACTTTCGACCATGTGGTGCTGGCGACCGGCCATCAATGGCCGTCGGACCCGCAAGCGCGACCCGGCTACTTCCTGTCGCCATGGCCGGCGTCGAAACTGTCGGGGCCGCCTGCCGCGCAGGTGGGGATTCGCGGGTCCTCCCTGTCCGCGATCGACGCAGCCGTGGGTTTGGCGCGGGCGCACGGCGATTTCGTCGAGGAAGAGAACGGCGACCTGATCTATGTTCCGCATCGCGGCGCCGAGGCGTTCGGCCTGACCATGATGTCGCGCAAGGGCCTGCTGCCCGAGGCGGATTTCTACTTCCCCCTGCCCCACGCCCCGCTCGCCCTATGCACCGAGGCGGCCATCGCCGATCTGATCGCGCGCAGGACCGATGACCTGCTGGACCAGGCTTTCGACCTGTTCCGACAGGAACTGATGCTGGCCGATCCCGACTACGCCCAATCCATCGAGCTTGCCGATGCGACGGTGGAATCCTTTGGCGAGACCTATTTCGCGGCGCGTGCGGCGACCGACCCCTTCGTCTGGGCGCGCCAGAATCTGGAGGAGGCCCGCCGCAACCACGAACGTCGCTTCACCATTCCCTGGCGCGACGCCATCCTGCGGATGCACGAGGTGATCGGCGCGATCGTCCCGCATCTGGACGGTCGCCAGTTCGAACGGTTCGAGCGTTGGCTGAAGCCGGTGTTCGTCGACGATTACGGCGCCGTGCCCCACGCTTCCATCGCCCGCCTTCTGGCGCTGCACGACGCAGGCCGGCTTCAGGTGCTGGCGCTGGGCGACGACTATCGTTTGGACACCCAGCCGGCGGAGGGTTGCGGCGCCGCCGTCCACTATGACGGGCTGCGCCTGCATTTCCCGGTCTTTGTCGAGGCTTTGGGCCAACGTCCGCTGTCGGCAGACGCCTTCCCCTTCCCATCCCTGATCGCGCAGGGGATCATCCTGGATCAAATCTCGCCCGATGCGCCCAAGGCGGTGCGTGGCGTCGCCCTGGACGACGCCTTCCATCCGGTGACAGACCAACTGCCGCCCGACCGGCTGTTTTGTCTCAGCCTGCCCTTCCTGATGGGCCGCCATCCCTTCGCCCAGGGCATCACCAGTTCGCACGAGATGGGACAGGTCGTCGGATCGGCCCTGGCCCAGGCCATAGGCAGCCGAGCGGCCGATATCGCGCCCCGCGTCACCGCCGAGGCGGCCTAGACTAAATAAAGGCTGGGCGATGAATGAAAATGGTACGTCCTCTCGGGCTCGAACCGAGGACCCTCTGATTAAAAGTTCCGTCCGCTAAGGGGTGTGTTCAGTGCGGGCGGGGCTTTTCGCTACCGGCAACCAGGTCGGAAAAGGGCGGGATTGGTCGGTGATGGTCGGCTAAGTCACACGGCCGAAGGCAGGACCGCGCGCCAGCCGGTGGCGGCCAGGTGGGCGTCCATCTTGCGGGCGCCGGCGGCGCCCATCAGGGCGGTGGCCGTGCCGTAGTGTTTTTGCCAGACGGCGTGCACGCGGGCGTTGGACTTGTGCAGGCTGCGCTGGGTCGTTTCCTCGACCGACAGCGGCACCTCGCGCGCCAGGGTGATGAAGGTGTCGCGCAGGTCCATGAAGTCGAACGGCTCGACCGCGTCATCGCCCTGGCCTTCGATCCCCAGCAGGGTCGGCGCGGCTTCGGCGGCCTTTGTCTTGACCTCGTTCCAGGCGTCGTTGAACGCCTTGTTGGTCCAGACGCCCGAACGGTTGCGGGGCGACGGCTCGCGCACGATCAGGTGGGTCGGCGTGACCTTGGCGTCAGCGAACCGGACGCGGATGCGGGCGACGGCCGCCAGGCCCAAGGCCATCAGCGGAATGTCGGACGAGGCCACGCCTGTCTTTTGGCGGGACACGCGCTTGACCACCAGGTGCGGTTCGCCCGTCTCGGGATTGGCCTGGGTGACGACGCGGCGCCAGTCCAGGCGCAGCAGATCGGCCAGCGACCAGCCGAGATCCAGCGCCAGCAGGACGGCGTCGCCGATAGAGGGTTTTCCGATTTCGTCGGCGGCGGCGACCAGGGCGCGGGCCTCGTCCGGCGAGGCGATGCGGATGCGGCCTTCGGGCGGGGTGCGGTCGATCAGCTCGACCGGATTGGTGGCCATGGCCTTGATGCGCTTCTTGCGCCAGCACCAGCCCAGCCAGGCCGAGGCCACGGACATGACGCCATACGCCTGGGCGTGGCCGACGTTCTGGATCAGCCAGTGGTAGGCCTGCTCCAACGGGAAATCCTCGCCCTCGTCCTCGGGCGCGGCCAGGGTGTCGATGTCAAGGGCGCGCAGGGCGTCGATCTTGGCCAGGCTGTTCTCGTCCTCGACCAGGGCGACGAACAGGCGGTTCAGCTTGGAGCGGTAGTCGGTCTTGGTGCTGTCTGCCAGGCCGCCCTTGCCGCGCGGCAGGGTGAACTTGTCCGACGCCAGCCAGGCGTCGGCCAGGGCGCCGATGGCGCGGCGCGATTTCTGCTGCGACGGGGACGGACGCGAGGCGTCCAGCGCGCCGGCCGGGGCGAAGGCGGCCATGTCGGCGGGCACAAGCTCGCCGCGCAGCGTCCAGGCGGCGACGGCGGCGTTGATCGCCTTGCACCGGTCGATGGCGGTCCCTTGCGTCATCCAGACCTTGGCGCCGCGTTCATGCGTCGCCAGATCGGTCGGCTTCCAGCCTTGGTCGCGGCGGGTGGGCGACGGGATCCAGCGGGGGCGGCCGTCCCGCCAGGTGAAGCCGGCGGGCAGGACGCCGTGCGGACGCTGGCGGCGGGTCGGTCTGGCGGGCTTCCTGGGCATGTCAGGTGGCCTCCGGGGCGCGTTCGGCCAGTTCGCGCACACCGTCAGGCAGGCCCTTGCGGGCGGCGTCATAGGTCTTGAGCGCGGGGCTGTCGGGCGCGGCGGTTCGCAGCGCGTCAGCCACGGGGCCGGAGAGCGACGCGGCGACGGCCAGATCGGGAATGGCGGCGGTCTTCATGGCGTTGTCGGTGGCGCTGGCGACCAGTCGCGTCACCTCGTCCTGCGACAGGCCGTAAGGACGCAGACGGGTAAATAGGGAGGCGCGGAGCGAGCGGCGGACCTCGGCGATAAAGACGTCAGTCATGCAACAGGGCCTTTCGATGCAGGGCGCCCAGGACCAGGGCGTGCGCCCAGCCGAACAGCCAGCCCATCACAACCGCCCCTTGGCCACAAGCACGACCAGGAACAGCACCGCCAGGGCGAACATCAGCAGGGCCAGGCCCTGGCCGCGTTCGTTCAGCAGCTGGGGCCGCGAGCGGCGGCGGAACGGCAGGAAGTCGATCAATGCAAGTCCCCCCGGATGGCGCGCAGCGAGGCGCGGCCCCGGCGTGCAGCCCCTGACGATACCGGGCCGGCGGCGCTGGCGGCGTCCAGCCTGCGGACCTGTGGCGGAGTGTCCGCGACCGGATGGACGCGGCGGCTGCGGCGCTCGACCCAGCGGTCCACGGCGTCCGCGAGGTAGCGGACCGGCTCGCCCGGCTCGTTGATTTCGGCCGGGAAGTCGCGGTCGCGGGTCCAGGCCAGCCGCACCTTGCGGAAGCGTTCGTGACTGAGGCCGACGGCGGCTGCGGCCTGCTGGCCAGTGTAGAAGCGGCCGCGCGGCCCGGCCTCGACAGCGTGGAAGGCGAGCGCGGTCATGGCGCGCCCCTTTCCTGTGCGGCCGTCGATTTCAGGGCGGCGAGGGCTTGGCGCACATACTCAAACTCGGACGGGTAAACTGATGCCCGGTGACTTCTGAGGATGCGCTCCAACGCCTCCACTGCGATCCGCACCCTGTCGGTATCGGCGGCTGGGGGGCGGCTGGCGTCGATGATAGCCATCAACTGCACCGCGTCCGCGTATTCCCGGCACAGGGCGATCATGCGCGGTTGCCCCTTCACCATGATCGCAGCCGCGAAGCCTTTGTAGATGCTGCTGTCGATCTCAAGGTCCGCCGTCAGCAGGTCCACCGGCGCGAATGCAGGGTTGTCGGTCTTCATGCCGCCCTCGCCAGGTCTTCGCCGAAGCGGATGCGGCGTTCCAGGTTGTCGGACACCATGACGCCGATGGCTGCGCCGACGGAACGGGCGTGGGCGGCGTTCAGGACGGGGTCGAAGGCGCCGGCGATCTCGACCGACTTCATCGTGTCGCCATGCTGGACGGCGACGGTGACGGACAGGACGGTCATGCGCATCGGCGGCTCCTGTCGTCGCGGGCCTGGATCAGGCGCAGGAAACCCAGGGCCCAGGCGCGGTCGTCGGAACGGGGCGCGGGCGGCGGCGGGGCGACGGCGGGTTCGCGGCCGTCGCCGGTGGCCCGCCCGGCGTTCAGGTTGCGGTCGGTCATTGGAGCGGCCCCCGCAGCGGCGACTTGCGGTCCGCCTGAA
>NZ_DALZQC010000114.1:0-9689 GCF_032017145.1 Brevundimonas sp.
CGGGCGGGATCGGGATGCGCCCCGCCGCGCGCGTTCCGCACGGTGGCGACGTGGTCGATGTTGATACCGAGGCGAACGCGCTGGGTCATCTCAGCTCCCACTCATCCCGGCGAAAGCCGAGACCCAGTTCTTTTGCACCACCATGCGCTGGCCGACAGCCTGCGCCTCTAGGTTCCGCACATCGCCCAAAGTGCTGGGTCCCGGCTTTCGCCGGGATGAGCGGAAAGAGGAATTCACTTCGACAAACGCCGGCTGCCGGGATCTTCCACCGGCAGGGCGGCCAGTTCCGGCGGCAGGGCGTCGGCCGGATAGGCCGGCACGTCCAGCGAGGCCAGGGCGATCAGCGGCACGCCGACATCAGCCTTTCCGCCCGAGCGGTCGACGATACAGGCCGCCGCGATCACCTCGCCCCCAGCCGCCTGGATGGCGGCGATGCATTCGCGCGACGACAGGCCGGTCGTGACGATGTCCTCGACCATGACGACCTTCTCGCCCGGCTCGACCGAAAACCCGCGACGCAGTTTGAAGGCGCCGCCCTCACGCTCGACATACATCGAACGGACATTCAGATGTTTGGCCGTCTCATAGCCGGGAATGATGCCGCCCACGGCGGGAGAGATCGCGACGTCCACCGGGCCGACCGTGGCCACAATCTTCTCGGCCAGGGCCTTGCACAGTCGTTCGCAGCGCGCGCCGTCCATGAAGACCAGGTTCTTCTGCAGGAAGACCGGGCTGTGCAGGCCGGAAGACAGGACGAAATGGCCTTCGCGCAGGGCGCCAGCGTCACGGAATTCGTTGAGGACGTCTTGGGTGTTCATGACCGCGTTCTAGACCCGGATCGCGCGCGGATGAACCCTCCGGCTGCGCTTCAGTCGATGTTTTCGTTCGGCCGCAGACCGCGCGCCAGGAGTTCGGCCCAGACACCCTCGGCATCCTCGGCGAAACCGATCAGGTCCATATCCGACGCCGCGATCATCCCGTGTTCGATAAGGGCGTCGAAACCGATCACCGACGTCCAATAGGCCTTATCTACCAGAACGACGGGAACCGGCGGCGCCTTGCCCGTCTGGCGCATGGTCAGGATTTCGAACATTTCGTCGAAGGTGCCGAAGCCGCCCGGAAACACCACCAGGGCATTGGCGCGCATGGCCAGATGCATCTTCCGCATCGCGAAATAGTGGAACAGGAAGGTCAGTTCGGGCGTGGAATAGGCGTTCGGCTCCTGCTCGTGCGGCAGGGTGATGTTGAAGCCCACCGACGGCGCACCGGCGTCGAGCGCCCCGCGATTGGCCGCCTCCATGATGCCTGGCCCGCCGCCGGTGGCGATGACGTTGTCGCGCGGTTCGCCGACCGATCCCCGAAACGCGCCGCCCCGTTCGGACGCCAGCCGCCCAAAGGCCCGCGCCTGTTCATACCAGCGATGACCTTCGCGGATGCGGGCGCTGCCGAAGACGACGATGGTGGAGCGCACGCCCCAGGCCCTCAGCGCCTCTTCGGCCTTGGCGTATTCCATCAGGAACCGGACGCCGCGCATGGAATCGCCCATCAGGAAATCCTGATCCATCGCCGCCATGCGATAGGACGGCGACGCCATCTGGGCACCGTTCGGCTTGGTCGTTTCGGTCATTCGCCCCGCGCGCGTTCTACGGAATCGACGGACGGATTGGCCCGCAGCGCCGCGATGATCATGGTCGCGTGCTTGGCGTCCTCGACCTCGACATCCACATCCACGTCGAAGAAGTCTTGCTGACGGTGCGCCATCGACAGGTTGATGATATTGCCGCCGGCCTCCCCGATCAGGGTGGTCACCTGGCCCAGCACGCCCGGCGCATTGCGGATCGTCGCGCGGATGCGGGCGGCGGCCACCGCATCCGTCTCGGCCTGGGGCGTCCACTGCAGGTCGTGCCAGACCGAATCGTCATCGGCGAAGGCGGCCAGGGTCTGGCAGTCGATCGTATGCACCGTCAGCCCGGCTTCCGGCTCCAGAATGCCCACGATTCGGTCGCCCGGCACCGGGGTGCAGCATTGGCCGAAATGGACCGACACGCCGGGCGTCAGACCGCCGCCGCGCACGAACAGACGCGCCTTGTCGCCCTCGATCCGCTGTTTCTCAGGCCCGGCCTTCAGCCGTCCCTTCAGCGCCGGGAACAGAATCTCGGCCGTCGCGGTCGGCGACAGACGCCCGCGCCCCAGTCCCTCGAAAAGATCGTCCTCACTGGCTGTGGCCAAGGTTTCCAGCACCGGCTTCAGCGACACGTCGGCCAGCGACTTTTCGATGCGCGCCAGGGTCTGATCCAGGGCGACCCGGCCCAGCTTTATGAACTCCTCGCGCTCGGAGGTGCGGATGTGGCGACGGATGGCGGACCGTGCCCGGCCGGTCACGGTCAGGCTGCGCCAGTCGGCGGGCACTTCGCGCTTGGAGCCGCGAATGATCTCCACCACGTCGCCGTTCTGAAGCGGCGTACGCATCGGCTTCAACTCGCCGTTGACCTTGACCCCGACGGCGGTGTCGCCGACCTCGGTGTGGACGGCGTAGGCGAAGTCCAGCGGCATCCCCCCGCGCGGCAAGGTGACCAACTGCCCCTTCGGGGTGAAGACGAACACCTGATCCAGATACATTTCCAGCTTGGCGTGTTCGACCCAGTCCTCGCCGCCTTCGCCGTGTTCGATCACCTGAACCAGGTGGCGCAGGTTCTGCAACGGGTCGCGACCGCCGCCCTGCTCCATCGCTTCGCGGTCGAAACCATAGGACTGGTTCTTGTAGCGCCAGTGGGCGGCGACCCCATCCTCGGCGACGCGGTCCATCTCCTCCGTGCGAATCTGCATCTCGATCCGCAGGCCGCGCGGGCCGACGACCGTGGTGTGCAGCGAGCGATAGTTGTTCGACTTCGGCGTCGAGATGAAGTCCTTGAACCGTTCCGGCACCATCGGCCATTCGCGGTGGATGACGCCCAGCGCGCGGTAACAGTCGTCCTCGGCCTCCACGATGACGCGGAAACCGTAGATGTCGGACAGGGACGAAAAGCCGACCGACTTCCTCTGCAGCTTGCGCCAGATCGAATAGGGCGTCTTTTGCCGGCCATAGACCTTGGCCTTCAGCCCGGCCTCGGACAGCACCCGCTCGACCTCCCCCGCCACGCCTTCGATGGCGCGACCATGCTCCAGCTTCAGCGCCTCCAGCCGCCGCTCGATGGCGGTCTTGGCGGTCGGGTTCAGATGGGTGAAGGCCAGTTCCTCCAACTCGGATGCGATCGAGTGGATGCCGATGGACCGGCCCAGCGGCGCATAGACCTCCAGCGTCTCGCGGCTGATCCGTTCGCGCTTCTCAGGCTTCACGTACTGGAGCGTCCGCATATTGTGCAGACGGTCAGCCAGCTTGACCAGCAGCACCCGCACGTCTCGGCTGATGGCCAGGATGAATTTGCGCAGGTTTTCGGCCTGGCGCGTATGCTCGGCCTGAAGCTCCAGCCGCGACAGCTTGGTGACGCCCTCGACCAGGACCGCGACTTCCTCGCCGAACATCCCCGCGATGTCGTCGCGCGTCGCGGAGGTGTCTTCCACCACGTCATGCAGCAGGGCGGTGACGATGGTGGCGGTGTCGAGCTTGTAGTCGGTCAGTATGCCCGCGACCTGGATCGGGTGGGCGAAATAGGGATCGCCCGAGGCCCGCAGCTGCGAGCCGTGCATCTTCATCGCATAGACATAGGCGCGGTTCAGCAGCGCTTCGTCGGCGGTGGGGTCATAGGCCTTGACGGCCTCTATCAGCTCGAACTGACGCAGAATGGGCGCGCGTTTCGGCTGCGGCGCCGGATCGGCGGGCGCGGTCTGGGGTTCGTTTTTGTTTGCAGCTTGGGGCGCCGGCGGAACCGCGTCGGTCCTCGCCGGCAGGATAGTGACGCCAGGGGCTCCCTCGGGCGTCAGTACCGCTCCTCCTGGCCGCCGTCGCGGTCGCTTTGCAGCGCGCGGATCAGCTCGGCCTCGGCCATGTTCATGTGCTGCGGTTCCGCCAGCAGGGCGACCGTTTCCGCCTCGTCCTCGGCTTCCGTACGCTCGTCGACGCGCTGCAGCGTGGTGATGATGGTCTCGCGCAGCTCGTCCGGCACGACAGTGTCGTCGGCGATCTCGCGCAGGGCGACGACCGGGTTCTTGTCGTTGTCGCGGTCGATGGTCAGGGCGGCGCCGTTGGCGATGCTGCGGGCGCGGTGGCCGGCCATCAGCACCAGGCCAAAGCGGTTCGGAACCTTCTCGATGCAGTCTTCGACGGTGACGCGGGCCATGAATTTCCTCGAACGCGGGGGATAACCGCGTCAAATACAGATGGAGACTGCTTTTTGCAACGCCACAGGGGCGGAAGTTGGGCGCAGTCGCCCTGCCCGGCTCATGTCATCGGTCGCGCGTCCGACCCGACCGAAGCCGCGGCGGCCAGATCAAGGGCTTTTCTTCCAACAGTCGGATGCACCCAATGGGGCGCTATTTCAGATAGCGGCCCCATAACGAACCGTCGCTCGGCCGCGCGGGGATGAGGAAGAATCAACCCGTCCAGATCGCCCCCCAGCCGACCGTAGGCGATCAGGTCGAGATCCAGCGTGCGCGGGGCGTTGCGGACAGAACGCCGACGGCCGAAGGCGTCTTCGATCCGGCCCAGGGTCGCCATCAGGGCGTGCGGGTCGTGGTCGGTTCGCACCACGGCCACCCCGTTCAGGAACGGCGGATCGGAGGCGTCGGGCCAGGCCAGGGACGACCACCAGCTGGAACGCGCGACGACATCGATCCCCTCGCTGCGGAACCGCGCCACCGCCGCCTCCAACGCCTCTCGGCAAGACGCCCACGCCCCCTTGTCATTACAGCCCAGCGCAACGATGACTGCCTGGTCCAGGTTCAGCGTCTCGTCGATTCCCACATCGACGCGGGGCGTCGCCGGGGCGGCATTTTCTTCATTCCTTTTGTCGGCTTCGACCATGTTTCATTCCACCGACCGCCTGGCGATCTTCATCGACGGGTCCAACCTCTATTCCGCCGCTCGCGCGCTGCAGCACGACATGGACTTTCGGCGGATGCTGGACTGGTTCCGCGAGAAATCGGTCCTGACCCGCGCCTACTATTACACGGCCATCGTCGAGGGCGAAGAGTTCTCGCCGGTGAAGCCGCTGGTCGATTGGCTGGACTACAACGGTTTTTCTGTCGTGACCAAGCCGGTGAAACGCTTCACCGACGGCGCGGGCCACAGCCGGATCAAGGGCAATATGGACATCGAAATCGCGGTGGACATGATGGAGTTGGCCCCGCACATCGACCACGCCGTGCTGTTCTCCGGCGACGGCGATTTCCGTCGCGTGGTCCAGGCGATCCAGGCCAAGGGGGTGCGGGTCACGGTGATCTCGACCCAAAAGACCCAGCCGCCGCACATCGCCGACGAACTGCGTCGCCAGGCCGACGGCTTCCTTGACCTGAACGACCTGATGGCCGAGTTCGGCCGTCCGAAGGCCGCGCAATGAGCCTGACGCCCGAGCCGCCCCGCAACTGCCCGCTGTGCCCGCGGCTGGTCGAATACCGCCGGGAGAATGCGCGCCGGAACCCCGACTGGTGGAACGGTCCTGCCGCCTCCTTCGGTGATCCGAATGCGCGTCTGTTGATCGCCGGCCTGGCGCCGGGACGCATGGGCGCCAACCGCACCGGCCGCCCCTTCACCGGGGACCACGCCGGCTGGCTGTTGTACGACACGCTGAAGAAGGCGGGGTTCGCACATGGCCATTACGATCCGAACGGCGACGACGACCTGACGCTGACGGATTGCATGATCACCAACGCCGTGCGCTGCGCCCCGCCCGGCAACAAGCCCCTGCCGATCGAAGAGAGCACCTGCCGCCCCTTCCTGATCGACAGGCTGAAGCTGCTGCCCAATCTAAAGGTGATCGTGACCCTGGGTGACGTGTCGCGCCGCAACATCCTAAAGGCTTTCGGACGTCCGGCCTCGGCCATGCCGGCGGGCCATGGGGCGCAGGGCGAAGCGGGCGGCTATATCATCCTGAACAGCTATCACTGCTCGCGGCTGAATACGAACACGGGCCGGCTGACGCCCGAGATGTTCGAGGACATCTTCGCGCGCGTCCGCACTCTGATCGAGGGCTGATCTTGGCGGATCAGCCCTTGTCGCGCATCAAACGGGCCTTGTCGCGCTGCCAGTCGCGATCCGCGCTGGCCTGCCGTTTGTCGTGCAACTTCTTGCCCTTGGCCATGGCGATCTCGATCTTCGCCTTGCCCGCCTCGTTCAGATAGAGCCGCACCGGAATGATGGTCTGGCCGTCGCGCTGGACGGCGCCGATCATCCGGTCGATCTGTTTGCGATGCAACAGCAGCCGGCGCGGACGACGCGGTTCGTGATTGAAGCGATTGGCCTGTTTGTACGGCGGAATGTCGGCGTTGATCAGAACCAGATCGCGCCCCTCGGGCGAGACATAGCTTTCGGCGATATTGGCCCGACCATCGCGCAGCGCCTTGATCTCGGTGCCCAGCAGTTGGATTCCCGCCTCGACGAAATCCTCCAGGAAATAGTCGAACCTGGCCCTGCGGTTCTCCGCCAGAACCTTGGTTTTCGGTTTTTCGGACGCCATCAGACGACGCCCGCATCCGCCATGGCGCGGTCGATGATCGGCTTGACCGCGTCCGACGTCGGCGACAGCGGCAGACGCGCCTCCTCGTCGCACAGGCCCAACTTAGCCAAGGCGTATTTGGTCGGCGACGGAGAATTGTCCAGGAACAGCGCCTTGCACAGGCCGATCAACCGGCCCTGCCATTCCCGCGCCGTGGCGTAGTCGCCGGTCGTCATGGCGTTGTGAAGCGCGACCATGGCCTCGGGCGCGACATTGGACGCCACCGAGATCAGCCCGACGCCGCCGTGGGCGTGATAGCCCAGATAGCTGGGATCATCGCCCGAGATCAGATCGAACTGGCCGGCGATATTGGCGCGCATCCAGCTGACCCGGCTCATGTCGCCCGTGGCGTCCTTGATGCCGACGATGTTCGGATGGGCCGCCAGGCGCGCGACGGTCTCATTGGCCAGATCGGCCCCCGTCCGTACGGGCACATTGTACAGCAGAATCGGCAGTTGCACCGCGTCGGCGATCGCTTCGAAATGGGCCGCCATGCCCGCTTGGGACGGACGAATATAGTAGGGCGTCACGATCAAGGCGCCGTCTGCGCCCACCGTCTTGGCGTGGCGGGTCAGGTCGATGGCTTCCTTGGTGTAGGGCGATCCGGTTCCGGCGATGACGCTGACCCGGCCGGCGACCAGACGTACGCACAGTTCGATGACGTGCTTGTGCTCGTCCAGGTCCATGCTGGCGCCCTCGCCCGTCGTGCCCATCGGGACGACGCCGTGAACGCCTGCGGCGATCTGACGCTCGAGCAGTTTGGCGAATGCGGCTTCGTCCACGTTTCCGTCACGAAGTGGTGTGATCAGGGCGGTGATCACGCCCTTGAACAAGGGGGCGTTCATGAGACTAAGCTGGCCTGCGTGGGGAGTGACGATGGACGGATGTTCATCGCCTTTGCAATGAGCGCGGGACGTTAGGTCGCCTGCGGCTCCGCCGCAACCGGGATTGAATGGGAACAGGACAGATCATGATCGCGACCAGTCTGGCGGCGGCCCTCGCCGTCCTTGCGCCGAACCCGCAGGACGTCCTGCCCACCCAGCCTGTGCCCTATGCGTCGGCGCCCTCGTCCGTGCCCGGTTATTCCGCCACCTATCAGGGGCGCGTGCTGAACGATCAGGACACGGCGCTGTTTCGCCAGGGGCTGGCGGCGGCCCGCGCGCGCGATGTCGTCGGCGCCCAGTCCGCCATGTCGCAGATCCGCGACGCCTCGGCCCGCAAGCTGGTCGAATGGGCGCTGATCGACACCTCGGGCGAACAACTGTCCTATGCCGACCTGGCGCGGGGCCAGAGCGACCTGGCCAACTGGCCGCGTGGCGAATCACGTCGCGCAGCCGCCGAAAAGGTTCTGGACCGATCCGGCCTAGGCGCCGACGCGGCCCTGTCGCTGATGTCGGACGGCAAGCCGACGACGGTCGAGGGCGCTATCGCCTATGCCTCGGCGCTCGAGCAGCGTGGGCGCCAGGATCAAGCCCGTGATCTGGTGCGCGACTGGTGGCGTACGCGGTCGTTCGACGACGCGCCGCAATCGCGTATCCTGGCCCGCTGGGGCGCATGGCTGACGCCGGCGGACCACGAGGCGCGGCTCAACATGCTGTTGCTCGGTCCGCACGGCCCGGCGACGCGCAGCATGGTCAATCTGGTCTCGCCCGATCGCGCCGCCATCGCCAACACGGTCATGACCCTTCGCTCGGCCTACAGCCCTGACGCCGTCATCGCCAATCTCACGCCCGCCCAGGCGGCCGATCCGGCCGTGGTGCTGGAGCGCGTCCGCCTGTTGCGGTCGCAGAACCGCCAGTCGGAAGGCTTCGCCCTGCTGGCCAATCTGCCGCCGGCCCCCGCCCACACGACCGGCGACAACACCCTGTGGATAGAGCGTCGCAACTATTTCCTGGACGCCCTGCAGCAAGGCAACTGGCGCGCCGCCTATGACGCCATGAACGGCCACGGCTTCACCTCGGGCGACCGGATGGTGGACGCCGAATTCTTCACCGGCTGGGTCGCCCTGACCAAGCTGAACCAGCCCGAGGTCGCGGCCCGCCACTTCGAGGCGTTACGCACCGCCTCATCCACCCCCATCACCCAGGGCCGGGCCTACTACTGGCTGGGCCGGGCGGCCGAGGCGCGCGGCGAACGTGACGCGGCGCTGGGCTACTATCGCAACGGCGCCCAGCACTGGCAGACCTTCTACGGTCAGCTGGCGGCCGAAAAGGCGGGCATGACCACGCTTCAGCTTCCGGGCGAACCCGTCCCGTCGCAGGCCGACATCGCCCGGTTCGAAGGCAATGAGATCGTGCGCGCCACCCGCATCCTGGGCGAAACCGGCGAGATGAGCCTGCTGCGCGTCTTCGCCTATCAGCTCGACAACGACCTGCCGACGATCAACGACCTGGCCCTGCTGATGGACCTGTCGCGCGGCTATGGCGAGGGCTTCACCGCCATGATGGTGGGACGCGCCGCCAGCCAGCGCGGCTTCGTCATGCCCGAGCGGATGTATCCTGTGCGCGTCCCGCCCCAGGTCGCCGGCGCGGCCCCGCTGGAGTTCACCCAGGCCATCACCCGCCAGGAATCCAGCTTCGATCCCCGCGCCCGCTCCGGCGCCGACGCGCGCGGCATGATGCAGTTCCTGCCGTCCACCGCCTCGGGCGTCGCCCGTCGCCTCGGCATGAGCTATTCGGCCGAACAGCTGTGGGACCCCGACTACAATATGACGCTGGGCAGCTATCACCTGGGCGAGCTGATGGCGGCCAACAACGGCTCCATGCTGCTGGCGACCGTGGGCTACAACGCCGGGCCGGCGCGTCCCAGCCAGTGGATCGCCCGCTGCGGCGACCCGCGCGGCGATGCGATAAAGACCATCGATTTCATCGAATGCGCGCCCTTCACCGAGACGCGCAACTATATGATGCGGGTGATGGAGAATATGGCGGTCTATAAGGCCCGCCTGAACGGCGGCACGGCGCCCCTGACGCCCTCGGCCGACATTTCGCGCGGCGCGGCGGCAGGGCCCAGGCCCTACGCGGCCTACTGAGCGCGGCG
>NZ_DALZQC010000115.1:0-9634 GCF_032017145.1 Brevundimonas sp.
GTCTCGCCCCGCCAGCCGGCGAAGTCCGGCGCCGTTTCGGGCCGGCAGCGCAGACAGGCCCGAAGGCCCGACGCCTCGGCCGCCGCCGCCGTGGGGTGAAAGACCACATTCTCTCGCTTGGGCGTACGCGCTGGGCAGACCGGACGGCAGTAGATGCCGGTCGAGACGACGCCGGTGAAGAACCGCCCGTCGAAACGGGCGTCCCTCGCCACCACCGCCCGCCAGCAGGCGTCCTGATCCAGCCCCATGTCCATGACGTCGAGGATGCCCCCGCCAGCCCGCGATGTCTCGCGGTTTTCGGACATGGATCGATCAGTCCTTCAGGAAAAACAGGGCCTCCACCGTGGTTTCCAACGCCCGCGCCAGGTCCAGCGCCAGCAGGGTGGAGGGAATGAAGACGCCGTTCTCGACCGTATTGATGGTCTTGCGCGACACCCCGGCCAGGTCGGCCAGTCCCTGCTGCGTCAGGCCGGCGGCGGTGCGGACGTCCTTCAGCCTGGAGCCCAGGCGCGGATCACCCATCGCGACCGGCCTCGCGGTCCAGCCAGGCGAAACGCAGCCCCGCCGAGGCGCCGCCCAGCGCCAGCACATAGGGCAGCGCCATCACCCCATAGTCGGCCCGCCACAGACCCAGGCCCAGCGCCACGGTCACCCCGCCCATCAGGACGACGAAGGCCAGGATCATCGACTTCGCCCGCATGACCTGGGTCAACTCGTCCTCCAGCAGGCGCCGGTTGCGCCGGGCGTGCAGGTCCCAGCCCATGACCAGCACCGGGATCAGCCAGCCATACAGTATGGGCAGCAGGATCTGCACATAGGCGCCCGCGTTGTGATCGCCGCCCAGCACCCCCTGCATCCCCATCTGCGCCTGGAACATGAACAGAAGCAGGACCAGAGGAAACAGCACCAGCTGGCGCGTCCGCTCGCGTTGCAGCTTTTCGCGGCGGGCGCCGTCGCGGCTGGCGGCCGGATTGACCGGACGGCCAGGTCGGCCCCACCACATCGCCAGCCCGCCCACCAGGATCAAGCCCAAGCCCATGCCGGCCGCGACCCCGGCGATCGTCGCCTGATCGCCGTCCGTTCCGTTCAGCAGGACGAAACCCGTCCCGCCGATCAGCCCTATGGCTCCGATGACGGCCATGGCGACGCCGCTCCACCAGCATGGCCCCCGTACCGTCGTCATCCGCCGCACGCCGTCCGATTCGTTTTGCACCATTGCAACCTCTTGAAGTCACCCTGAGGTTACATATCACCTATAGGTTACATGACGTCAAGCGGTCTTGTCGTCTCCGACCACCAGGCGCGCACCCGCCCGCACGATACGGGCCACCTCCACCGCGAAGGCCCAGACCACGACCACCATCAATATGGTCGCCAGACTGGCCTCCTGCCCGCCGGAGCGGTCGATCAGGGTGCGGATTCGTTCGAAGAACGCCGTCGCCGTTCCAACCCAGATCACCGGCGACAAGGCCGACCAGAACCAGATCCACAGCACGCCCCAGGCGGCGGCCAGGCCGAACAGGATGTCGCCCGCCGCTGTCAGACGCGCATTCGCGCCCGAGACCACCCGCATCAGATCGAACCCGATCCGACACGGCGAACAGGATGACGGGCCAGTATGCGGCGGCGAACATCTGACCTAGGATGCGGCCATAGTTCACGCCGTCGACCACGCCCGCCCATTCCTCGGGCTGGATCGGGCGGATCTGCAGCAGGCCGGTCCACCACAACAACATGACCGACCAGCCGATGGCGCTGGCCGCAGCGCGGGCGACCGGCGACATCTGGGCACCCTTGCGCACCTCGCGGCCCGATTTCGACGGGCGTTCGCGCCCCCTGCTGAACCACTCGCCCTTGGCGATCCGTTCGCTGGTCCAGCGCTCGGCGTCGAAGTCGCCGCCCAGTTCGAACACGCCCAGATCCTTGACCCGCCATTTGGCGATGAAGTCCGGCTTCTTCTCCTGCCGTTCAAGAATGAACCCGGCGATGGTCAGAAGGCCGACCACGGTGACGGCGCCGCTGAACAGGCTGGCGAAGGCCTGGCCGACGGCCTGCCCCACATGGATGTCGCCGACCAACACCCGCACCGCCAACCCGACCAGGGTGACGCCGGCCATGACCACCAGCCCGACCTTGGCCCCGAACAGCCACCACGGATAAAGCGTCGGCCCGATCAGCGCTTGGGGCCCTGGGCGATAGCGTGCGGCGACGCTCAGCGGATGACCGACCTCGCGCAACAGCCCCTCGACCTCTTCGTCGGTCGCCGGCCGCCCCAGCCGCGCCTCCAGCGCCTCCAGCCGCCCCATGATCTCGTCGCGCAGCTCGGCGACTATGTCTTCCCGAACGGCCTTGGGCAGCTGCGCCGCCACGGCGTTCAGATAGCGTTCCACCAGGTCCATATCGGCCCCTCCTTCAGTCCCGTTTTTCACAGCATCGCCTCCAGCGAGGCCGACAGGCCCCGCCATTCCACAGCCAGTCGCTTCAGCATCGTCTCGCCGCGCGTCGACAGGCGGTAGAACCGCTTCTTTCGCCGTTCCTCCTCGCGCCATTCGCTGTCGAGCAGCCCCTGGCTCTCCAGCCTGCGCAGCAGCGGATAGAGGGTGCTTTCCTCCATCTCGATCCCTGCCTCGCCTAGGGCGACCCGCAGCGAATAGCCGTATTGCTCTCGCCTCAGGCTGGCCAGCACAGCCAGGATCAGCGACCCCCGCCGCAGCTCCAACCGAAGGCTCTCGAACAGCAGCGCATCTTCGTTCTGGCTCAATCCAAAGCCTCCGTGCGTCACATAGTGTGCGTCACACAGTGTATGAGACATACTGTACGATGGAGTCAAGTCGGTCTCCTGGCGAAACCGCCCGCGCTGCGGCGCGCTATGGCGAGACACGCCCTCACGCACTAAGTTCTGTTCATGAACCGTTCTTCGACGCCGAAGCCCGCCGCCGCCAAGCCCGCCAAACCCGTTCACGTCCCTAATCCGGGCGTGCAGGAGGCGTCGGCCGCCTTCATCCGCGATACCGGAAAGATGCCGATGTTCGCGCCCGTGACCGGCCCGCGCCTGACGCCGGAGGAGCCGGTCGCCGCCCCCGCCGACTGGGTGCCGCACCGCCCCTCGCGCGAGGGGACCAAGAAGGGCGGCAGGTTCCGACTGGAGACCAAATACACCCCCGCCGGGGACCAGCCTGCCGCCATCGCCGAACTGGTCGCCCAGGCCGACGCCGGCGACCGGGATCAGGTGCTGCTGGGCGTCACCGGCTCGGGCAAGACCTTCACCATGGCCAAGGTCATCGAACAGACGCAGCGCCCGGCCCTGATCCTGGCGCCGAACAAGACCCTCGCGGCGCAGCTCTACTCTGAGTTCAAGGCCTTCTTCCCGGACAATGCAGTCGAATACTTTGTAAGTTACTACGACTACTATCAGCCTGAAGCCTATGTTCCACGCACGGACACCTACATCGAGAAGGACTCAAGCATAAACGAGCAGATCGATCGGATGCGCCACTCGGCGACGCGGGCGATACTGGAGCGGGACGATGTGATCGTGGTGGCGTCGGTCAGCTGCATCTACGGGATCGGGTCGGTTGAGACCTATACCGCCATGACCTTCACGCTGAAGGTGGGGGACCAGATCGACGAGGCGAAGCTGCGGGCGGATCTGATCGCGTTGCAGTACAAGCGCAACGACGTGCATTTCGACCGGGGCATGTTCAGGAAGCGCGGGGATGTGATCGAGATCTTCCCGGTCCACCTGGAGGACCGGGCCTGGCGCATCAGCCTGTTCGGGGACGAGCTGGAGGCGATCCAGGAGTTCGATCCCCTGACGGGCAAGAAGACCGCCGACCTGAACGAGATCACCGTCTATGCCGCCAGCCACTATGTCACCCCGCGCCCGACGCTGAACCAGGCCACCAACGGCATCAAGGCGGAGTTGAAGGAGACGCTGGACTGGATGGTCGAGAACGGCAAGCTGCTGGAGGCCCAGCGCCTGGAGCAACGCACCCGCTTCGACCTGGAGATGATGGAGGCCACCGGCTCCTGCGCCGGCATCGAGAACTACAGCCGCTGGCTGACCGGCCGCGCGCCGGGCGAACCGCCGCCCACCTTCTTCGAATACATCCCCGACAACGCCCTGCTGTTCGTGGACGAAAGCCACGTCACCATCGGCCAGATCAACGGCATGTTCCGAGGCGACTATCGCCGCAAGTCGACGCTGGCGGAATACGGCTTCCGCCTGCCCTCCTGCATCGACAACCGCCCGCTGAAGTTCGAGGAATGGGACGCCATGCGGCCCCAGACGGTCCACGTCAGCGCCACCCCCGGCCCGTGGGAGATGGACCGCGCCGGCGGCGTCTTCGTGGAGCAGGTGATCCGCCCCACCGGCCTGATCGACCCGCCGGTCGAGATCCGCCCGGTCAGCGGCAAGACCCGCAACCAGGTCGACGACGTCATCGACGAGGTCAAGGCCACCACGGCGCGCGGCTATCGCAGCCTGGTCACGACCCTGACCAAGAAGATGGCCGAGGACCTGACCGAATATATGCACGAACAGGGGGTGCGCGTCCGCTACATGCACTCCGACGTCGATACGCTGGAGCGGATCGAGATCCTGCGCGACCTGCGGCTGGGCACGTTCGACTGCCTGATCGGCATCAACCTGCTGCGCGAGGGGCTGGACATCCCAGAATGCGGCCTGGTCGCCATTCTGGACGCGGACAAGGAGGGCTTCCTGCGCTCAGAGACCAGCCTGATCCAGACCATCGGCCGCGCCGCGCGCAACGTGGACGGCCGCGTCATCCTGTACGCCGACCGCATGACCGGCTCGATGGAGCGCGCCATCGCCGAGACGGACCGCCGCCGTGAACGCCAGGTCGCCTACAACACCGAACACGGCATCACGCCCGAAAGCGTCAAGCGCGACATCAAGGAGATCATGGACAGCCCCTATGAGTCGCGCGAACTGGACCGCCTGACCCGGCCGGGCGTGGCCGAGGCCTCCAAACCCTTCGTCGGCTCCAACTTCCAGGCCGCCCTGCGCGATCTGGAAGGCCGCATGCGAGAGGCCGCCTCCAACCTGGAGTTCGAGGAAGCCGCCCGCCTGCGCGACGAGATCAAGCGCATGAAGCTGATGGACCTGGAGTTCGCCAACGAAGCCCTGACCGGCGCCGGCGAAGCCGTCGACAAGTCCGCGCCGAAACGCTGGCGCGCCGAGGCGGCGGCGGAAGCGCAGGAGCGGTTCAGGAAGGGGCGACTGTAGGAGAAGAAGTCCCGCCCACCCTTATCCCCAAACTTTATGTAGATGTAGCAAGTTACTAACTCGGTTTGCCATAGCTAGGGGGCTAACTTCATACTTCTTCGCAAGCACCCTGAGTTCATGCGCATCTTCGATATCGAACATCTGCTCGATATCATGCATTATCATTGACTTCGGCATTAATAGCTCGGCCGCAAATCTATTTGCCTCTATTTCGTTGTCATCGATGGCAAGGGTAGAGACTTGATCCCGTCGGTGAACCTTAAACGCTCTATCAATATGGACACCTGTCATCGTTTTGCTGTGAAGCTTATAATGTCCTAACTCATGAGCAATAGTAAATCTTTGCCGGTTAACATGGTGGTGAGAGTTAACCCCAATGACAACCTGATCCCCTGTATTTACCAACATGCCAGCCAACTCACCCTCGAACGGCTGATACTTTAGGATCACTCCCTCACGCTTCGCTATCCGCTCCACAGGGACAGCAGGCGAAACTACGTTGTGTGTCTCCAGCAGTTTCGCGACCACAGGGCGAATTTTTGTAGATGATAATGCCATCAGCGCTGCGGCCCCGTTAGTGCTCGAACCCAATCACGCTCGCGCTCGTCCGCCTCATCAGGCATAAGGCTAACGACCTTATCGCCGTCAATACTTGCTCCAGACGGCATGAGAAGATCGATGTCCACCTGTAAAGCATCAACAAACATGGCCAGCTGATGCGCCAATACTTGCTGATTGCCTTTTTCGATGTTTGTCACTGAAGTCCGACCCAAGTTTATCTTCTCGGCCAAAGCTTCCTGAGTGAGCCCGCGAGCTTCGCGGTATTTGCGAATTCGTTGACCCAGCAGGACATAAAAACTTGCAGGCTGCTGATTCTTCATGATCCCGAAAGCTATGGACTTCCCTAATAAATGTCAACGTGACTGACCTTCGGCTTGTTATGTCATCTATGCTGACATTGAGTTGTTCGGAATGTTGACGTTCCGGCGAATCGAGGGCACTTAGGCGGTGCGCGGCTTTTCGCGCCTGGAAACCTCGATATGACTTCAAGAAATCAACACGTCGTGCCTCACGCCAATGGCTGGGCCGTCAAAAGCGCTGGCGGCCAAAAGGCCACGGCTGTCTACGAGACCCAAAGCGCCGCAATCGCCCGGGCTCGTGAAATCGCCCGCAATCAGGAATCCGAACTACTGATTCACGGACGCAACGGTCAGATCCGCGAACGCGACAGCTACGGCAACGACGACTTCCCGCCGCGCGGCTAAATGACAAGCGAAGAACTCACTTAGGGCGGTCATCGAACCGTGGCCGTCCATTTTTCTAAAGGTAGTTGAGATGTCGAAACGAGAGTGGATTCAACGTCAAGCAATTCTGGGAGCAATCTTCGTTCCCGGCATGGTCACTCTATTTACGTTCCTGTCGGAAATTGACTTAGCCAACGAGATTGTGACGCAGCCGACCACTGTCATCACTCGCTGGTTCGCGCTGGCGCTGATTGGCCTCATCATCGGCGCTGGCATTGGCGCTGCACGGCAGGACTAATCTTAAACCGCGTCAGCGCCGGAGGCAGCGATGGCCTGCAATGGTTTCAACCATCCACCAGATTGCGACTGCAATTTTCGAGGGGGACACGCAGGCACTCAACCGCCTAGGCGTGTCGAGCACGCATCTCTGTTTGGCGATTTAGCACCGGCGCGCGAACGACCGCCCCAGATTGAAAGACGATCCCGGCGTTGCCCCAAATGCGGACTTCCCATTTTCTATGTCCCCGTTCCACGAGGCGGAAGGTTCCTCGCGGCCGGCGATGGATCATTCTTGAAGCACAACTGTGAGAAACAGGTGCCCGAACGTCCTATTCGCCTAGCGCGAGCAAAATGGCGGAGAGAGTGGTTTCCGGTATTCATCCGCTCAGTAAGAACCAGGCAACCTTGCCAAATCCTCCAAGTCATCGGACTGGCTGAAGGCAAGCCGTTCAGAGTTCAAGTATTGGACAGCATCGCAATCGACGACACACACACTGCGGTTTGCAGATGGTCGCCTGATGATTCGAAGGTTCTCGAAATCTCATATGTGGATAGCCACACTGGCGAACTGACCGGCACCTGCATTCGAGCGAAGCGGATTCGAGGATAATCTTCGCTGGGTCCATCGGTTCAGATTGCCGATGCTGAACCAGCCCCTAACCCGCCGCTGCGGTCCACCTTCTCCCGCAAGGGAAGAAGGATCAGCCCTCACAAATCATCCAGCGTCTTCTCCCATTCCTCCAGCGAGATGATCCCGCACGGGCGGCCGACGTAGAGGTCGAGGCCCTGGGAGATGCGGCGGTCGCGTTCGCGCTCGATGACGGGGTCGAGGCCGGCTTCGCGCAACTGGGCCTCAAGCGCGGCGATGCGGCGGTCCAGCTGGACGCGGCGGGCCAGTTGGGCGTGGCCCCATTCATTGTTGACGCGCTCCAGCTTCTGCCTTTCCCGCCAGTAGTGGCCGCGCAGTTCCCAGTCGCTCTTGTCGCTGGTGTTCATGGCGAAGCGACGCTCGGCCTCGTCGGGGTTGGTCAGGATGTCGAAGACCAGTTGCAGGGGCGCGGTCTTGAGCGTCAGGCGGGCGGCGCGTCCGCGCCCGTCGCCGTCGGCCAGTTTGCGATAGGTCTCGGCCAAGGCCGCCAGGGCGCGGGCCTGGGGGAAGTCCTGGGCGTGCAGGACGCGGAGGCGGACGGCACGTTGAAGCCCCTGCCCTGGCTGGATCGGGAGATGGCGCGGCTGGAGCCCGAGGCGTGGCGCGAGGCGCTGGGCCTGCCCGACGGCCTGCCCGAGGCGGCGCGGCGGTGGCTCGCCTGAACGGGGCGGCGGGTTGACTTATCGGCGATAAGCGCCCATTTGCGCCGCATCGCACACTCGCGATCTCCGGCGTCTCCAGCGCGTGTGGGTCCGTTTCGGACCTGACTGTAGCAGCCGCCGGCCCCTCATATCCATTCGCTGCCCGGACACGCGGGGCGGCGCCCGATCCACCCCGCAGGTCTCCTCTCCGAGGCTCCGTCGGGACTGGCGGTGCGCGGCCCGACGGCGTCATGCCATGGCTGAAAGCGCTCTGCCGCACGCGAAAGACATTGCTGTGAGCATCACCTTCGAATCCATGGGCCTGAACAAGGCCCTTCTCCAGGCCCTGGCCGCGACCGGCTATACCAAGCCCACGCCGATCCAGGAGAAATCCATCCCCGACGTCATGGCCGGCAAGGACCTGTTGGGCATCGCCCAGACCGGCACCGGCAAGACGGCCGCCTTCGCCCTGCCGATCCTGCATCGTCTGGCTGAGAACCGCACCCCGCCCGTGCCGCGCACGACGCGCGTGCTGGTCCTGAGCCCCACGCGCGAGCTGGCCACCCAGATCGGCGACAGCTTCAAGGCTTACGGCGCGCACCTGGGCTTCCGGGTCGCCGTAATCTTCGGCGGCGTGAAATACGGCGCCCAGGAGCGCGCCCTGCAACAGGGTCTGGACATCCTGATCGCCGCGCCCGGCCGCCTGCTGGACCACATCCAGCAGAAGAACCTGGACCTGTCCTCGACCGAGATCTTCGTGCTGGACGAGGCCGACCAGATGCTGGACCTGGGCTTCATCAAGCCGATCCGTCAGATCGTCAGCCGCATTCCAGCCAAGCGCCAGAACCTGTTCTTCTCGGCGACCATGCCGTCCGAGATCGGCAAGCTGGCGGGCGAACTGCTGAAGGACCCGGTCAAGGTCCAGGTCACGCCGCAATCCACCACCGTCCAGCGCATCAGCCAGTCGGTCGTCTATATCGAACAGGGCAAGAAGCGCGCCCTGCTGACCGAGATGTTCAGCGACCCGGAATACAAGCGCTGCCTGGTCTTCACCAAGACCAAGCACGGCGCCGACAAGGTTGCGGCCTATCTGGAAACCGGCGGCGTCGAAGCCGGCGCGATCCATGGCAACAAGTCCCAGCCGCAACGTGAACGCACGCTGGAAGCCTTCAAGAAGGGCAAGCTGCGGGTGCTGGTCGCCACTGACATCGCCGCGCGCGGCATCGACGTGGACGGCGTCTCGCACGTCGTGAACTTCGAACTGCCGCACGTGCCGGAATCCTACGTCCACCGCATCGGCCGCACGGCCCGCGCGGGCAAGGACGGCACGGCCGTCAGCTTCGTGGCGGGCGACGAGATGAAGCTGCTGCGCGACATCGAAAAGGTCACGCGCCAGAAGATCCCGGCCGCCGACCGTCGCAACGACAAGCAACTGGCAGCTCTGGACGCCTCCATCATGTCGGCGGGCGTGGCCAAGAAGGCGACGATGCCGGAACGTGAAGGCGGCGAGCGCAACGAAGGCGGCCGTGGCGGTCGTGGCGGGCGCAACCGCGCGCCGCACCGCGAGGGCGTT
>NZ_DALZQC010000116.1:0-9494 GCF_032017145.1 Brevundimonas sp.
CGACCGGCCCGGCCGCCGTTTCGAACCCGCCGCGCGCCGCGCCGACGCTGGAGCCGCCCTCTGCCGTCGGCCGGTCGCCCAGCAACAGAACGACAGCCGCGACGATGGCCACGACTGCGACCACCGCGGCGGTCCAGACCAGCGGCACCTTGATGTTCTCAAAAGGTCCGTCGCGAAACGCCACGGGCGACCTTTCACTCAAAAGGATTGGAATCGGCGGGACGCCACCCGCCGCACGCCCTGCCTATCGCAAAATCAAGGCCGGAATGGAACCGAGATCGTGCAGGCGGGGCAAGGATTTGCGGCCAAGCTTCCACCCGGCCGCCAAGGGATCGAACGACGCGATCAGAGCGCGGAGTCGAGCACGCCCTTCATCCAGCGCGGATGTTCCAGCACGCGGCCACAGCCGATGGCCACGCACGACAGCGGATCGTCCGCCACCGAGACCGGCAGGCCGGTGTGGTCGCGGATTTCAACGTCCAGACCGCGCAGCAGGGCGCCGCCGCCCGTCAGCATGATGCCCTTGTCGGCGATGTCGGCGGCCAGTTCCGGCGGCGTGGCTTCCAGCGCGACCTTCACGGCCTCGATGATCTGGGTGACCGGCTCGGCCAGGGCTTCGGCGGCCTGACGCTCCGAGATACGGACTTCGCGCGGCACGCCCTGCATCAGGTCGCGGCCCTTGACCTCGATCGACAGACCTTCGCCGTCGGCCGGGATGCGGGCGGTGCCGATGTCCTTCTTGATGCGTTCGGCGGTCGTTTCGCCGATCAGAAGGTTATGGTTGCGACGCATATAGCTGATGATGCTGTCGTCCATCTTGTCGCCGCCGACGCGAACCGAACGCGAATAGACGATGCCCGACAGCGACAGGACGGCGACTTCCGTCGTGCCGCCGCCGATGTCGACGACCATCGAGCCGGTCGGCTCGTGGATCGGCAGGCCGGCGCCGATCGCGGCGGCCATCGGCTCGTCGATCAGACCCACGCGGCGGGCCGAGGCGTTCAGGCAGCTGTCGTTGATCGCGCGGCGCTCGACCGCCGTGGCGCCGGACGGCACGCAGACGATGATCTTGGGGTTCACGAAACCCTTGCGGTTATGCACCTTGCGGATGAAGTGCTTGATCATCTCTTCGGCGACTTCGAAGTCGGCGATGACGCCGTCGCGCATCGGGCGGATGGCTTCCATGTGGCCCGGCGTGCGGCCCAGCATCTGTTTGGCCTCTATCCCTACGGCGTGGACCACCTTGCGGCCGCCGACGTTTCTCAGCGCCACGACGGAAGGCTCGTTCAGGACGATGCCCTTGCCCTTCATGTAGATCAGGGTGTTGGCGGTGCCCAGGTCCATCGCGATGTCATTCGAAATCGCGCCGAAAAGGGAAAAACTCATGGGAATCGATACCGTTGTTAGCTGGCCAGGGCGTCTTCAGTGTTCGCAGTCGACCTGGCGACGCCCCAACTGCCCCGACATCCCCACGCCGGACAGTTCCTGATCTTCGCCACGCCTACCGACGGCGGGTTTGCCTGTAAGAAAACGGGAATACAAGCCCCGATGACAGTCTCGTCATAACAGAAACCCGCAGGGGCCTTGCGCGCCAAAGAGCGGCGGACCGCCCCAGCCCCGCTCTCGGCCGCCGGATCGTCAGACGGCGGACAATCCTTCGGCCGCCAGCACGCGCTGAACGGCCGGTCGGGCCTGCATCCGGTCCAGATGATCGTTCAGCCTGGGGAACCGCGCCGGGTCCAGCAAGCCGGCCTGCCGCCCCCAGCGCGTAAAGACGCTCAAATAACCGTCCGCCACCGTATAGGCGTCGCCCATGACCCACGGCCCCCTGAACAGGGCGTCTTCCACCAGCCGGTATTTGACCAGGGCGGCTTCCAGCGCTGCGTCCTTGGCCTCGCCTTCCAGCGGCGGCCGCGCGAACAGGGCGCGCGACACCGCCGGATGCAGCGACGCCCCCAGGAAGCCGTTGAAGGATTGCATCTTGCCGAACTCGAAGCTGGAGTCTTTGTCGGCCAACTTCGCCTCGGGATGGGTCTGGGCCACATAACCCATGATGACCAGGTTCTCGGTCAGCACGCCCTCGTCCGTCGCCAGGGCCGGGGTTACGCCCGCCGGATTGATCGCCAGATAATCGAGCGTCTTCTGCTCGCCCTTCTTCAGGTCGATCTTGATCGCCTCATAGTCCGCGCCCGCCTCTTCCAGAGCGATGTGGGAGGCCATGGCGCAGGCGCCCGGCGAATAATAGAGCTTCAGCATCGCATTCAGTCTCCTCTGGCGGCTTCTCGCCGCTTGACCAATTCCCGCACGACCAGCATCAACGCCAACCAGGCCAGGGCCACGCCCGCCAGTATGGCCGACGTCCAGATCCCGTCGCCGCTGACCGCCGTCATGAACGACCCGCCGAAGAAGGCCACCAGGGCCGTCTTGGGCAAGACGCCCAACGCGCAGCCGGCCAGAAAGCCCATGAACGACGCCCGCGCGGCGCCGAAGGCCATGTTCACGACGATGAAGGGCGCCGAGGGCACATTGCGGATCATGAAGCTGGCGTAGAAGGCGTTCTTGCCGACGAACCGCGTCAGCCGCCCCACCGTCTTGCCGCCATGCCGTTCCAGCAGCCGCGCTGTCGGTCCGCGCCCCAGCCAATAGGTCACGCCCGCCGACACCACGGTCGCGATCCAGCTGTAGAGGAAGCCGAACCACGGCCCGAACGCCACCACGCAGGCCGCGATCAGTATGAACTGCGGCGCGCCGAAGAAGGCCGAGACCGTGAACACCACGATGGCCGCGACCAGCCCCCACGGCCCCTGCCGGAATCCGGCCAGCCAGGCTTCCAGCTGTTCTTCGGCGTCCAGGCCCAGCTGGCTCTTGCCCACCGCGAACAGGGCGATCATCGCGCCCAGCAGCAAGGCCGTCGCCAGCACTGCGCGCCAGCGACGCGCCTCCATGTTCGACAGGAAATCGATGATCCAGCGCATCAGACCGGCCGCTTATCACCCGCCGCCTGCATTAGCGAGCGTCAGCGCATTGTCCCGCGCGGCGACGGCGCGTAAACAACCCCGCCTCCCCGGCATGAATCTTTCAAATCGACGGGATTACGATGTCCAGCCTGCAATCTTCCGCCCTCGCCCGCGTCAAGCCTTCGGCCACCATCGCCGTCACCGCGCAGGCCCGGAAGCTTAAAGCCGAAGGCCGCGACGTGATCGGCCTGGGCGCCGGCGAGCCCGACTTCGACACGCCCGACAACATCAAACAGGCCGCCATCGACGCGATCAACCGCGGCGAGACCAAATACACCGACGCCGACGGCATGCCCGAACTGAAGGCCGCCATCGTCGCCAAGTTCAAGCGCGAGAACGGTCTCGACTACACACCCGCTGACATCCACGTCGCGCCGGGCGGCAAGCCGGTCATCTTCAACGCCCTGGTCGCCACCCTGAACCCCGGCGACGAAGTCATTGTGCCCGCCCCCTATTGGGTCAGCTATCCCGACATGGTGCTGCTGGCGGGCGGCGAGCCTGTCACCGTGATCGGCGAAGAGAAAGACGGCTTCAAGCTGCTGCCCGCGACCCTTGAGGCCGCGATCACGCCCAAGACCCGCTGGCTGATCCTGAACAGCCCATCCAACCCGACCGGCGCCGCCTACACCCGGGCCGAGTTGGAAGCTTTGGCCGGGGTTCTGCGTCGCCACCCCCACGTCTGGGTGCTGACCGACGACATGTACGAGCACCTCGTCTATGGCGACTTCGAATACACCACCATCGCCCAGGTCGCGCCGGACCTGATCGACCGTACTTTGACCGTCAACGGCGTGTCCAAGGCCTATGCCATGACGGGCTGGCGTATCGGTTACGCCGGCGGTCCCAAGTCCCTGATCGACCTGATGCGCAAGGTGGCCAGCCAGACCACCTCCAACCCCGCCAGCATCAGCCAGTGGGCGGCGGTCGAAGCTTTGAACGGCCCGCAGGACTTCATCCCCGAGCGCAAGGCCGCCTTCGAGAAGCGCCGCGACCTGGTCGTGTCGATGCTGAACCAGGCGACGGGGATCACCTGCGCCACGCCGGAGGGCGCCTTCTACGTCTATCCGTCCATCGCCGGCCTGATCGGCAATACGACGGAGGGCGGCGTGGTGATCGACGGCGATTCAACCTTCGCCGCCGAACTGCTGAACGCCGAGGGCGTGGCCGTGGTCCAGGGCGAGGCCTTCGGCCTCAGCCCCTATTTCCGCATCAGCTACGCCACTTCCGACGCGGTGCTGGAAGAGGCCTGCGCCCGCATCCAGCGCTTCACCGCCTCGCTGCGTTGACCCCGGTCGTCAGGCCGTCGCGGGTCCGAAGTCGGACGTGCGGCGGCCTGGCCCCTGGCGCGGCCCCTGGCGCAACGCGGTCTGGACGCGATCAATCAGTTCGCTGCGGCGATAGGGCTTGCCCAGCACGTCCATCGCCTCGGCCTGCGGGCCGTCCAACGCCATCTGGTCGTTATAGCCGGTCGTCATCAGGATGGCGGCGGCCTCGCTGTGCTCCCTGATCTGTCCGGCGAACACCAGACCGTTCATGCCGCCCGGCATCACCACGTCGGTAAAGACCAGATCGAAGGGGTTGCCTTCACTCAGCGCCGTCTCGAACAGGGTCAGCCCCTCCTCCCCGCTCAGCGCCACGGCGACCTCATAGCCGGTCTCGACCAGGGTATCGCGCGCCAGGGAGGCGATCTCGGCGTTGTCGTCCACCACCAGTATGCGGGGCGGGGCGGCGTCATCGACCGCATCGGGCCGATAGCGCGACGTCGGCGCCTCGGTCCCCTCCTCGTTCGTCACGGCGACGGGGAAGATCAGACGAACGGTCGTGCCGTCGCCCGGCTTGGATTCGATCTCCAGACGGCCGCCGGACTGCTGGGCGAACCCATGCGCCATGGCCAGGCCCAGCCCGGTCCCCTGGCCCGTCGGCTTGGTGGTGAAGAAGGGTTCGGTGGCGCGCGCCAGCACATGATCGGCCATGCCGTCGCCGTCGTCCGCCACGGTCAGGGTCACATAGTCGCCGGGCGTCAAATCGCGCGACGCCGCATCGCCGTTCAACGTCAGGGTCTCGGTGCTGACCGTCACGGCGCCCCCATGGGCCGAGGCGTCGCGCGCGTTCACCAGCACGTTCAGCAGCGCCATCTCCAGATGGACCGGGTCCACCATCACGCGCGGCAGGCGCCGACGCAGATGCAGCGACAGGTCGATCTTGGACCCCACGGCGCTGTCCAGCAGGTCGGAGATTGAGTTGACCAGTTCGGTCAGGTCCACGCCCTTGGGCTCCAGCCGGCTGCGACGCGCAAAGGCCAGCAGTTGCTGCGTCAGCTTGGCGCCCCGGTCGGCCGCCGTCGAGGCCACGCCGACGAACCGCTTCACCCGCTCTACGTCATCGGGCGCGGCGGCGATCCGCTCCAGACTGCCGCCAACCACCTGCAACAGGTTGTTGAAGTCGTGCGCCAGACCGGCGGTCAACTGACCGATAGCCTCCATCTTCTGGGCCTGGCGCGACACCTGCTCGCTTTCGCGGCGGCGCGTCACATCCAACTGGCTGGCGAAGAAATAGAGCAGTTCGCCCTGCTCGTCGAAAATCGGCCCCATGAAGACCGCGTTCCAGAACGGGCTGCCGTCCCGGCGATAGTTCAGAATCTCGACCGCGATGGCCCGCTTGGCCGCCACCGCGTCGCGCAGCTCGCTGACCGTCTCGCGGTCGGTCTGGGCGCCCTGCAGGAAGCGACAGTTGCGTCCCACCACCTCGGCTTCTTCGTAACCCGTCAGGTCCAGGAAGGCGTTATTGGCGAAGGCGATGGGATTGTCGGGCTGGCGCGGATCCGAAATGATCATCGGCATCCGCGTCATCTGGATCGCCGCGAAGAAGACGTCGCTCTGGTCGGCGAAACCCGGCTCGGTAATGGTGCTCTGGCGCCAGTGGCTCAGATGCGGCCCCTCGTGCGTGCCCGTCGTGTCCTTGCTTTTGTCGGTCATGATCGAAGCAACGCGATGAGGGGCCAGGGGTTCGTCACGGTCGGCTGGCCATGCCCAGTTTGATCGGCTTGGCGTCGTCGGACGCACCGCCCCCGCGCCGCACGCCCCACAGCAGGATGATCGGCGCGCCGACATAGATCGACGAATAGGTGCCGATCACGATGCCGAACATCAGGGCGATGGAGAAGCCGAACAGGGCCTCGCCGCCGAAGATGGCCAGGGCCGCCAGCACCATGACGGCGGTGACGCCGGTGATGATGGTCCGCGACAGGGTCTCGTTCAGCGACAGGTCGATCACGTCGCGCAGCGGCATGGTCTTATACTTGCGCAGGTTCTCGCGAAGGCGGTCGAACACCACCACGGTGTCGTTCATCGAATAGCCGATCACGGTCAACACGGCGGCCACCATGTTCAGGCTGAACTCCAGCTTGAACAGCACGATCAGACCGAACGTCAGGATCACGTCGTGCAACAGGCCGACCACGGCGCCGAAACCGAACTGCGGCTCGAACCGGAACCAGATGTAGAGGAACATCAGACCGATCGCGACGCCCAGCGCCAGCAGGCCCGAGGTGAACAGTTCGCCCGACACCTTGGAGCCGACGACGCTGACGCCGGAATAGTTGACCTGGCCCACGGCCTTGCTGATCGCGCCCTCGACCTGCTGGACCACCTGGGTCTGGTCGCGGCCTTCCGGCACCTGGAAGCGCAGGATGGCGGTCGATCCGTCATCGGCATTGGTGTCGCGTCGCGCAATGCCCTGCACCTGGACGTCGCCCAGACTCAGGCCGTTCACGGCCTCGCGCACGCGGTCCAGCTGGATTTCCTGGCCGGCGGGCTTGGACACTTCCATCGAGGCGCCGCCCCGGAAGTCGATGCCCATGTTCAGGCCCGGCACGAAACAGGCCACGATCGAGGCCACGCACAGGAGGATTGAGACAACGCCGGCCGCGCGCGAATATTTGACGAAATGGAAGTTCGTCTTCTGCGGCAGCAGTTTGATAAGGGGCCATCCACGCATCGCCATCACTCCGCGATCGGCAGTTTTTTGGGCTTGGCCTTCTTGAGCCAGTAGCCGAGCAGGACCTGGGCGACCAGGACCGAGGAGAAGACCGAGGTGAACACGCCGATGGTCAGGGTCCAGGCGAAGCCGCGCACCGGCCCCTCCCCGAACACGAACATGATGCCGGCGGCGACCAGGGTGGTCAGGTTGGCGTCGATGATGGTGCCCATGGCCTTGTTGAAGCCGGCGTCCATCGAGGCGATCACGCTGCGGCCCGAACGGGCCTCGTCGCGCATCCGTTCATAGATCAGCACATTGGCGTCCACGGCCACCGCGAAGGTCAGGATCAGACCCGCGATGCCGGGCAGCGTCAGCGTCGCCTGCGTCAGCGACATGGCCGCCACGATCAACACGCCGTTCAGCACCAGGCCGACCACGGATACGCCGCCGAACAACAGGCCGTAGGCCAGGATCATGAACACCACGATGATGGCGAAACCGACCGCCGTGGACAGGGCGCCGGCGGCGACCGCGTCCGCGCCCAGTTCGGCCGTCACGGTGCGGCGCTCCTCCACGTTCAGCGGCGCTGGCAAGGCGCCCCCGTTCAGCAGGTTCACCAGGGTCGAGGCTTCCTGGATCGAGAAGTTGCCGGTGATCTGGCCAGAGCCCGAGGTGATCGCGCTCTGGATCGTCGGGGCCGAGATGACCTTGCCGTCCAGGATGATGGCGAAGGGCTTCTGCAGGTTGGCGGCCGTCGCCTCGCCGAACCGGCGCGCGCCGGCGCCGTCGAAGCGGAAGTCGATGGCCGGACGCCCGCTCTGGTCTGAACCGACGCCCGCGCGGGTCAGGTTCTCGCCCGACACCAGCACGCGCTTCTTGACCAGATAGGGGGTGCCGTCCTCGCCTTGCAGCAGTTCGGAATCCGGCGGCACGCGGCCGGCCAGGGCGTCGTTCACCGAGTTTTCGACATCCACCATCTGGAAGGTCAGTTGCGCCGTCTGGCCGATGACCTCCTCCAGCTTGGACGGATCGCTCTCGCCCGGTGCCTGGACCACGATCCGGTCGGCGCCCTGCCGGGTGATGGAGGGTTCACGCGTGCCCAGGCTGTCGATCCGGCGGCGCACCACCTCGATCGACTGGTCCACGGCCGTCGCGCCCATGCCGTTCAGTGCGGCGTCGGTATAGGCGAAGCGAACGCGGCCGTCGCCCAGGCGCGTCGCGACGCGCTCGACCTGACCGCCCGGTCCGGTCTGTCCGCCCAGTTGCTGCAGCGCCTTGAACGCCGCGTCGGTCTGGGCCGGATTGGCCAGGGTCGCGATCACGCCGCCGGCTTCACGCTGAAAGCCGTTGGTGGCGATGCCCGCGCCGCTCAGCGTGACGCGCACGTCCTCGATCAGGTTGGTGACGCGCTTTTCGCGCATCTTCGGCACGTCGACTTCCAGCAGCAGGTACGACCCGCCCTGAAGGTCCAGCCCCAGATTCAGCGCATTCTTCGGCAGCCAGCCGGGCAGCGCCTCGCGCTGGGCCGGGCTCAACAGGTTGGGATAGGCCAGCAGGCAGCCGATGATCGCCGAGGCGACCACAAGGATGACTTTCCAGCGCGACAGCTGAATCATGAGGCGGTCCGGGTCTCAGCGATACGAGTGCGTATCAGGCCTTGGAATCGTTGGCGGCGATGGCGGTGCGGTTGCGCACCTCGGCGATCATCGACTTGACAACCCGCACATTGACGCTGGGCGCGATCTCGACGTTGACCTCGGCGTCCTCGACGCGCGTCACCTTGCCGATCATGCCGCTGCCCAGGACGACGGTGTCGCCGCGCTTGACCGCGCCGATGGCGGCGGCGTGTTCCTTGGCGCGCTTCTGCTGCGGACGGATCAGCAGGAAGTAGAACAGGATGAAGATGCCGATGATGGGCGCAAAGCCGATCAGTTGCGCCATCAAGCCGCCGTCAGCCGCTCCGCCCATGGGTAGTCTCCGAATACGAAAAGGGCGGCCCTCGTCGGCGCCCCCATTAAAACGAGGCGCGGAACCTAGTTCTGGTCATTGCAGAATGCAACGCGGCTAAAGCGTCAGCGCGGCAATACGGTCAGGGGATCGACCGCGACGGGGTCGTCGCCGCGCATCTGGCGCGTCTCGAAGTGGATCGAGGGACGTCCGTCGCCGGCCGTCAGGCCCACGGTGCCGACCTGCTGGCCCGCCCGCACGTCGTCGCCGTCCTTCACCGTCGCCGAGCCCAGATGGCCATAGACTGTGCGCCAGCCGTTGGCGTGGACGATCAGGACCGTCAGACCCTGGCCGACCAGATCGCTGCCGACATAGGCCACACGGCCGGGCGCCGAGGCGCTGACCGCCGCACCGGCCGAGGCGCCGATGTTGATGCCGTTGTTTCGCTCGCCCATGCCGACGGGGCCGAAGCGGCGAACGATGTCGCCGCGCACGGGCCACAGCAGATTCGGCTGTCCGACAGCGCCGGCGCCCGGCGCGGCCGGCGCCGGG
>NZ_DALZQC010000117.1:0-9489 GCF_032017145.1 Brevundimonas sp.
CGTTCGACCGCGTCGATCACGCCGGTCGCCTGGGTGTCCAGATGCAGGCCCAGGGTCTGCATCTGATCGCGTTCGCGGCCCAGGTTCTCGGCCAGGCGACGAGCGGTGCGGCCGGCGTTGTCGGCCGCCTCGTTCAGGCGCGCCGTCTCCTCGGCCAGGGCTTCGCGCAGCAGGGCCATGTCGTTGCGCGCCCGCTCGGCCGCCAGGGCGGCGTGGTCGATGTCGGAGCGCAGGGATTGAAGCACGTCGCCGGTCTGCTGGGCGGCCAGCGCCGTTGGGGCGACCAATGCCTCGGCCAGTTGACGCGCGCGACGGGTCTCGGCCGCCAACCCCGCACCCTGCCGCACGGCATGGGCCAGCATGATGGCCAAGCCTGCCGGGGCCAGGGCGATCAGGGCGTAGATGGCGATCCGCAACGGATCCAGTTCGGCGCCCCCGGCCCCGAACTCATAGGCGGCCCAGGAGGCGACGCCGCCGATCCAGAGGGCGGAGGCGATGCCGGCGATCAGATAGGCGTGGCGGCCGGACGGCTCGCCGGCGCGCTTGGCCACGACCGGCTTCACGGCTGGCGGCGTCGACAGTTCGAACGGGGCCGGGGGCTTGCCGGCCGCGACGGCCAGTTCGACCTCGGCGGTCAGTTCGGGAGATGGCGCATGCTGGGCGTGAGCGGCGCGCTCCTCGGCCAGGCGCTGTTCTTCCAGCAGGCGGCGCCGACGCCGTTCGGACATCGGTCGTTCGAACGTGGGCTGCACGATTTCCAGATCGGCGTCGGTCAGCGGTTCCGGTTCGAAAGAAGCGTCGGCGATCGGCGTCTCCTCGACGGACGGCGCATCGATGGGGGCGACGACGTCTTCGTCGGTCAGCTTCAGCGGCGGCCGTTTGGGAGACTTCATCAGCTCAAAAACTCGATCTCTACGCAGGCGTCCGACAGCGCCGCCCAGACCCTAGAACAGGAATGAGGCTGACGGAACCTGCTGGCGCGCGTAAGCTGTCGATCACCGACGAACAGGCCGTTGTGTCAGCAGCCGCGATTGCTCTCGACCATGACCGTCGACGAAGCGGCGCCGTCGCGACACTCGGCCACGCGATGGACCTCGCGGTCGGAGTGGTTGGTGGTGTGGGTGTCCACGCCGAACTGCGACAGGACGGCTGCGGCCAGCAATGCGATGAAGCCGGCGATCAGTTCGACCAGCGCCTGCATTCCACCCTCCCTCGCGGCCCGAACGGCCATGCGCCTTATGCCTCAGATCGGCGAACGTCACAATCCCGCCGCAAGCTCTACGTTTCTCAAAGATTGACCCGACGCCAAGCGCGTGAAACGGAGGACCAAGGCGCTCCGACACCGTGTCACGCGAATCAGGCAGAGGGGTTGCATGGGGCAAGGCGGCGACAGTTACGACGGCAGTTTGCTGGAGCCGGGGCCGGGTCTGTGGACCTCGGCCGTCGCCCATCGCTTTTCCGTGCTGATGGAGAACGAGGCCTATTTCGACGCCCTGTCCTCGGCCATTCAGAAGGCGGAACGGTCCATCGTCCTTCTGGGCTGGCAGTTCGATCCGCGCACCCATCTGGATCCCGAGACGCGGCCGGGCGACAAGAGCGCCGAGATCGGACGCCAGCTGAGGCTGCTGGTCAAGAAGAAGCCCGATCTGGACGTGCGGCTGCTGATCTGGAAGTCGCCGCTGTTGATCGCGGCGTCGCAGGGCTTCTATCCCCATCGCGCCCAGCGCTGGTTCCGCAAGCGGATGGTGGAGTTTCGTCTGGATTCGCCCGGCCCCATCGGCGCCTGCCACCATCAGAAGGTGGTGGTGATCGACGACAAGCTGGCCTTCTGCGGCGGGGGCGACATCTCGACCGACCGCTGGGACTCCGACGAGCATCTGGACGGCGATCCGCGTCGCGCCCTGCCCAGCGGCGTCATCTGCAAGGCGCGGCACGAGGTGATGTCGGTGATGGACGGCCCGGCGGCGCGGGCGCTGGGCGATCTGGCGCGCGAACGCTGGTTCAAGGCGACGTGGGAACGCACCATTCCCGATCAGGTCGAGGGCGATCCCTGGCCCGACGGCGTCCCGGTCCAGATGACGGACGTGCCTGTCGGCATCGCCAGGACCGAGCCGAAATGGGCCGGCCGGCACGAGGTGCGCGAGAGCGAGGCCCTGCATCTGGAGTCGATCCGGCGCGCCAAACGGCTGATCTATCTTGAGAACCAGTATTTCACCTCGCCGGTGATCGCCGCCGCCCTGGCGCAGCGTCTGGCCGAGCCGGACGGGCCGCAGATCATCGTCGTCTCCACCGCCAAGAGCCCCAGCTGGTTCGACAGCCTGACGATGGATACGGCCCGCGCCGAGGTGCTGTACCGGCTGGAGCAGGCGGACAAATTCAACCGTTTCTTCGCCTTCGCCCCCCTGACCCAGGACGGCGACCGGATCATTGTCCACGCCAAGATGTCGATCATCGACGACCGGCTGATACGGATCGGCTCGACCAATCTGAACAATCGTTCGATGGGTCTGGATACCGAATGCGACATCGCCGCAGAGCCGACCGACGCGGCGGGGCGCGCGGCGATCACCGCCCACCGCCATCGCACCATCGCCCACTGGCTTGGCGTCGCGACCGAGGACTATGCGGCGGTGGAAGCGGTGTTCGGCTCGGTCGGCCAGGCGATCTGCAGCTTCGAGACCGATCGGCTGAAGCCGCTGGGTTCGGAGCCGCCGACCCGCATCCAGCGGATGTTCGCGGAATGGCAGCTGGGCGATCCTACATCTTCCACCGACGCCTGGCGGCCCTGGAAGCGGCTGAACCGCTCGCACCGGACGCGACCGATTTCCGAAGGCGGTCAGGCGCCCGGCTGAACCACGTTGAAATCGACGATCAGCGGCAGATGATCCGACGCCACCCGCGCCAGCGGCGAAAAGGCCGAGCGCACTGCGCGTATCCGAATGTGCGGGCTGACGAAGCAGTGGTCGATGCGGATGGCCGGAAAGGCCGAGGGGAAGGTCTTGACGCTGGGCTTGACGCCCAGTTGACGCTGGCAGTCTTCAAGAGTGCGGCACAGGGTCTGATAGGGGCGGGTGATCGAGGTGGCGTTGAAGTCCCCCGCCAGCAGGGTCGGTCCGGTGCAACCGCCCAGCCAGCCCGGCCCGGTAAGGGCGGCGGCCTGCAGGCGCTGCTCCCGCGGGACCAGACCCAGATGGGTGTTGAAGACGTTCAGGGCCACGCCGTCGATCTCGATCTCGGACCAGATGGCGCCTCGCGGCTCCAGCCCGGGAATGCCTGTGACGGTCGGCAGGGCGTCGGCGCGGATCAGCCGTTCGGGATGGGCGGTCAGGATGGCGTCGCCATACAGTTCCGCCTCGACCCGCATCGCCGGGTGAAAGCGCGAGGTCATAGCCAGGCCATCGGCGATGGCGCGCGCCTGATCCACACCGTTGGTGCGTGAACGGCCGACGTCCAGTTCTTGCAGGCAGACGATATCCGGCTCGTATTCGCCGATGACGGCGACGATGCGGTCGACATCCAGACGGCGGTCCGTGCCGACGCAGCGGTGAACATTGTAGGTGAGAAGGCGGGGCATGGCGTGGGGATGTCGTCTGGCTTCGACCGTGGGCTAGGCCTTCTGGCCCCGGATTGCGACCCCGATACGACGATTCACAACAGGATCAGATGATCCGGCAACTCATTGGGATTGTCGGCGCGGGGCGGGAAGTGCTGGGCCAACACCTGGCCGCACAGGATGATGGCGGCTGAAAAGCCCTCGACCGGACGGTCTGCGCGCAGTTGGCGGGTCAGGGCGTCCACCGCCTGAGCCCAGGCGGCTTCCTCCACTTGGGCATGAATGGCTTCGTCGGCGATCAACTCGACCTGATGTTCATCCAGGGCGGCGAAGATCAGCACCCCCGTGCGCTCGCGCGTGACATGGACGCCATGGGCCAGGAACTGCTGAAGGGCCGCCTCGCGCACCCGGCCGCGTCGCACGCCTGCGGGCGTGGCCAGGCGACGCAGCACGGGAATTCGGGTCAGCAGGAAGACGCCGACAAACACCGCCGCCTGCGACAGGGCATAGATCGCCAGGGCCTGTCCGGCGCCAGCCGCCTCGGCCGCCTGATGCGCCGCCTCCCAGCCGCCGCCGGGCCATCGCAGGTCCAGAACGAAGGGAACGAAGACGGTGGGGGCGATCAGGGCCGCGCCCGCCGCCCACGCCAGGCTGACGTCCAGATAGGACGAGACGCGCCGCGATACGACGCAGAAGATTTCGCCCGAGGTGTGCTGTTCGGCCTTGGAGATGGCCTCTGCGATGCGGGCGCGGTCGTTGTCCGTGATCTGCATCACCATCCTCCCGATGCGCCGCCGCCGCCGAATCCGCCGCCGCCTCCGCCAAATCCGCCCCCGCCGCCGAAGCCGCCGCCTCCGCCGCCCCAATCGCCGCCGCCGCGTCCCGAATTGCGCAGCGCCTCGGACGCCGCCCACAGCAGGACCGAGCCGACGCCGCTGCGCCGCCCGCGACCGGATCGCGCGGCGGCCAAGAACATGAACAGGAAGATGACCGCGACGATCACCAGGGGCGCGATGGAGCCGCCCTTGTCCTTGGCCTGTTCGTCCGCGACGGCCTGGGCGCGGGCCTGGGCTTCGGCGGGATCGAGCGACAGTTGCGCGATCAGCGCATCCACGCCCTTGACCACGCCGGTCTTGTAGTCGCCGTCGCGGAAGGACGGCAGGATGTCGTTGCGGATGACCTGGGACGAGAAGGCGTCGGTCAGGATCGGCTCCAACCCATAGCCCACCTCGACCCGGACCTTGCGCTCATTGGGCGCGACGATCAGCAGGGCGCCGTTGTCCTTTTCCTTCTGACCGATGCCCCAGGCGCGACCCAGCTGATAGCCGTAGTCCTCGATCTCCTGATCCTGAAGGCTGCTGACGGTCACGACGACAAGCTGATCGGTGGTCGCGGCCTCCAGCGCCGCCAGCTTCTCGGTCAGGGCCTGTTCGGTCGCCGGATCGAGCAGACCCGCCTGATCGACCACGCGGCCGGTCAGGGGCGGGAAGTCGATCTTGGACTGCGCCATCGCCGGAACGGCGAACAGCAGCAGAACCGCCAGGCCGATCAGCCAGGCGGCGACGCCGGTCGGACGTCGCCCCGGCGCGATAAGGCGTGTCACTGGGCCGGCGGGGTGGAACCGGGCGCGACGGCGGGCGCGCCGCCGCCGGGCGCGGAGGCGTTGGAGGGCGGGGCGTTCAGGTTGAAGTTGACCTGGGGCGCCGACTGGGCGGCGGCGGTCGCGGTGAAAAGCTGCATCGGCTTTGAGCCGCCATGCAGGGTCTTGGCCCAGATCACCTGCGGGAAGGTGCGAAGGGTGGTGTTGTAGTCGCGAACGGCCTCGTTGTAGTCGTGGCGCGCGATCTGGATGCGGTTCTCTGTGCCTTCCAGTTGCGATTGCAGGGTCAGGAAGTTCTGGTTGGCCTGAAGCTGGGGATAGGCTTCCACCGTGACCAGCAGGCGCGACAGGGCGCCCGACAGCTGGCCTTGCGCCTCCTGATACTGCTGGAAAGCCTGCGGATTATCCAGATCGTCGGCCGAGACATTGACCGAGGTGGCGCGGGCGCGGGCGTTGATCACGTCCGTCAGCGTCGTGCGTTCCTGGATCGCGGCGCCCTGAACCGTGGCGACCAGGTTCGGCACCAGGTCGGCGCGCCGCTGATACTGGCTCTGCACATCGGCCCAGGCGGCCTCGGCGCGCTCCTGCTTGGTCGGAATGGTGTTGTAGCCGCATCCCGCTGCGGCCGGGGTGATCAACAGGGCGGCCGTTACAGCCAGCGCACGCGCATTCAGGCGAACCATGACATCTCCCTATCGGCGCAGATCGCCGTCGGGTCGAATATTGACCCGCCGCATGAATGCATCAAGCGTCCAATGGCTCCGGTTGGATATTGTTGATGCGGCAGGCGGCCGAATAGGTATTGGCCAGCAGACAGGCGATGGTCATGGGGCCTACGCCGCCCGGAACCGGGGTGATGCGGCCGGCGACCTCCACAGCCGTCTTGGCCACGTCGCCGACGACACGGGTCTTGCCCTCGGCCGCCTTGACCGGATCGGCGGACGGCACGCGGTTGATGCCCACGTCGATGACCGTGGCGCCGGGCTTGATCCAGTCGCCCTGGATCATCTCGGGTCGTCCGACCGCCGCCACCAGAATGTCGGCCGCGCGGCAGACGGCGGGCAGATCCCGCGTGCGAGAATGGGCGATGGTGACGGTGCAGCTTTCGCCCAGCAAAAGCTGCGCCATCGGCTTGCCGACGATGTTGGACCGGCCCACCACCACGGCGTTCAGGCCCGACAGATCGCCCAACTGATCCTTCAGCAGCATCAGACAGCCCAGCGGGGTGCACGGAACCAGCCCCGGCATCCCGACGGCCAGACGCCCGGCGTTGACGACATGAAACCCGTCCACGTCCTTGTCCGGGTCGATGGCGTCCAGCACCACGGTCGCGTCGATGTGGGCGGGCAGCGGCAGTTGCACCAGAATGCCGTGAATGCCCGCATCGGCGTTCAACTGGCCGATCAGGGCCAGAAGCTCGTCCTGGCTGGTCGTTTCGGCCAGGCGGTGGGTGTCGGATCGCATCCCGGCGCGCAGGGTCGTCTCGCCCTTGTTGCGGACGTAGATCTGGCTGGCCGGATCCTCGCCGACGATGACGACCGCCAGGCCGGGCTTTACGCCGCGTTCGGCCCCCAGCCGTTCGACGGCGGCCGCCACCCGCTGGACCAGCGTCGCCGAAAAGGCCTTGCCGTCGATCAGGGTCGCGGGCGTGGATTCGGCTGACATGGCAGCTCCGTTTGGCGGGAAATCAGGATGGCGGCGATTTACAGCCGCGCCGGTTCGGCGTCTATGATCCCCGTCCAAAGCTGGAGAAATTCATGAGCCGTCCCTCTCTCGCCGCCGCCGTCAGCCTGATCGCGCTGATCGGAGCCGCAGGTCACGCCCTGGCCCAGGAGGCCCAGCCGCTGCGGATCGGCTCCGGCGTCAGCGGGGCTCTGACGGACGGCGACGCCAAGGCGGCGGACGACGAGTATCGCTACGACGACTACCGTTTCCAGGCGCGTGCCGGCCAGCGACTGGAGGCCGTGCTGCGCTCAGACGCCTTCGACGCCTATCTGGCGATCTACGCCGACGGTGCGATGGACGAGGCGCTGGCCGAGGACGACGACGGCCTGGGCGACGGGACCAACGCGCGCCTGCGCTTCACACCCGAGCGGGACGGCGTCTATGTGCTGAGGGCGCGCACGCTCAGCGGCCTGGACGGCGGCGACTATCGCCTGTCGCTGCAGGAACGTCCGCCCGCGCCCCGCGCCCCGCGACCGACCGGCATCCGCGTCGGGGCGACAGTCAGCGGCGAACTGACGGACCGCGACCCCGAGCAGGAGGACGGCGGACGCTACGACGCCTACGTCTTCCGCGCGGCGGCGGGCGATCGGTTCGTCGTCACCCTGGACTCCAGCGACATCGATCCCTTGGTTCGGGTCGGCCGGATGAACGGGCCGGACTTCACGGAACTGGCCAACAACGACGACGCGCCCGGTGGCGGCCTGAACTCACGCCTCGTCTTCACGGCGCCGTCGGCCGGCGAATATGTGATCCGCGCGACCGGCGTGGACGAACGCCTGGGTCGATATACGCTGGGGCTGGCCGAGGCGCCGCCCGCGCCGCCGTCCAAGCCTATCGCCCTCGGCGACGAGGTGAAGGGCGAGCTCAGCGCCGACAGCACCACCAACGACGACGGCCAGCGCGCCGACACCTATCGCTTCACCGGAACCGCCGGCCAGCGCGTCGCCGTCGAGATGAAGTCCAGCGACTTCGACGCCTATCTGACGCTGCGCCGCGCCTCGGACGGCAGTGTGGTGGCCGAGGACGACGACGGCGCGGGCTCGGGCACCGACGCGCGCATCGGCCGCACCCTGGACGCGGCCGGCGACTACATCATCGAGGCGCGCGGGTTCAGCGACGAGGCCGAGGGCGACTATACGCTGAAACTGACCGAGACGGCGCCGCCGCCGCCGCCCACGCCGGCCGTGTTCGGCCAGACGACCGAGGGCGCGATCAGCGATACGAGCCCGCAAGGCGACGACGGCAAACGTTATCACGCCTACATCTTCACCGGGACCAAGGGGCGGCGCGTCCAGGCCATCCTGCGTTCCGGCGACTTCGACGCCTATCTGGAGATCGGCAAGGCGGGCGACGCCTTCGAGGCCCTGGCCAGCGATGACGACGGCCTGGCCGAGGGCACGGATTCGCGTCTGACCTTCACCCTGCCGGACGACGGCGACTATGTGGTGCGCGCCATGCCGCTGAGCGCCGAGGAGAAGGGGCTCTATTCCTTCGAACTGTCGGATCGCGGGCCGGAGCCCAAGGCCGGCAGCCTGCTGGTCGGCTCCACCGTACGCGGCGTGCTGAAGGATACGTCGGCCCTGACGGACGAAGGCGCCTATTTCGACGCCTATCGGTTCCAGGCCAAGAAGGACGAGAAACTGCGTCTGACCATGGTCTCCAACGCCTTCGACTCTTTCATCGACCTGGGCCGCCAGGACGACGACGGCGACTTCTCCAGCCTGGCGACCGACGACGACAGCCTGTCCGACGCCCATGCCAAGCTGGATTGGACCGCGCCAGACGACGGCTGGTATCTGGTGCGCGCCCGCGCCTATGGCCCAAATCAGACGGGCGCCTACGCCCTGACGGTGGAACGCCAGCCCGCCACGGGCGCCCGCAGCGGCGAGACGCGGAGCCAGACGCCCTCCGAGTAATGCCCTCATGAGCGACGCCGCCCCGCCCGACCGCAAGGACCAGCATCTGGACGTCGTTCCGGCGGGGCGAGGCCGCCACGCGCGCGACGCCGGTTTCGACCGCGTGCATTTCGTCCACGAGGCCCTGCCGGACCTCGATCACGACAAGATCGACCTGGGGGCCGACTTTCTGGGACGGCGGCTGAAGGCGCCCCTGCTGATCAGCGCCATGACCGGCGGGCCCAGCCGGGCGGAGGCGATCAACACCCGTCTGGCCGAGGCGGCTCAGCATCTGGGCGTCGCCCTGGCGGTGGGATCGCAGCGGGCGGCGCTCGAGGGCGGCGCCAGCGTGGGTCTGGACCGGACCCTGCGTCGTCGCGCCCCCGATACCGTGATCCTGTGCAACATCGGCGCGGCCCAGCTGACGCGCGGCTTCGGACTGGACGAGGCGCGACGCGCCATGGACGGGATCGACGCCGACGCCCTGGTCGTCCACCTGAACCCGTTGCAGGAGGCGTGTCAGCCCGAGGGGGACCGCGACTGGTGGGGCATGGGCGCGGCGCTGGAGGCGCTGATCCTGAAACTGGACGCCCCGGTGGTCGTGAAGGAGACGGGCGCGGGCCTGTCCGGTCGCACCGCCCGGCGGTTGACCGACATGGGCACGGCGGCGGTGGACGTGGCGGGCGCGGGCGGCGCCAACGGGGCGCTGGTCGAGG
>NZ_DALZQC010000118.1:0-9460 GCF_032017145.1 Brevundimonas sp.
GGCGGGCTCGCCGGCCGGGGCCAGGTCGGCGACCTTGACCGGGGCGTCCACGTTCATCTTCTGCACCGAGGCGGGGTTGTTGTCGTCTGCCGCCAGGAAGGTGATCGTCGACTGGCGTTGCGGCGTCAGATATTTGCGGGCGACGCGCTGGATGTCGGCGGCGGTGACGGCCTGAATCTGGGCCACCTCCTGGTCGGCGGCCTCGGCCGATCCGGTGTTGATCAGCGAGAAGCCAAGCGCGGTGGCGCGGTTGTCCACCGTCTCGCGGCTGCGCAGGGTGTTGGCGACGATCTCGTTCTTGGCCTCGGCCAGCTCCTCGGCGGTGACGGGGACGTCGCGCAGCTTGGCGATTTCTTCGTTCAGGGCGGCGACGCCCTCCTCGGCCGTGTGACCCTGGGCCATGATGGCCAGGGCCGACAGATTGCCGGCCTGCTGGGCGAAGTCGGGGGTGGAGCCGATCTGGGCCGCGATCTGCTTGTCATAGACCAGCGACCGATAAAGACGGCTGGATTCGCCGGTCGACAGCACCCCGTCCAGAACGGTCAGGGCCGCGCGGTCGGCGTCGGCGTATTTGACCGTGGGCCAGGCGACGACGGCGGCCGGCAGCGGCACGTTGGGCGCATAATAGGTGACGTTGCGCGGACCCGTCGGCTCGGGCTCGACGACATGGTTGGCCGGGATCGGCGTGGTCGGGTTCTTCAGCGGGGTGAAATACTGGTCGACCCAGCGATCCAGCTGGGCCTGGTCGAAGTTGCCCGCCACGATCAGATAGGCGTTGTCGGGCCGGTAGTAGGTGGCGTGGAAGCGGCGCACGTCGTCCAGCGACGAGGCTTCAAGCTCCTCGATCGAGCCGATGCCGGGGCGGCGATAGGGGCTGTCCTGATAGATGGTTTCCGGCACGAACAGGCCGAACAGCCGACCATAGGGATTGGCCAGGATGCGCTGGCGATATTCCTCCTTCACCACGTCGCGCTCTGCGACGAAGGTCGGCTCGTCCACGACCAGCGAGCCCATGCGCTCGGCCTCGGCGAACAGCATCCGCTCCAGATGGTTGGCGGGCACGGTCTCGAAATAGGCGGTGGTGTCGTCGGCGGTGAAGGCGTTGTTCGATCCGCCCACGTCCTCGGTCAGCCGGTCGAAGGTCTCGGGCGGCAGGTTCCTGGTGGACTTGAACATCAGGTGTTCGAACAGGTGGGCGAAGCCCGAGCGACCGGCCGGATCGTCCTTGGAGCCGACCTTGTACCAGACCTGGACCGTCACGTTCGATGTGTCGGCGTCGCGCGCCGTATAGACCTCCAGCCCATTGGCCAGCACGCGCTTGGTGAAGCCCAGCGGGGGCACGGTCACGCCCTGCGGCGCCTGCACCGTTGCGGCGGCGGGCGCGGTTTCGGCGAAGGCGGGGGCGGCGAGGCCGAGAATGAGGGCCGAGGCGGCGGCCCCGGCTTTGAGCGTGGCGGTCAGGCGGAAATTCATGGGGGGCTCCGAAGCCCGGAACGCCGGGCGCGGCGACCCTACCAGCGATTGGCCGTCTTGCACCTTACCGAGATGTAATGAAGCGCGAGCCTGCTCTCCGAAAATGAAAAAGCCCCGCCGAGGCGAGGCTTTCTACGCCGTGCAAAGAGCTTGCGTTCGCCCGGAGCTGCACGACGGCCTCTTGCGAGGTCTTAGACGCGGATCGCCGAAGCGAGAGCCGCCAACGGTTGTCGATCTATAGGGTCAGAGGCATTTTGTCAAGTGTGACAAGCCCAATCCTCCGAGAATGCAACCCCGTATTCTTCTCAAATTTTCGCTACTTACGGTCGCGAAGCAGTATTCGCGTCGGCCTTGAGCGCTTTTGGCCAGCCGGATAAAGTCGAGCCGCGATAAGGCTACGGCGGCCATCATGTCGGCCTTGACCCATACACCTGTTTTGTCGAGCCAGTCGGGAAGCTGATCGGGCAGGTCGATCTGACAGTGAAACTGCATCACCGGGTCAGGCGCCGTGGTTGACAAGGGAACGACCGTGCAAAGGCCTGGCCTGGCGACGATCTTGGGACTGACGACGACGACCGGTCGGCGCTTGACCATCTCCGGCGGCGTGAAACCGCTGTCGAAATCGCACATCAGGATCGTACCGATCTTGGGGTGTTCGCGGATCGCCATGGCCTGGGTTCGCCCATCGGGGCGATCTCGTCAATCCTGGCGTGTGTTTCGTCAGTCGGGAAAGACCCGCACGCCGATCTCGCCGGCGGGGGTCAGCCAGGCGTGCTTCATGCCCTGGCTGTTGAAGGGGGCGGCGATGTTTCCGGCGGCGTCCAGGGCGATCATGCCGCCGTCGCCGCCCATGGCGCCGATCTGGTCGATCACGGCCTGGGTCGCGTCGCCCAGGGTCTGTCCGGCGGCCACGCGCCAGGCGGCCTGGGCGGCGGCGGCGACGCGGATGAAATACTCGCCCTGGCCGGTGCAGGAGGCGGCGGCCCGATCGTCGGCCCAGGTTCCGGCGGCGGGGATCGGCGTGTCGCCCACACGACCCGGCATCTTGCCGAAGACGCCCGCGGTCGAGGTGGCGGCCGCCAGACGGCCCTGGCTGTCCAGCACGCAGGCGCCGACCGTGCCGTGGCCGAGGGTTCCGGGCGGATGATTGTCCTCGCCCTTGCCGGCGCCGGTGAACCAGGCGGCCTCGTCGGCGATCATCTCCAGCCCCTGGTCGTGGGCGAACAGAGCCGCGCCTTCGCCCGCCAGCATGACGTGCGGCGTCTTGTCCATCACCGCGCGGGCGGCGACGACCGGGTTGCGGAAGCCCTGGAGCGCGGCGACCGATCCGGCGCGGCGGGTCGATCCGTCCATGATGCTGGCGTCCAGCTCATAGGCGCCGGCCAGGTTGGGCGAGGCGCCCTTGCCGGCGACGTACAAGCCAGAATCCTCCAGCATGACGACGGCGGCCGTGGCGACGTCCAGGGCGCTGTCGCCCGCGTCGAGGCGGGCCTTCATGGCCTCGACCACCTGGCGCATATGCACGACCTCGGCGTCATAGTTGCGTTCGCGCCGGGCGCCGGCGCCGCCGTGGAGGATGAGGGCGGTCATGGGGGTCTTCCTGAGCCTGGTTTCGTCGCCTCTTTCAATCGGGCGTGGCGCTGTTTAGCGTCGCGATGAAGGCCGCGCCATGTCGGCCAAGGGAAAACGGCCTCAAGCAGCGCAAAGCGCGATAGGCCAAGAAAGGAAACTTTGATGCGCGCTGTTCTGTCCAAGACCCCCGGCGGTGCCGAAACCCTGGTCGTGGAGGAGGTGCTGGATCCCACGCCCAAGCCCGGCGAGGTCGTCATCGAGGTCAAGGCGGTGGGGATCAACTTCCCCGACACCCTGATCATCGCGGACAAATACCAGTTCCGGCCCGAACGCCCCTTCTCGCCGGGCGGCGAGGTGGCGGGCGTGGTCGAGGCGATCGGCGAGGGCGTGAAGGGCGTCAGCAAGGGCGACAGCGTCATCGCCGTGCCCGGCTGGGGCGGCCTGGTCGAACGACTGGCGGTGCGGGCCGAGACGGTCGTCCCCATCCCCGAGGCCATGAGCTTCGAAGAGGCGGCGGCCCTGATCATGACCTATGGCACCAGCTATTATGCGCTGAAGGACCGGGCGCAGCTGAAGGCCGGCGAGACGCTTCTGGTGCTGGGCGCGGCCGGGGGCGTGGGGGCCGCCGCCGTCGAACTGGGCAAGGCGATGGGCGCGCGCGTGGTCGCCGCCGCCTCGACCAACGACAAGGTGCAGTTCGCCCTGGACCTGGGGGCCGACAACGGCCTGATCTATCCGTCCGGTCCGATGGACCGGGCGGCGCAGAAGGAGCTGTCGGGCGAGTTCAAGCTGGCGACCGGCCGCGACGGGGCCGATGTGGTCTATGACGCGGTGGGCGGCGACTACGCCGATCCGGCGCTGCGGGCCATGGACTGGAACGGGCGGTATCTGGTGGTCGGCTTCCCGGCGGGCATTCCGTCCCTGCCGCTGAACCTGACCCTGCTGAAGTCGGTGTCGGTGATCGGCGTCTTCTGGGGCGCGGCCGTGGCGCGCGACCCCAAGGGCCACGCCGCCAACATGGCCGAACTGATGCAGATGTACGCCGACGGCAAGATCAAGCCGCGCGTGTCCAGGACCTATCCGCTGGAAAAGGCCGGTGAGGCCATCCAGGCGCTCGGCGACCGCCAGGCCATGGGCAAGATCGTGGTGACGGTCGAGAGCTGATCCTCCCTCGCGCAGCGGGGGAGGGGGACCGCGCCCCCGGGTCACGCGAAAGGCGAGCCCGAGGACAGGCACCGCGTGGTGGAGGGGGCGGAAGCGGGCTGGATATAAAACGGCCGGCGCAGCGCGCGCCTTCGCCCCCTCCACCGCTTCGCGGTCCCCCTCCCCCGTTCCGCTACGCTTCTCGGTGGAGGACCTTCATTTCGCCTTCAGCCGCTGCACCGCCTCTTCGGCCTGATCGCGGTGGCGGCGTTTGATGTTGGCGCCCAGGGTGGCGATCAGGGCGGCGATGACGGCGGCGTCGTCGGTGTAGCCGATGCCGGCGAAGATGTCGGGGATGGCGTCGATGGGCATGACGAAATAGGCCAGGCCGGCGAAGATCATGCCCTTGGCGGGCAGGGGCGTCTCAGGATCGCGCGCCGCATACCAGGCGGCCAGGGCCTGGTCCGCGAAGGGGATGCGGGCGGCGGTGCGCCGGATCTTGGGCCAGAAGCCCTTGGTCACGCGCACCTCGTTCACCTTGACCACGGACGGGACCAGCGCCTTGGTGGGGTCGATGGCGTCGGCGGGATCGGCGGGTTTGGCTTTGGCGGTCATGGCCGCTAAATCCTCAATCGAAACTCAGGTTCAACCTAATATAGGAACGATCAGGATGAAACTCGACAGCAGCATCGCCACGGTGGTCACGGGCGGGGCCTCCGGGCTGGGCGAAGGCACGGCCCGCGCCATCGCCGCCACCGGCGCCAAGGTCGCCCTGTTCGATCTGAACGAAGAGCGCGGCGAAGAGATCGCCAGGGAGATCGGCGGCGTCTTCTGCAAGGTGGACGTGACCGACGACGCCTCGGTCGCCTCGGCCTTCGAAAAGGCCCGCGCCGCCCACGGTCAGGAGCGTCTGACCGTCAACTGCGCCGGCATCGCCACGGGCCAGAAGACCGTGTCGCGCAAGAAAGACACCGGCGAAATCCGCGCTCATGACATGGCGGCGTTCGAGCGCACGGTTCGCGTCAATCTGTTCGGCACCTTCCGCGTCCTGTCGCAGTCGGCGGCGGGCATGGTCACGCTGGAGCCGATGACGGACGGGGAGCGCGGCCTGATCGTCAACACCGCCTCGGTGGCGGCTCAGGACGGCCAGATCGGACAGGCGGCCTATTCGGCGTCCAAGGGCGGCGTCTACGCCATGACCCTGCCCATCGCCCGCGACCTGGCCCAGGAGGGGGTGCGCTGCAATACCATCCTGCCCGGCATCATGTGGACGCCGATGATGGCCGGCATGGACCAGAAGGTTCAGGACAGCCTGGCCGCCGCCATCCCCTTCCCCAGCCGCCTGGGCACGCCTGCGGACTATGCGTCGCTGGTGCTGGAGCTGGCCCGCAACGTCTATATCAACGGCGAATGCATCCGCCTGGACGGGGCCATCCGACTGGCGCCGCGCTGAGGCGCAGGGGGCGAGCGCAGGGGCTGGTCGTTTTTTGCAAATTCACTCTTGCAGGACCGATCAACCCTCCGCTATACGCCCCCTCCTCGACGGGGCGCACACGTAGCGCCTTACGGATTGCGGGCGTAGCTCAGGGGTAGAGCACAACCTTGCCAAGGTTGGGGTCGAGAGTTCGAATCTCTTCGCCCGCTCCAGTCGAGATTGCCAAGGCAATCAATAGGTTATGGCAGGGCGATCCCAACGGGATCGCCCACCCTATTTTTTACGCCGCTACCACACCGCTACCAAAAATCTTTTGCTGGCGAGCGCTCGCCTGTCCATTGGCATGGCGCATTGCGGTGAAGGCCCCTGAAATCTGCTGAAAACACCGAACTAATTTTTGCGGAGATCGACCCGCGAGCAGGTCACGGGAAAATAGTGCCTTGGAATGTTGTTGCCCGCAGCTTCTTGCCTCGTATCCGTCAACCGCCGCCTTTGACTCTCTGAAGGATCCCGCGGGGTTTGGCGACGGTCAGGGTGTCGCGGTCTCGGCGCGGTCCCGAGCGATTGCTGTTCACCGTCCTGTAGTGACCTTAATAGGACCGGCCCGGTCTATCGCTCGTCCGCACGTCGGACTTCGCGGACGTCTGGCCGGCGTCGGCCGCCTGTCTGACCAAGGACCTGTGATGACCTTCACCCGCCTGCGCTCGCTGCCGGACCCGGATCATCTGCCGGCTCTGGACGCGGCCTATCTGTCCGCCGATCCCGCCCGTGGACTGGGCCCGACCGAGCCGGCGCCGCGTATCCTTCTCCTGTACGGATCGCTGCGCGAGCGGTCGTATTCGCGGTTCTGCGTCGAGGAAGCGGCCCGCCTGCTGCAGCAAATGGGATGCGAGACCCGCATCTTCGACCCCACCGACCTGCCCCTGCCGGGCGCGCCCGGCGACGACGACCACCCGGCGGTGCGCGAGTTGCGCGAACACGCCTTGTGGTCGGAGGGCATGGTCTGGTGCAGCCCGGAGCGGCACGGCCAGGTCTCCGGACTGATGAAGCTGCAGATCGATCACCTGCCGTTGAGCCTGGGCGGCATGCGCCCGACCCAGGGCCGGACGCTCGCCGTCATGCAGGTGTCGGGCGGGTCCCAGAGCTTCAACGCCGTCAACACTCTGCGCCTTCTGGGCCGCTGGATGCGGATGGTCACCATCCCCAACCAGTCGAGCGTGGCCAAGGCCTTCCAGGAATTCGACGAGGCCGGCCGGATGAAACCCTCGGCCTACTATGAGCGGATTGTCGATGTGATGGAGGAACTGGTGCGCTTCACCATCCTGGTCCGGCCCCACGCCGTTCAGCTCGTGGACCGCTATTCGGAGCGCAAGGCGGCCGGAGTTTTGGTGGATGCCGCGTCCGACCTCTCGGCCATTGCTATCGCACGCCAGGCCTGAGGCTGCGTTTTTGGCGGTAACGCGCCAGAACTGGCGAATTGCGATCCTCCCTGTCGAGGCAGGGTCTTCAGTGGAGCCGCACGGCGCAGAGCCTCGCCGGCGCCATGGGGAGGCGCTTATCCTCGATCGACCAGAGAATAGCTTGTGCTGCGTCCCCCGCCGTCATCCTTCACGAGGATGCCCCGGTCCACCAGATCTTTGATGTCGCGCAAGGCCGTGTCGGGCGAGGACTTCGTCAGCGCCGCCCATTTGGTCGAGGTGAGCTTGCCTTCGAAGCCGTCGAGCAGCCGGTTGATGACCGTGCTCTGGCGCTCGCTCAACGTCTGACCTGCGAGCGCCTCCCAGAAGCGCGCCTTGCGCATCACATGGGTCAGGGTGGTTTCCGCGCCGTCGAATGCGCGATCGAGGCAGCCGAGGAACCAGTCCAGCCAGAGGGTCACGTCCAGCGCGCCTTTCTGGGTCGTCTCCAGGGTCGCGTAGTAGTCCTTGCGCTCCAGCCGGATCTGGGCGGACATGCTGTAGAACCGCTGGGCGCTTTTCTCGGAACGGGCGAGCGCCATGTCGGCGATCGCCCGGGCGATCCGGCCGTTCCCGTCGTCGAACGGGTGGATGGTCACGAACCACAGGTGGGCGATCGCGGCCTTGAGGACCGGATCCGTCCGCGGCTCGTCAGTGAACCAGTCGAGGAACGCGCGCATCTCGTCCTGCAGACGGGCGGCGGGCGGCGCTTCATAGTGCACGCGCTCTCGTCCGAAGGGGCCCGAGACGACCTGCATCGGGCCGGAGCTCTCGTTGCGCCAGGCGCCGACGACGATCTTCGTCATGCCGCTGCGTCCGGTCGGAAACAGGGCGGCGTGCCAGCCGAACAGCCGTTCCTCGGTGAGCGGAGACGCAAAGTTCTGGGTCGCGTCGAGCATCATTTCGACGACGCCTTCGACGTTGCGATCCGCGGGGGCGAGGGCCCCGATATCCATGCCGAGGCGGCGGGCGATGGAGGATCGCACCTGATCCTTGTCGAGCAGCTCGCCTTCGATTTCGCTGGATTTCAGGACATCTTCGGTAAGGGTCTCGAGGACGGCTTCAGCGCGGAGGTCGAAGCCGAGCGTGTGCATCCGGCCAAGCAGAAGGCCTTGGCGATGACGGACGGCTGCGAGGCGATCGGCAAGCGCGTCAGCGCGCCAGTCCAGACGCGGCCAGCCTTCGATCTCATGGATGTATTGCGCCATTCCCCGCACTCCTTGCGGAGAATATGGGCGCTATTCGCCGCAAGAGCAAGGTTATTCTCCGCGCGAAGTGCGGAGAATAGGGCGCCTAATCTCCGCACCAAGGGTGGTCTCCGCACGCTATCGGCTGCGGCCCCGCACCTTGGGTATCCGCGGACTGCGCGGCTATCGGCGCCCAAGCAGCTCCGAAACCCTGCCAACGGGTCGCAGTTGGGCCTCAGGCGGAGACGCCCGCTCAAGAGGCTGGGCGCGCGCCCTTCGGCGCCGCATGCCGGGAGAAGCCGACCACGAGGATAGCAATCGTCAGAAGCTGAACGGCGACGCCCTCGACCGTCGGATAAAGACCGAGGATCTCGATGCGGGGGATCCACTCCAGCGGATGGACATCGAGCCAGCCCGCCTCCTGCAGCGCAGCCACGCCCTTGCCGACGAGGACGACCGACAGGATGGCCATGAGGATCGAGCTCAGCGAGAAGAACCGGCCGATCGGGAGGCGCATGCTGTAGGCCAGCAAGGCCCAGGCCACCACGGCCAGGATGGCCACCGCCGTCAGGGCGCCGGCCAGCATGCCGAGATGGCCGCCCTGGCTCCAGATCGCCGCATAGAAGAGGATGGTCTCGAACACCTCGCGATAGACGACGATGAAGGCCAGCAGGAACAGGAACCAGGCCGACCGCTTCGACAGCGCGTGGGAGAGCTTGTCGCGGATATAGGTCTGCCAGGCGTCGGCGTGCGACTTCCCATGCATCCAGATGCCGACCGAGACGAGCACCACGGCCGCCAGGAGCGAGCCGAATCCTTCGGTGAGCTCCCGGCTGGCGCCGCTGATGGAGATGAAGAAGGTCGCGGCCGCCCAGGTGGCGCCGCCGGCGACCAGCGCGGCCACCCAGCCGCCGTGGACGTAGCGCAGCACCTCGGGCCGTTCGGCCTTCCTCAGGAAGGCGATCATCGCCACCACGATGAGGATGGCTTCCAGACCTTCGCGCAGCAGGATGGTGAAGGCGCCGAGGAAGCTGGCGAGATTGTCCGCCTCCTGGGGCGCGAGTGCGCGTTCGGCCGTGTCCAGCAGGGCGTTCGCGCGGGCGACCCGGTCCGCGACCTCCTGGGCCGGCGCGCCCCTGCTGATCGAGACGCGCAGGTCGGTCATGGCCGTCTCGACCCGCCGCAGCAAGGCG
>NZ_DALZQC010000119.1:0-9390 GCF_032017145.1 Brevundimonas sp.
CCTCGCCCCGCGCATAGCGCCAGCCCACCCGCATCAACGGCCGACCGGCGTCCGGCTCCGGCAAAGCCGCGACCTGGGCCGCCGTGCCGAAGCGGCCGTACAGCGCATAGGCGTCCGCCGCCATGATCTGGCGATAAGCCCAGTAGTCGTCCTCGCCCGCCTGAGGCGCGCCCAGCAGCGTCGGATAGGTCGCCATATACCAGTCGGCCAGTTCCAGCCCCTTTTCGGCCCCGCCCGCCATCAGGGCGCCGCCCATGCCGAAATGGATGTTGTGGGCGTGCAGCCTCATGCCGCGAATGCCGCCGGGCGGCCCGACCAGCCGGTCGTAGTTCTTGTCCAGCGCCACGGCCTGGACGTTCGACATCATCGCATCCTTGTAGCGCCCCACGCGATAGAAGGTGTGGGACGGCATATGCACCAGATGGCTGGCCCCCGGCGCCAGCAGGGCCAGCCGCTCGCCATAGGCCAGGGCGCGGTGCGGATCATCCGACCATTCTGTCAGATGGATATACAGGTGGATGGCGCCGGGATCGTTCGGCTTGACCGTCAGGGCGTGTTCCAAAATCGCCATCGCACGGGTCACGGCCGGATCGGCCGCCTTGCCGTTCTTGTCCCACCACTCGCCCTCGGGCCGCAGCATCCAGGCGTCGGCGGCGATGCTGGCGATGGAGACGTCGTCGGGATGGCGTTTGGCGATCCGGTCCATGGCGCGGGCGAACCGCAGGGCGCGCGTATCCTCCTTGCCGGAATAGCGCTGGATCAGGGCGTCGATCATCTGGCGCTGCACCGGCGTCGCGTCGCGGGCCAGCAAGCGCGCCTCGCGCGCGACCCTCAGGCCCGTTGCGATCGAGTAAGGGTCGCCCCCGCCGCCGTTCAGGTTTGGCCCGATGGCCCAGGCCTCGCCCCAGGCGCACATGCCGCACGACGGGTCCAGCTGACGCGCCTTGCGAAACGCCCGCACCGATTCGGAATGTTCGAACGCCCAGCGCAGCCGCACGCCATAGTCGAACCAGGCCTGGGCCTCGGGCGTCTTGGCGTCCACCGGAAAGCCGTCGCTGCCGAAGCCGGGAACCATGACCATGTCCGCCGTCGGCTGGACGTCGCCGACCGTCTCCGCCCGGCCGCAGACCTGGGGATTGGCGATCAGGGCCAGAGTGGCCGCCGTGGCGGTGGCGTCGGCGACGGCGACCGGCGCGATCAGACAGGCGACCGAAACCGTCGCGACCCACAGCCCCTTGCGCATCGCCGCCTCCCCGCGTTTGCGACGGCTATTGTGCGCCGAAATCGCGGGCGCGCCAATGCGCCGTCGATCAGGGCCGGGTGACGGCCAGAGTATCCGCCGGCCGGCCGTCGCCCGCCGGCGCCGTGAGACCCAGCATCCGCGCCAGGAAAGGCTGCAGGTCCACGCTGTCCAGGTCGCTCAGCCGCCGCCGCGCAACCACGCCCGGACCGTGGGCGATGAAGATCGCCGCCATCTCGGGCGCCTGGTTGTCATAACCATGGGCCCCGCCCGGCCGGGTCACGGGCCGGTCCCGCGTCGCGGTCAGCCAGCCGGTCTCGACCATGCAGACGATCTGGGCCACGCGCGGGTTGGAGCCATAGACCAGGCGCGCCGGCACATCGGCCTTGTTCCAGCATTCCATGTGCGGATGCCGGCCGACCAGCTTCTGCTGCACCTCCGCCTCGCGGCCGGGCGCCGGGTCGGCGGTCAGCACCGCCCCGCCGTAACCGATCTTCAGCGCGGCCGGATCGATGATGTCGTCGATCCAGACCACCCGGTCGGGCGAGGTCGCCGCCATGCCGTGATCGGACACCACCACCAGCAGGGTCCGGTCATACAGCCCCCTGGCCTTCAGCCCCTCGATCAGCCGTCCGATCGACGCATCGACCGAGGCCGCCGCCGCGCGCGTTTCCGGCGCATCCGGCCCGTTGCGGTGGCCGGCGGTGTCGACGATGTCGAAATACAGGGTCTCCAGCCGGGGCCGCTGATCCGCCGGCAGGTCCAGCCAGGACAGCAGCCGATCCACCCGCGCATCGCCCGGCATGCCCTGATCGAACGGCGCCCACTGGCTGGGGCGCACGCCGTGGATCTCAACCTCCGATCCCGGCCAGAACATGGTGCCGGTACGCACCCCGGCCTTCTCCGCCGTGACCCAGATCGGCTCGCCCTGATCCCAGAAGCCGCTTTCCTTGCTGGCCATGGTGAAGACGCCCAACTGCGCGTCCGTGAAACGGTTGCCCACCACGCCGTGGTGGTCGGGATGAAGACCCGTCACCAGCGTATAGTGGTTCGGGAAGGTCACGCTGGGGAACGACGGCCGCATCGGCCCGAACGCGCCCCCGGCGACCAGTCCGTCCAGCACCGGCGTCTGCCCCTTGCCCAGATAGTCCGGCCGGAAGCCGTCGATGGAGATCAGGATCACCCGATCCGGCAGGGCGGCCTGAGACGCTGCGCCGGCCGCGACCTGCGGCGTCTGCACCGGCGGCGTCCCGGCGCAGGACGACAGGGCCAGGGCGCCGGCGGCGATCAGACCGGCGAGCGGGAAACGAAACATGGACGACCTCGGATGCGACACGAAACCATTGCCTAAACTTAATGCGCGACAGCCGCACGACGGCTTGTCGGAACATCGTTCTCGCGCCAAGCTTGCATCATGGACACCGTCATCGAAATCCGCGGCCTCACCAAGACCTATGGGGCGGTGAAGGCCCTGGACGGTCTGACGCTCTCGATCCCGCGTGGCGGGGTCTATGGGGTGCTGGGGCCCAACGGGGCGGGCAAGTCGACCCTGTTCCGCACCCTGCTGGGCCTGATTCGGCCGACCCAGGGCGACGCCACGGTGATGGGCGGCCGGATCGGCGATCCAGCCGCGATGCGCCGCATGGGTTCCATGATCGAGACCCCGCGCTTTCCCCCCTTCATGACCGCCCGGCAGGTTCTGGTCTGGCTGGCCCAGGCCCACGGCGGCGTCACAGGGACCGAGATCGACAACTGGCTCCAGCGCGTCGGTCTGGCCGAGGCCGCCAACCGTCGCGTGCGCGGCTTTTCCGTCGGGATGCTGCAACGCCTGGGCGTCGCCGCCGCCCTGATGACCAAGCCCGATCTGGTCATCCTGGATGAACCGACCAGCGGCATGGACCCGCCCGGCATCCAGGAAATGCGCGCCCTGATCCGCAGTCTGGCGGACAACGACGGCGTGACCGTCATCCTGGCTAGCCACCAGCTTCAGGAGGTCCAGCGCGTCTGCGACCGCGTGGCCATCTTCAACAAGGGCAAGGTCATCACCGAGGGCCGGGTCTCGGACCTGACCGCCTCGGGCGAGCGTCTGCGCCTGTCCGTCACCCCCCTGGCCAAGGCCATGGCCGTGCTGGGCGAGCGCGCCGCCCTGGACGGGGACGCCGTTCTGGCCACGGCGCCCCGCGCCGAGGCCCCCGCCCTGATCAAGGCCCTGGTCGAAAACGGCGTCGACATCGAGGAGGCCCGCTGGATCGGCGCCGACCTGGAAGACGTCTTCATGAGCGAGACCGGCTGGACCGGCGTGCAGGAGCAAAACCGTGCTGGCTGACGCGATCCGATCCGAAACCTATCGCCTGTCGCGCAACCGCACCGCCCTGTTCTGGAGCGTGCTGTTCGTGCCGGTCATCGGCCTGCTGCTGGCCACAATCGGCTTCGTGGTCGCCAAGGCCAATGAGGCCAAGCTGGTCGGCAAGCTGCCCCCGGAGTTGATGAAGGGCGGCGCTCTTGACCTGGGCCTGACCCTGGTCAAGAGCGCCGGCGACTTCGCCAACCCCGCCATCCTGATGTTCGTCCTGATCGGCGCGGCGACCATCTACGCCGGCGATTATCGTTGGGAGACCTGGCGGTTGATCAGCGCGCGAAACACCCGTTCCAACCTTCTGGCGGGCAAGGTCGTGGTGGTGGCCCTGCTGATTATCGCCGCCACCGTCGCCGCCCTGACGTCCGACCTGATCGCCAGCCTGATCCAGGCGGCGGTGTTCGGCCGGCCCCTGACCTTCTCTATGACGGGAGCCGCCGCCGCCGACTTCGGCCTTCTGGCCCTGACCGGCTGGGCGCGGATCCTGCAGTTCACCATGCTGGGCCTGTTGGCGGCGGTCATGACCCGCTCGCTTCTGGCCGCCCTGTTCGCGTCGCTGGTGATCGGCATCGGCCAGTTCTTCCTGCCGCAGATCTTGATGCCGATGGGGGTGACACCCGACGGCTGGCTGCTGCCCCTGTTGTCGCCCGGCATGGCGACAGACCTGCTGAAGGCCGTCATCCACGGCGGAACGGCGGCGGCGGACCTGCCCGATCATGCGGTGATGAAAGGCGTGCTCGGCCTGGCCCTGTGGATCGTCGTTCCCTTCGCCGCCGCCGTGGCCTGGTTCAACAGGCAGGACCTGTCGAAGGAATAGGCGGCGGCGGGCTGCGTTCGCCTTCCCGCACCAGCCAGTCGCGGAAGGCGTCCACGGCGGGGTCGCGCCGCCCCTCCGGCCGCAGGAAGGCGAACCACGACGCGCGCTCCTCAAAGCCGAACGGCGCGACCAGCCGCCCGCTCATGACGTCGGGCGCCACGAAGGCCCACGGCGCGATGGCCACGCCCAGCCCCGATGCGGCCGCTTCGACCAGCGAATGGTTGTGGGCGAACTCCCGCTCCGGCGCGTCGCCCTTCAGCGCCACGCCAGCCAGGTCGGCCCACACCGTCCACGCCTGCCGGAAAGTGGCCGAGCGCAGGCGTGGCGCCGCTCCGACCGCCTGAAGCGTGGGCATCTTCGCCATCAGACCTGGCGCACCGACCGGCCCCTGATGCTGTGACAGGAAGCGCGTGCTTTCGGTGCGGACATGGCGCTGATCCGGCTCCACGATGCGGATGGCGCCGTCGAACCGATCCCGGCGAAAATCGACCGGCAGATAGGATTCCGACAGCCGCACCCTGACCTCGGGGTGCGCCTCCAGAAAGCGCGGCAGGCGCGGGATCAACCATTTCAGCGCAAAGGTGCCCAGGCAGGAAATCTCGATCTCGCGCGCCGCCTCGCCGCGCGCCTGAGCCACCGCATCGGTGATCGCACCAAACGCGGGCGTCAGAACCTCCGCCAACCGACGGCCAGCCTCCGTCAAGGTCAGGGCATGGCGCGGCCCGCTGACCAGCCGCACGCCCAGCGCGGCCTGCAGCGCCGCGATCTGGCGGCTGACCGCGCCATGGGTGACGCACAGTTCGGCCGCCGCCCGCGTCATGCTGGCGTGGCGGGCGAAGACCTCGAAGGTTCGCAGCGCATTCAACGGCGGCGGCGCACGGCCCGTCATGTGACCTCCCCTCACACAGACCTGCCCGCATAATCGATTTCGCGCCGCGCGCCTATCGGCTTCAACCTGGCCGATGTCGCACCTCGATCCGCCGCCCCGCCCGCCTCGCCGTCCGTTTCACGACCAGATCGCCTATGGCTTGTGCATTCTCGTCATATGGCTCATGGCCTTTGCGGCCATGATCGACAGCTAGCGGCTCAGAGCGCAGTTGGCAGCGGCCACGCTTCACGCGAACGTTGAATGGCTTCGGTCAGGTCAGCCCTGACGCCGCCTCGCGCGAGGCAGACCTTCATCAGGCCAGGATAATCGAACGTCGCAGGATCGTTCAGAACTTGCCGAAGCTCTTCTGGCCAAGTCACGACGCCTGCCTCGTCCATCTGGTCTTCTCGCGGCAGATTCCACCGCCATGTCGTTTCGGCTTGCCCGTCATTTTCGACACAGGCTCGTTCCTCGAACCGCAGTCGTGCCGCGGCGGTAAACCCCATCCTCCGATTCAAATCCTTCGACTGACTGGTAGATGACACGAACAACAGACAACGCCCCGTCAGTTGCTGTCGCCGAACGATCAATCCCGCAAGAGCAACGGCCTCGTTCTTGACGTCCTTTTTGTTCTCGGCCGTGAAAGGCGCGGCCTCGCCTGTTTCCACACAAGGATTGTCTGCACGTTCCAACCAACTTGGCTGTTTGGGTGTCGGCAGGAGCGAAAGCGGCGACAAGGCCACGCCCAAAACGATCAACGGAGACTGAATCGCCAGATCCTTTGCCGTGATCCGATAGGGAGCGGCGACAGTCACCTAAGCCAAATCCGACGCGGCGAAGCACGGCGGATCAAGATGACGGCCGCACAGCAGATGCCCTGCCGGTACGACGCCGCCCAAGCTGACGCTTTCTCCGCCCTTCCTGACACCGGTGATCAACTCGCCGCGCTGGAAAATACCTCCAGCGGAAAGGCCATCAGTCGTCACAGTCTGAAACGACCGGATCGGCATACATCCGCCAAGCAAGGCGCAGAAAAGCAAGGTCGGAATCGTGCGGCTCATAACCAGAGCATGGCTCAACCGGAGCGTGTCGCAAAGCAAAAGGGCGGCCGGATCGCTCCGGCCGCCCTTTCGGCGTCTGGTCTTTGGACCGGGTCTTAGTCTTCGTCGCCTTCATAGGCCAGGACCGGACCGGAGTCCTTGCCCTTGGCTTCGACGTCGCGATCAACGAACTCGATCACGGCCATCGGGGCGTTGTCGCCATGGCGGAAGCCGGCCTTCATGATGCGGATATAGCCGCCGTTGCGCTCGCTGTAGCGCGGGCCCAGCGTCTCGAACAGCTTGCCGACCTGCGGCACGTCGCGAACCTGGCTGATGGCCTGACGACGCGCGTGCAGATCGCCCTTCTTGGCCAGGGTGACCAGCTTCTCGACGAAGGGACGAAGTTCCTTGGCCTTGGGCAGGGTCGTGGTGATTTGCTCGTGCTTGATCAGCGAGGCGGCCATGTTGGCGAACATGGCGGTGCGGTGGCTGGTCGTGCGACCGAGTTTACGATGGGCGGCGCCGTGGCGCATCTGGGTCTCTCCTACTCCGGGTCCGGTATCTCCTGATCGGAGACCTAGGCCCGTAATCTTCTAACCGCCCCGTCATTCTCCTCGAGAGGAGACGGGCGGAGGGTTGAACTTAGATCTGGTCGTCGAACTTCTTGGCCAGATCTTCGATGTTTTCGGGCGGCCAGTTCGGCACATCCATGCCGAGGCTGAGGCCCATCGTCGTCAGAATTTCCTTGATCTCGTTCAGCGACTTGCGGCCGAAGTTGGGGGTGCGAAGCATTTCGCCCTCGGTCTTCTGGATCAGGTCGCCGATGTAGACGATGTTGTCGTTCTTCAGGCAGTTGGCCGAACGGACCGACAGCTCCAGCTCGTCCACCTTCTTCAGCAGCGCCGGGTTGAAGGGCAGGTCGGGCTTGCCGTCCGACTGCTCGACAGCCTTCTTGGGCTCTTCGAAGGTGATGAAGATCTGCAGCTGGTCCTGCAGGATGCGCGCGGCGTAGGCCACGGCGTCCACAGGCGTCACCGCGCCATTGGTTTCGACTTCCAGCAGCAGCTTGTCATAGTCCAGCGACTGACCCTGACGGGTCGGCTCGACGCGGTAAGCCACCTTCTTGACCGGAGAATACAGCGCGTCCACGGCGATCAGGCCGATGGGCGCGTCTTCCGGGCGGTTCAGTTCGGCCGCGACATAGCCCTTGCCGTTCTGAACGGTCAGTTCCATGCGGATCGAGGCGCCGTCGTCCAGCGTGCAGATGACGTGATCGGGGTTCAGAACCTCGATGTCCGCCGGCACGTCGATCTGGCCGGCGGTGACAGCGCCGGGACCCGTGGCGCGCAGCGTCATGCGCTTGGGGCCCTCGGCGTGCATGCGCAGCGCCAGCTGCTTGATGTTCAGGACGATGTCGACCACGTCTTCGCGCACGCCTTCCAGCGACGAGAACTCATGGACCACGCCGTCGATCTGGATGGCGGTGACCGCCGCGCCTTGCAGCGAGGACAGCAGAACGCGACGCAGCGCGTTGCCGAGGGTCACGCCGAAGCCGCGCTCGAGGGGCTCGGCCACCAGGCGCGCCTTGCGCTGGGCGTCGGAGCCGGTCTCGATCTGGGGCTTCTCGGGACGGATCAGCTCTTGCCAGTTTCTTTCGATCATTTTGTCCCTCGAACGGGTTTCGTCGGCTCCGGCCTTGTCGACGAGGCCATGGTGGAGCCGACGGAGATGGGGTGTGCCTGGAACGAAGTCGCGATCAGACGCGACGACGCTTGGGCGGACGGCAACCGTTGTGCGGCATCGGCGTGACGTCGCGGATGGTCGTGATCGTCAGACCGACGGCCTGCAGGGCGCGCAGAGCCGATTCACGGCCGGAACCCGGACCCGAAACGTTCACTTCCAGCGTCTTCAGGCCGTGTTCCTGGGCCTTCTTGCCGGCGTCTTCCGCAGCCATCTGGGCGGCGTAAGGGGTCGACTTACGCGAACCCTTGAAGCCCATGTGACCGGCCGACGACCAGGAAATCGCGTTTCCTTGCGCGTCGGTGATGGTGACCATCGTGTTGTTGAAGCTGGCGTTCACGTGGGCGACGCCCGAGGTGATGTTCTTGCGTTCGCGGCGCTTTACGCGACCCGGTTCCTTGGCCATCGGTCAGCTCTCTCTTACTTCTTCTTGCCGGCGATCGGCTTGGCCGGACCCTTGCGGGTGCGAGCGTTGGTGTGGGTGCGCTGACCGCGGACCGGCAGGCCCTTGCGGTGACGCAGGCCGCGATAGCAGGCCAGGTCCATCAGACGCTTGATGTTCATCGAGGTTTCGCGGCGCAGATCGCCTTCCACCGTATAGTCGCGGTCGATCGTCTCGCGGATCGACAGCACTTCGGCGTCCGTCAGTTGATTGACGCGGCGCGCGGCGTCGATGCCGACCTTGCCGGTGATGTCCTTGGCGGCGGCGGGGCCGATGCCATGGATGTACTGAAGCGCGATTTCCACGCGCTTATTGGTCGGGATGTTGACGCCAGCAATACGGGCCACGAAATTCTCCAGATACGCGTTAGTCAGACGCAACAAACGCTCCGGTTAACAAACCAGGAGCGTGGCGCCCTTCGCGGGAAGGCGCCCTTATACAGATGATTCACAGGCCGTCAACGTCTGCCGTGGATCAGCGCGGCGGTCGCCCGAAATCCACACCGACGGTGACGCGCTGGCCCTCGACCGGGCGGCCGTTTTCGGTCGGCGGCTGGAAGCGGAAGAAGCCAGACACCTGCAGGCCCGCTGCGCCGAAGCCCAGGCCCGGCGGGGTTTCGTCCACGACTCGGCAGTCGTCAAGCCGGCTGTCCAATCGGATGACGCATGACAGTTCGGCCCGGCCATAGCGGCTGCGCGCGGCCGACGGGTGGTTGGCGCGGATCTGACCGATCGTGGGCCCCGTCACCAGGCGCGGTCCGGTCGAGCCGCTGCCCAGACCCGATCCCGACCCGACGCCGGAGCCGTTGCCCGTCCCCTGCCCGCCCTGGCCGAAGCCCGGCTGGGGCGACGGCGCCGGCGCTATGCCGACGACAGGCGCAGGCGTCG
>NZ_DALZQC010000120.1:0-9373 GCF_032017145.1 Brevundimonas sp.
GCGACCATCGACATCAACTTCTAAGACCCAAAGGAAAGCCGGTCTGGACATCCAGGCCGGCGATCCAGGGGATCGATGAGCGTGTCGATTTCGAAACATGGAGCCGTCGTCGCCTCAAGGGCGGCGGCGGCTTTCGTGCGATTAAGTCACAGCGGATATTCCCAATTCAGGAAACGACGCCCTGATCGACATTTCCTGTTGATCGCGCTGAACCTGCGCGACACAAGGCAAGGAATGACCGCTTTGTTTGAACGTCCTGATTGCGTGCCGCGCGCCGGCCGGCGGCGCGGAAGCCAGGGTCGTGTCGATGCAGGGCGGATCTAGATGACCGATCTCAGATCGTCCCGTTCGGTCTCCGCGCGGCGTCGCCGACGCTATCGGCTGCGTTCGGATACATCGCAGCGCGACGCCGTACTGCGCGCGCGATCGCCTCGCACGGCCGTCTCCGCCACGATTTCGGCCTTTCCGTCGCCGACGCCCTGTGCGCGCGATGGATTGCAGGGGCGGCGCTTTCTGATCGTCTCTGCGCCGTTCGGCGCCTTCGGCGCGGCCCTGGCCGGCGTGCTGGAAGGCCAGGGCGCCAGCGTGAACCGCATGATCTTCAATGCCGGCGACGCGCTGAACTGGCGTCGCGCGGGCGGCATACGCTTCAAGGACACGGCCCAGGCCTGGGCCGACGCAATTTCAACGCTGGACGCCTATAGCGACATCGTCGTCTTCGGCGAGGCCGGCCCCTATAATCGTGCGGTGCTGGCGGCGGCAGACACTTTGTCCGCCCGCATATGGGTGCTGGAGAACGGCTATTTCCGCCCCGACTGGATCACGGTGGAGCGGAACGGCGTCAACGGCTCCAGCGCCCTGCCGCGCTTCCGCGACGGCTATCCCGAGCCCGCGCCCAGCCTGCCCGAACCGCATCCGGTCGGGAAGATCCTGCCGCACCATGTCGCCAACATCAGCGCCTATCATACGGTGCAGATCCTGGGCGGCGCCCTGTTCCCCAACTACGCCGCGCCCTATGTCTTTTCGCCTCTGAAACAGTGCGGCGGCCACATCCGTCGCTATATCAGCCTGGCCTTCCGCCGCCCCGAGAACTGCGACGCGGACGTCATCAAGGCCAGGGGCGACTTCTTCATCGCCTGTCTGCAGCGCGAGGGCGACGCCCAACTGCTGCGCTATTCGCGCTACGCCGACAACTGCGCCTTCCTGACGGCGGTCATCAAGAGCTTCGCCGAACGGGCGCCGGCGGCCGCCCGGCTGGTGGTCAAGAACCACCCGCTGGATCCCGGCATCATCGACCTGCGCAAGATCACCCTGCGCCTGGCGCGCGAGCATGGACTGGAAGGGCGCGTCGACTTCATCGACGGCGGCAATCTGGCGGCCCTGTGCCGCGCGTCGCAAGGGATGGTGGTCAACAACTCCAGCGCCGCCCTGTCGGCCCTGGGCTTCCACACCCCGGTCAAGGTGATGGGCGACGCCTTCTTCGATTTCGAGGGCCTGACCGACCAGCAGCCCCTCGACGCCTTCTGGTCCGCGCCCCAGGCGCCGGACACGGCCCTGTTCACCCGCTTCCGCGCCCATGTGATCGCCCAGAGCCAGGTCAACGGCAACTTCCACGAGCCGCACGCCATCCTGCCCACGGCGCGCGGCGTCGCCGACGTGTTCGAGCGCGCGGGCCGGCAGGCTTTGGCCTGAAGCCCATGAGGTGTGGCGTCCAGGCCACCCTTGGTCTCTGTCATATTTCTGTTACATAACTGTCGCCCCACGTTCGGACATCAGCCCTAGAGGGGGCTGGATTGTGACATGCCGATCATGTCCGAGACCATTTTCGGTCCACCAGCTGGGGATAGCTTAATGACCTTCCGCAATCTGGCGTATGGCGCTTCCGCCGTCGCCATCCTCATGGGCGCCTCGACCGCCGCTTTCGCGCAGGAAACCACGGGCGCGATCCGTGGTCGCATCATGGATGCTTCCGGCGCCGGCGTTTCGGGTTCCGTAACCATCGTTCACGAGCCGACCGGCACCACGGTCACGACGATGTCTGACGCTGCAGGCTTTTATAGCGCACGCGGTCTGCGCGCCGGCGGCCCGTACACGATCACGGTCAGCAGCGCCGCCGGCCAAGGCGGCGTGCAACTGACCAGCATTGGCGTGGGCGACGCCGTGAACGGCGACGTCATCGTTGGCCAGGCCGCCGCCGAACTGGAATCGATCACCGTCACCGGCCAGCGTTTCCAGAACGATTTCGGTTACGGCACGGGCTCGAACTATGGCGCGGGCGACATCGCCGCCGCCGCCTCCATCAGCCGTGATCCCAAGGATATCGCTCGCCTTGATCCTTTCGTCACGCTGGACTCGTCCAATGAAGACGCCCTGTCGTTCGCCGGCACCAACACCCGCCAGAACCAGTTCACCGTCGACGGCATCCGCCAGAACGACGAGTTCGGTCTGAACGGCAACGGCTATCCGACCCAGCGTTCGCCGATCTCCATCGACGCCATTCAGGCCCTGAACGTCTCCGTGGCGCCGTTCAGCGTGATCAACAACGGCTTCGTCGGCGGTTCGATCAATGCGGTGACCAAGTCGGGCACCAACACCTTCTCGGGTTCGGCCTTCTACGAGAAGTCCGACGACAGCATGCTGGGCGATCGTTACTGGGGCTATGGTCCCCGCGGCAACGGTTTCCGCGCGCGCCAGCCCTACAACCGCGTGTTTGACGAAAAGACCTGGGGCGCCACGCTGGGCGGCCCGATCATCAAGGACACGCTGTTCTTCTTCGCATCGTACGAGAAGTTCGAATCGGAGTTCTCGCTGAACGAAGGTCCGGTCGACGGCGGCTTCGCCAACCCGATTCCGCGCATCACGACCGGCGCCGTTTCCACGTTCCGTGACGCCACGCGCACTCGCTACAACTATGATCCGGGGTCGTTCGTCGGCGTGGCCCCTCCGGTCCAGGACGAGAAGTACCTCGTCAAGATCGACTGGAACATAAACGCCAATCATCGTCTGGCCGTGACCTTCCAGGAAACGACCGGCACGTCGTACAACGGTTCGACGACCTCGGCCTTCATCAACGGCGGCTCCACCACCCAGCCGCGTCTGGCGCTCGAATCCAGCCAGTATCTGAAGGATGAGCGCCTGACGACCTGGAACGCCCAGTTGAACTCGCAGTGGACGGACGCCTTCTCGACCGAACTGCGCGTCGGCTACAAGGAAACCGAAACCACCCAACTCCCGGCCGGTGGATTGAGCGTGGGACAGGTGACGGTCGGCGTTTCCGACCTGCCGGGCGTTCAGACCGGTACGGGTACGCCGCAAATCCAGTTCGGCGCGGACAACTTCCGCCATGACAACTATCTGTACAGCGAGGTCAAGAACGCTGAACTGATCGCGCGCTACTCCTGGGGTTCGCACGACTTCATGGCCGGCGCCCGTATCGAGACGCGCGATTTCACCAACGTCTTCGTTTCTCAGTCGTTCGGTCAGTGGACGTTCAACAGCTACGCCGATTTCCTGGCCGGCAACGCTTCGGGCCTGATCATTCGCGGCGCAGTCAATCCGACCGGCGGAACTGTGCCCGCCGCGTTCGGCACGGCGCGCAACGGTGCGGTCGAGTTCGGTTACGACGTCAACTCGCTCTATGCCGAAGACACCTGGCAGGTCACGGACACTCTGCGTCTGAACTACGGTCTGCGATACGACTGGTTCTCCATGGATGACCGTCCCGTGCGCAACGCTAACTTTGCGACCCGCAACGGCTTCGACAACACAGCGAACCTTGATGGTCGCGACCTGCTGATGCCGCGCGTCGGCTTCAACTGGACGCCCGGCGACTGGTCGGTTTCCGGCGGTATCGGCCGCTTCTCGGCGATTGGCACCAATGTTCAGATCGGCAACCCGTTCGGCAACGACGGGGCGCGCATCACCAACGCCGTCTGCACCGGCGCGATCCGCGGCGTGACCGACCTGTCGGTCGTTCCGGCCGGCGCGAACTGCACCTTCACGCCGGGCAACGGCAGCGTGGTGGCTCTGGACCCGGACTTCGAGATCCCGAGCGCCTGGAAGTATAACCTGACCGTGGCGCGCAACTTCCGCCTGCCGCTGATCGAAGACTTCCGCCTTCAGGCCGACGTGATCCGTACGGACTTCGAAAACGCGCTGTATTACCGCGACCTGCTGGCGACCCGTGTTGGTGCTGCGCCGGACGGCCGCCCGGTTTACTCGCACCCGACCGGCCCGGTCGTATTCGATCTGCTGCTGGACAACCTGAAGGACGGCGGTTCCTCGACTTCGGTCGCCATCACGGGTGCGAAGACGTGGCGTGACGGCGTGTTCGAAGGCCTGGATGTCCGCAGCTCCTACACCTACACGGAGTCCAAGGACGGCAACCCGATGACCAGCTCGCAGCCGGACTCCTCGTTCGTCCGCTTTGCTTCGGCTGATCACAACAACCCGGTGCTGGCGACCTCGGATTACGAGATGCGTCACAAGTTCTCGGTCAACGCGAACTACACCCGCGCCTTCTTCGGCAACAACGAGACGTCGATCAACGTCTACGCCCAGCGTCGTTCGGGCCTGCCGTTCTCCTACGTTTATCACAACAGCCGCACCGGCAACTACGACAACGATTTCGGCAACGCCGTGCCGCAGTCTTATTCGGGTGCGCTGGGAACCTCGAACCAGCTGTTCTACGTGCCGCAGACGGACAGCAACGGCGTCGTGACCGCCACCAGCGATCCGCGCATCACCTACGCCTCGGGCTTCAACCTGACGGACTTCAACGCCTTCCTGAACAATACGGGGCTGATGAAGTACGCTGGCTCGATCGCTCCGCGTAACGCCTTCCGCACCGGCGCCGTGACCACGGTGGACCTGCGTCTGTCGCAGGAAATCCCGGTTCCGGTTCTGCCGACCGGCAAGCTGAAGCTGTATATGGATGTCGAGAACTTCGGAAACCTGCTGAACGCCAAGTGGGGCGTGAACGAACAGTACCCGTTCTATCGCGGCGTCGGCACCGTGGTTCTGAACTGCCAGGCGGCGGGCATCGCCGCCTCCTGCGCGGCTCCGAATGCGGTCTATCAGTACTCGCAACTGCAAAGCGCCAGCACGGTCGCCGGTTCGCCGCTGGCGGGCGAGGCGCGCCGTCCGAACGCCCAACTTCCGGCCTCGACCTGGCAGATCAAGCTGGGCGCCCGCATCTCCTTCTAAGAAGGATAGATGCTCTAGAAACCACCAAGGGCGGTCCGTTCGCGGGCCGCCCTTTTTGTTTGTCTGGGCCTGGCGTTGAAGTCGGCGGGGGTTGGGGCCATATGGCGCGGCCCGGCGGCTCGCCGGGGTTCGCCGCTTCGAGGACGTCCGCATGACTGCTCCCATCCCCGCCGAATGGGCTCCGCACCGCGCCATGTGGGTGGGTTGGCCAACCCATGCCGAATACTGGTTCGAGGCGCTGGAGCAGGCGCGCGACGAGGTCGAGGGGCTGGTGCGGGCGCTGGCCGGGCCGGGGCGCGAGCAGGTCAGGCTGATGGTCGGCAAGGCTGACATTCTGGCCCAGGTTCAGGCGCGGTTCGCGGGCGTGGAGAATGTCGAGGTGGTGGCCGGGACGTTCGGCGATATCTGGCTGCGCGACACGGGGCCGATCTTCGGCGCGGGGTCGAAGACGGCGGCGGCGTTCAAGTTCAACGGCTGGGGCGGGAAGTACGACATGCCGGGCGACGATCTGGTGGCGGGCCAGATCGGCGAACATTCGGGCACGCCCCTGACCTGGAACGATTTCGTCATGGAAGGCGGCTCGCTGGATCACGACGGGGAGGGGACGGTCCTGACCACCCGCCAGTGCCTTCTGAACCCCAACCGCAATCCGGCCTGGAACCAGGACGAGGCTGTCGCGGCGACCGCGCTGGAACAGGCCGTGGGGGCCAAGGCGGTGCTGTGGCTGGGCGACGGTTTGCTGAACGACCACACCGATGGGCACGTCGACAACCTGGCGCGGTTCGTGGCGCCGGGCGTCGTAGCCTGCCCGGTCGCTTGGGGGACCAACGACGTCAACGCCGACGTCTATGACGCCACCGCGCGCGATCTGTCGACCATGACGGATGCGGCCGGACGCCGGTTGAAGGTCGTGCGCATCCCCTCGCCCGGCCTGGTGCTGGACGAGGACGAGCGCCCGATCCCGGCCAGCCACATGAACTTCCTGATCGCCAACGGGGCCGTGATCGTGCCGACCTATGGCGACGCGCGTGCAGCCGACATGGCCTGTCAGGCGTTGCAGGATGCCTTCCCTGATCACGAGATCATTCCGCTGCCGTCCAACGCCATCCTGACCGGCGGCGGATCGTTCCACTGCATCTCTCAGCAGGAGCCGGCGTGAGTGAAGAGTGCTAGTGAGCAAGGGGTGAGCGAGGGAGCGGTCCGCAGCCATCGCGACCTCAAGGTCTGGCAGATCGCCCTGGACATGACGGAGACGCTTTACCGGACGACCGTCGATTGGCCGAAGGCGGAGCAGTACGGTCTGGTCAGCCAGGTCCGTCGAGCCGCCGTATCCGTGCCGGCGAATATCGCCGAAGGGGCCGGTCGGCGGACGCCTGGCGAGTTCATGCACTTCATTGGCATCGCCCGAGGCTCGTTGGCGGAACTCGAGACCCTTCTGATTATCGCGCGTCGCCTCGGCTACATCGAAGAGCCTTCTTTCCGCGCCATAATGGATGATCTGTTCGAGCTCGGACGCATGACCACCGGCCTGCTAAAATCGATCGGCGACCGCCGCTGATCTTCTCACCCCTTGCTCACTAGCACTCATCACCCGGAGCCCAGCATGACCCGCAAGATCACCGTCGCCGGCATCCAAACCTCTTATGGCGAGGACCTGCAGGCCAATATCGACAAGACCATCGGCTTCGTGCGCGAGGCGGCGGGGCGGGGCGCGCAGGTGATCCTGCCGTCGGAACTGTTCCAGGGGCCGTATTTCTGCGTGTCGCAGGAGGAGCACTGGTTCAGCCACGCCTATGAGTGGCGCGCCCACCCGTGCGTGACAGCCCTGGCGCCGGTGGCCAAGGAACTGGGCGTGGCCATTCCGGTGTCCATCTTCGAGAAGGACGGGCCGCAGTACTACAATTCGTTGGTCATGCTGGACGCCGACGGCGAGGCGCTGGGCATCTATCGCAAGAGCCACATCCCCGACGGCCCCGGCTATCAGGAGAAATACTATTTCCGGCCGGGCGATACGGGCTTCAAGGTCTGGAACACCCGGTTCGGCAAGGTCGGCGTCGGCATCTGCTGGGACCAGTGGTTCCCGGAAGCGGCGCGGGCCATGATGCTGATGGGCGCGGACGTCCTGATGTATCCGACCGCCATCGGCACCGAGCCGCACGATGCGACCCTGCACACGGCCGAGCCGTGGCGGCGCGCCATGCAGGGCCATGCGGTGTCCAACGCCGTGCCGGTGGTCGGCGCCAACCGCATCGGTCATGAGACGGTGACCGAGGCGGGCCAGACCTTCTATGGCCATTCCTTCATCGCCGACCAGCAGGGGGAACTGGTCGAGAGCCTTGGGGCGGAGGAAGAGGGCGTGCTGGTGCACGGCTTCGATCTGGATGAGCTGGATAAATACAGGGCGGCCTGGGGCTTCTTCCGGGATCGCCGCACCGATCTGTACGGGGCGTTGACGGGCCCGAAGTAGGCTTTCTGTCTTCCGTCATCCTCGGGCTTGACCCGAGGATCGGACGTTGATCGGGCTGTGCGCCACCCTGGGCGCAATGCGGCGGAGGGTCCGGCCCTCGGGTCAAGCCCGAGGGTGACGGCATTATTGTTCAGCCTCGGATCGCCTCGACCGCCGCGACCAGGCGGTCGAGATCGTCTGGCGACGACAGCCGGTGATCGCCGCCCTCGATCAGGTCCAGCCGCACATCGCCGCCGGTCAGGCGTTCGACCAGTTCGGTCTGGTGGCGCCACGGCACCACGTCGTCCGCGCGGCCTTGCAGGATGTGGACGGGGGCGGCGATGGCGACGGCGCCGTCCAGCAGCAGCCAGTCTCGCGCCTCCTCGAACATGCGCCGCGTCAGGACATATTCGCCCAGCCCCTCCTCGACGATCAGGGTCTCGCCCTCGCGCAGAATGGCCTGACGCTCGTGGTCGGCCAGACCGGGCCACATAAGCCGTTCGGTGAAGTCCTGGGCGGGATTGACCAGCACCAGCCCCTTGATCCGTTCAGGCCGCGCCAGGGTCGCCAGCAGCGAGACCCAGCCGCCCATCGACGACCCGACCGGGATCACCGGCCCCGACAGGCTGTCGATCAGGGCGATGGCGTCCTCGCGCCAGCGTCCGACGGTGGCCTGGCGCCAGTCGCCGGAGGACCGGCCGTGGGCGAAATGGTCGTAGCGGACGAAGTTCCAGCCCCGTTCGCGCGCAGCGGCGTCCAGGGCCAGGGCCTTGGTCCCCTCCATGTCGGAGCGGAAGCCGCCGACCCAGATCACGGTCGGGCCGCCGCCCTCGACGCGCTTGAAGGCCAGGGTTTCGCCGTCGGGGCGGGGCAGGTGCTGGATGTCGGTCATGGGGGTGTTGTGCCGTGACTTTCTGTCTGCGTCATCCTTGCCGTTCCCGTCTTCGTCATCCTCGGGCTTGACCCGAGGATCGGGCGTGACGCACACGGGCGACTGATGGCGGCCCCGGCCGTAACCCGGCGTCCCGCGGTTGTCGCGCGGCGCCGCCGATCCTCGGGTCAAGCCCGAGGATGACGGAGGAAGAAGTGTCCGCGCCCGCGAAGTCGCCCCAGGTCCTGTTCGTCACCTCCAACCGCATCGGCGACTGCGTCATCTCGTCGGGCGTGATCCGCGAGATCGCGCGCCAGGTTCCGGGCGCCGAGATCACCGTGGCCTGTGGTCGGCCGCCTGCGCCCTTCTTCCGGTCGGCGCCGGGCGTGGTGCGGACTATCATCCTGGACAAGAAAAAGCTGTCCGGCCACTGGTTCGACCTGTGGAAACAGGTGCGTTCGACGCGCTGGGATCTGGTGATCGATATTCGTGGATCGGCCCTGTCCTATCTGATCCCGGCCAAGCGTCGGGTGGTCTATAATCGTCGTTGGGAGACGGGGCTGCGCAAGGTCGAGATGGTGTCGCGCCTGATGGGGTCGCAGACGCCTCTGGACCCGGAAATCTTCCTGGACGACCGGGCTCGCGGCGAGGCCGCCGCCGTCATCGATCCGCAGCTGGCCGGCGGAGCCGGTCCCGGCCGGATCATTGCGCTAGCCCCCATCGCGCATCAGCCGGGCAAGAGCTGGCCCGCCGACCGCTGGGGCGCGCTGGTCGAAAAACTGAAGGCGGAGCCGCGCTTCGACGGCTGGCGCTTCATGCCCGTGGGCGGGCCGGGCGACCGGCCGCCGGCG
>NZ_DALZQC010000121.1:0-9294 GCF_032017145.1 Brevundimonas sp.
GGCCAGCGCCGTTTCGCCCGGCCCGATCAAGGTGAAGCCGACGTCCGGCGCGGCGCGGCGCGCGGCCTCGATCACTTCGGCGGCGGGCCGGTTCGCGGTTGCGACGACGGCTCCGGCGGTCAGGCCCGCGTCGGCCGCACGGGTCAGAATCTCGATGCGGCTGGCCGTCAGCCGGGCGTTCAGCATCAGGTTCTCGGCCGTCAGCCGATCCGCCTCGCGCGTCGGCCGGCTGATTTCACGAGACGCCAGAAGTCCATAGCCCGTGGACAACAGGGCGGCGACCAGCACCCCGATGCGCAGCCAGGCGGGCGCGCCAGGGGCGCGGTCGGACGCGCGCCGCCCTCGCCCATGTTCCCGCCGCTCCGCGTCGCGCAAGCCACCCCTCCCGACCAATACCGGCTGAGACGGGAATCTAGGCTGCGTCGCGGATTCGTGTCGAGCCTTCGCGGGGTCTTTTCGGCCGATTTAGGCCAGGACGGGCAGGGCGGGCAGGCGCTCGGGCGCCGCTTCCAGCACCCGGTTCACGCCCTGCAGCAGGTCGCGGGCCTGACGCGCCAGGCCCAGCACGGCGGGCGGGGCGTCGTCAGGGCTTTCCGACACCAGATCCACCAGACCCTGCGCCACCTGCATCAGCTGGGGGGCGCAGGCGATCAGACGCGCCTGACGTTCGATCTGCTGGGGATCGCGATCGTATTCGGCGCCCGGCACGCGCCAGCCGCCCCAGTCGGCGCGGTCCGTCACCACCACCGGATAGGTGCCGGGTTGGGGGTGGTGCAGGCAATCCTCGGGCTGTTGCCACTTGTTGCGGGCGCGCAGCACGCGCCAGTCGCCGCCGCCCTGGTCCGCGCCGGGATCGTCGGCGGCCAGCATCAGTTCGTTGGCCGTGAACTCGCGCCCCAGACCGACGTCGTAGGTGACGCGCACGGGCTCGTCGAACCCCTTGGCCCAGACAGGCTGAACCTGTTCGACGAACGCCCAGGCGCCGACGCACTCGACCCAGACCTTTTGACCCTTCTGGAACTGCGCGCGCGCCATGCCATTCTCCGAAACCAACGGCCAGGATGAATGACGATCGTTGACGCGCGGTGTCAGGGCGCGGTTACGCAGACCTTAACGCGAGATGCTTTCCAGCGTCTCGCCGGCGTATTTCTCCTTCACCCGCGTCGACAGGTCGCCGAGCGACACCACGCCTACCACGCGGCCGTGCTTGTCCACCACGGGCGCACGGCGGATCTGCTTCGATCCCATCAGATCCAGCACGACCTTCAGGTCGTCGGTGTCCAGCACGGTCTGGGCGTCGCGGGTGATGAACTCCACCACCGTCGCCGACGGCGCGGCGCCGGTCGCCAGGGCCCGCACCACGATGTCGCGGTCGGTGATCGTGCCGATCAGCTGATCGCCGTCCGCCACGGGCACGAAGCCGAAGCCGCCCTTGGCCATGCGGCTGGCGACGTCGTGAAGGGTGTCGCCGGGGCGGGCCAGGTGAACGTCCTTGGTCATCACGTCGCGAATTTTCATGGCGGGTGTCCTTGCGGTTGAAGCGTTGCGCTGGAAACCCGCCGCGAGCGTGGCGGTTCCGATCAGGGCGTTCGCTGCGGGGGCAGGGTCTGGGCCGCCCGCACCAGTTGGACGAATTCGGCCCTGTCGCCATAGGGATCGCCGCCCCTGGCCCCTTGCGCCTGGTCCAATATCCGGTCCCAGCCATAGTCGCCGGCCATCCACGGATCGCCCCTCAGCTTCTGGCCGAAGGCGGCGACGGCCAGCGCCCACCGCGTGGCCTCGGGCGGCTGGGCGCTGACGGGGCCGGCCGTGCGATTGGTCAGGGGCTGCTGGATCAAGTCCGACCGCCTCTGGCCCGGCTGTTTGTAGCGAACCTGGATGAAGCCGATCTCGCCGTTCGGATCGCCGCCGCCCACCCCGATCCGATTGTCGGGATAGCGGCGCTCGCCGATCTGGGTCGGCCCGCCGACCGGAGTGATCTCGTACAGGGCCGTGACGCTGGCGCCCGATCCGACCTCGCCCGCATCGACCTGATCGTTGTTGAAATCCTGCTCGTTCAGCAGCCGGGTCTCGTATCCGATCAGCCGCCATTCCGCGACGCGGGCGGGATTGAACTCGACCTGGATCTTGACGTCGTCGGCGATGGGGAATGCGCCCTTGTCGAAGGCCGGGCCGAACAGGCGACGAGCGTCCCTCAGATCCCCGACATAGGCCGCGACCCCATTGCCCGCCTGGGCGATGGCCTGCATCCGCGCATCCTGATAGTTGCCGCGTCCGAAGCCATAGACCGACAGATAGACGCCCGTGCCGCGCTTGTCGGCGACATACTCCTCCAGTCGCTTGTCGTCGGTGACGCCCACGTTGAAGTCGCCGTCGGTGAACATCAGGATGCGGTTGACCTTGTCGCGGGCGAAACTGGCCTGGGCCTGGTCATAGGCGTTGGTCATGCCGGTCGCGCCCGCCGTGCCGCCGGATGCGCGCAGGCTGGCCACCGCGCAGCGCATCTTCAGCTTCTGGTCGCCGGGCGTCGGCTGCAGCGTCGTGCCCGCCCCTTCGGCGTAATAGGTGACGGCCAGGGTGTCCTGCGGCCGCAGCCGGTCGATGGCCAGGTTCATCGCCTTCTTGGCCAGGTCCAGCTTGTCGGCCGACCGCATCGAGCCGGACACATCGACCAGGAAGGTCAGGTTCAGCGGCCGCTGCTGGTGGGCCGGCAGCTCATAGCCTTGCAGGCCGATGTGCACGATCTGCCGACCCTCAGCCCAGGGCGAGGCCGCGACCGCCGTCGTGACGGCGAACGGCCGGTTCTGCGACGTCGGCCGCGCGTAGTCGTAGTCGAAGGCGTTGATCATCTCCTCGACCCGCACCGCATCCTTGGGCGGCGTCCGGCCTTCGCCGATGAAGCGGCGCACATTGGAATAGGACGCAGTATCGACGTCGATCGAGAAGGTCGAGACCGGCTGATCGCTGGTCCGCTTCACCGGATTGGGCGTCGCATCGGGATAGCGTTCGGTCTCCGCGCGCGGCGGCGCCGGCGTGATCGGCGAAACCCGAAACCCGGTCACCCCCGCGTTGCCTGTCATCGCAGCGGGGGGCGCCGGCGAAGGTGGCGGCGGCGGCGGCGGGGCGAGCGGCGCGTTCGTCGTCGTCCGACCCTGGACGCGGGTTCCCGTGACGACGAGATCCTGCACATCGGGCTCTGCTTCCAAGGAAAACCCCAGAGGCAGGCACGCCGCCGGCGTCGCCTCGCCATCCAGCGGCTTGGCCAAGGCGACGGACGGCAGGGCCGCCGGTGGCGCGGCGACCGACAGACTCAATACAGAAAGGGCGGCGATCCGGACGAGACGTGACATGGTTTCCTCCAGTTGCGATCCTGCTACTCGGCCGACGACGTTAGGCCAAACTGTGGCGTGGATCGGCATCGGCGTCATCGGTGAAAAATGATGACGCGAAGCGTGGCTTTCATATCAGTCTTCGATCCTCGCACAGACAAGGATGATCGGATCGGAGCGCCGCTATGACGAAGCTGGATTTCAAAAAGGAGATGAAGCCCCTCTTCACTGCGCCGACGGGGCGGGTCGTGGTCGTCGATCCGCCACGGCTTCGGTTCGTCAAGGTCGATGGCCACGGTGATCCCAACAATTCTCCCGCCTATCGCCGCGCGGTCGAATGGGTCTTCAGCGTCAGCTATGCGATGAAGTTCGCCTCGAAACGCACGCTGGATCGCGACTATGTAGTTCCGCCGCTCCAGGGTCTTTGGGAGGCGGACGATCCCCGTAGTTTCGTTCGGCGCGAAAAGGATCGATGGCGCTGGACGATGATGGTGATGGCGCCCGATTTCCTGGATCGGCGCCTGTTCGAAGACACCGTGGAGGAAACGACTGGAAAGCTGGGCCAGCCGCCGGAAAGCTTGCGGCTCGAACACTATGATGAGGGCCATTCGCTGCAGGTGTTGCACATCGGCGCCTATGATGACGAGGGACCGGTGCTGGCGCGGCTTCACGACGAGGTGATGCCGGGTATGGGCGTGACCTTTAACGGACCTCACCACGAGATATATCTCGGCGACCCGCGCCGTATCGAGGCGTCCCGGCTGAAAACGATCCTGCGCCAGCCGGTCCGGCCCGTAGCCTAGGCGTAACCGCCCCTCGCAATCGCGCGCGGCCTTCCCCACAATAGACGCCAAGCTTGATGGGACGCACGATGGCCGAGGCGACGGCGGGACTGGATCTGGGCGCGGCGGCGGCCTTGCTGGCGGCGGGGGTTCTCGCCGTTCCGGTGTTCAAACGCATCGGCCTGGGGTCGGTGCTGGGTTATCTGGCGGCGGGTCTGGCCATCGGCCCGTTTGGTCTGAAGCTGTTCCGCGAGCCAGAGACCATCCTGCATGTCGCCGAGTTCGGCGTGGTCATCTTCCTGTTCATCATCGGGCTGGAGATGCGGCCCAAACGCCTGTGGGGTCTTAGGAAGGAAATCTTCGGCCTTGGCGCGGCCCAGGTGTTGTTCTGCGGTCTGATCCTGACGGGCACGGCCATGCTGGCGGGCTTTTCGCCCTCGGTCGCCTTCGTGGGGGCCATGGGCTTCGTCCTGTCCTCTACCGCCGTCATCATGCAGATGCTGGAGGAGCGGGGCGAGATCGCCGGCGGACCGGGCCAGCGGGCGGTGTCCATCCTGCTGCTGGAAGACCTGGCCATCGTGCCCTTGCTGGCTATCGTCGCCGTCCTGGCCTCGCTGACCGGCCGCGCGGCCGAACACGCTCCGCCCTTGTGGCAGACCATCGGCTTCGCCCTGGCGGCGGTCGGCGGGGTGCTGCTGGCGGGCCGCTATGCGGTCAATCCGATCTTCCGCCTATTGGCCCGTTACGGCGGGCGCGAGGTGATGACGGCCGCCGCCCTGCTGGTGGTGGTCGGCGCCGCCTGGGCCATGTCGCTGGGCGGCCTGTCCATGGCCATGGGCGCCTTCCTGGCCGGGGTCCTGCTGTCGGAATCCACCTTCCGCCATCAGCTGGAAGCGGATGTGGAGCCGTTCCGCGCCATCCTGCTGGGCCTGTTCTTCCTGTCTGTCGGCATGTCGCTGGACGTGTCGGTGGTGGTCGCCGACTGGCGTCTGGTGATCGGCGGCGTCGTGGCCTTCATGCTGGTCAAGGGCGTGGGCATCTATGCGATCGCGCGCCTGTTCAAGGCCTCGCACCATGAGGCCGTCGAGCGCGCGGGCCTGTTCGCGCAAGGGGGAGAGTTCGCCTTCGTCCTTTACGGCGCCGCCGTCGCCGCCGGCCTGTTCGACGCCCGGATCGGGGCGATGATGTCGGCGGTCGTCATCCTGTCGATGGCGCTTACGCCCCTGACCTCGCTCCTGATCGCGCGGCTGTCGCCCCAGCCGGTCCAGGACGCCGAAAACGCCGAGGGCGTGGACTTCGCCAAGGACCTGCGCGGCCAGGTGCTGATCATCGGCTTCGGCCGTTTCGCCCAGGTCGTGTCCCAACCCCTGCTGGCCCGCGACGTGGACGTGTCGATCATCGAAAACGACGTGGAGATGATCCAGGCCGCCTCCCAGTTCGGGTTCAAGGTCTATTACGGCGACGGAACCCAGCTTCACACCCTGCGGGCGTCCGGGGCGGAGGAGGCCGAGATCGTCCTGGTCTGCGTCGACAAGCCCGAGGCCGCCGACCGTATCGTCGAACTGGTCAAGTCCGAGTTCCCGACCACCAGGATCATGGCCCGCGCCTTCGACCGGGGCCATTCGATACGGCTGATCCAGGCGGGGGTGGATTACCAGATCCGCGAGACCTTCGAATCGGCGCTGAAGTTCGGCGAACGCGCCCTGGTCGAACTGGGACTGGACGAGCGCGAGGCGGCCGAGACCATCGGCGATGTGCGCCGCCGCGACGACGCCCGTCTGGACCTGCAGCTGACCGGCGGCGTCACCGCCGGCCGCCAGCTGATGCGCGGCAATATGCCGACGCCCCAGCCCGCGCCCTATATCAAGCCCCGTCGCGAAGGCCGTCTGCTGAACGAGGACGAGGCGGGCCCGCCGGCGCCGGTCGAGCGCGAGCAGGTAGGCGACTGAAAGGTGTAGGGTGAGGAGTGCTGGTAAGCGAGAAGCGAGCGTTCGAGCGGCCGTCGATCCGGCGGCTCACCCCTTGCTCGCTAGCACTTTTCACCCCCTCCCGATCATGCTCTTAGAGCGAGCAATCTCACCCTTCAGGTCAGTCTCATGAAACGTCTCGCCATCGCCGCCGTGGCCATGCTCGCCGTCGTCGCGCCCGCCATCACCGTCACCGCCTGGGGCAACACCGGCCACCGGCTGATCGGGGTGGCGGCGATGCGGGCCCTGCCCGACGATCTGCCGGCCTTCCTGCGCACGCCCTCCGCCATCGCCGACGTGGGCGAGCTGGCGCGCGAGCCCGACCGCTGGAAGGGCGGCGGCCAGCCCCACGACCGCGAGCGCGACACCGCCCACTTCATCGACCTGGACGACCAGGGCCGGGTCTTCGACCAGCGCGGCATGAGCATCGACGATCTGCCGCGCTTGAAATCGGAATACGACGCCGCCCTGACCAAGGCCGGCCTCAGCGTCAACGACGCCGGCTATCTGCCCTACGCCATGATCGACGGCTGGCAGCAGCTGGGCCGCGACTTCGCCTATTGGCGCGTGCTGAACGCCGCCGAGAAGCGCGAGACGAACATGGAGCGTCAGGCCTGGTATCGCGCCGACCGCATCCGTCGCGAGGCCCTGATACTGCGCGACATCGGCGTCATGGGCCACTATGTCGGCGACGGCTCCCAGCCGCACCACACCAGCATCCACTTCAACGGCTGGGGCGACTTCCCGAACCCGGAAGGCTTCACCAACTCGCGCCAGACCCACGCCCTGTTCGAGGGCGAGTTCACCGCCCGCGTCGCGCGCCTGGACGCCATCGAAGCCGCCATGCCGGCGGCCCAATTGGACGGCTTCGATCCCAAGGCGCGCACCGTCGCCTATCTGAAGACCACCCTGGGCACGGTGATCCCCTTCTATCGTCTGGAGAAGGCGGGCGGGTTCAAGGATCAGGATCCGCGCGGCGCGGCCTTCGTCAACGAACGTCTGGCGGCGGGCGCGGGCGAACTGCGTGACTTCATCGTCACCGCCTGGACCGCCTCGGCCAGCGCCTCCATCGGCTGGCCCGCCGTCAAGGTCGCCGAGGTCGAGGCCGGAACCGCCGACCCCTGGATCGCCATGGTGGGCGAGGACTGATTTCGGTTCCGATGAGCGGTGCTGGTGAATAGTGCTAGTGAGCAAGAGGTGAGCGGTCGCAGGGGCTTGCGCGCATCGGCTCACCTCTTGCTCACTCGCACTTTTCACTAACGCCTTTTCACCGCTGCCAAATCTGATCCCATGCCCGACCTAACGCCCCCCGCCGTCATCCTCGACAAGTCGCAGATGGCCGAGAACATCGGCGCCGTGGCGCGGGTGATGGCCAATTTCGGCCTGTCGGACCTGCGCCTGGTCAGCCCGCGCGACGGCTGGCCGCAAGAGCGGGCCTGGGCCACCGCCTCGGGCGCCGACTGGGTGCTGGAGGGCGTGCGCGTGTTCGACAGCGTCGCCGAGGCCATCGCCGACCTCAACACCGTCTTCGCCACCACCGCCCGCCCGCGCGAGACGCGCCAACCCGTCCGCACCCCGCGCGAGGCCGGTCGGGTTCTCTATGACGACACCGCCTCGGGCCTGAAGACCGGCCTCTTGTTCGGCGGCGAGCGCGCGGGGCTGGAGACGACCGACATCGCCCTGTGCGCCGGCATCGTCACCATTCCCATCGACCCCAAGCACCACTCGCTGAACCTGGCCCAGGCCGTGGCCATCAATGCCTATGAATGGCGCACCCTGATCCTGGACGCCCCGCCGCCGCGCTTCCGCGACGCCGAGCCGCCCGCCTCCAACGCCCTGCTGGTCGGCATGTACGAGCATCTGGAGGAAGAGCTTGAAAACGGCGGCTTCTTCTATCCGCCCGAGAAGAAGCGTTCGATGAGCCAGAACCTGCGCGTCATGCTGGGCCGCGCCGCCTTCTCCGAACAGGAGGTCGCCACCATGCGCGGCGCCATCCACGCCCTGTCGCGCGGCCGCGGTCGGGTGCTGGCCAAGATGGCGGCCGAAAGGGCGGCGAAGGAAGAATAGATGAAGCATTAATGACCGTCACTCCGGGGCCGCGCAGCGGAACCCGGAGCCCAGGGCGGCCCCACGCTGGTTTATGCGGCCCTGGGTTCCGGGTTCTTCGCTGCGCGAAGCCCCGGAATGACGAATGTTGTGCGGGTCGAACTTACATGCTCATGTCCCGAACATGAGAGAGGACGCCGTCATCGCCGTGTATATCATGGCGAACTTTCGGAACGGCACCATCTATACCGGGGTAACCAGCGATCTGCTGCAGCGGGTCTGGCAGCATCGCACTGGCGCCACGCCGGGATTCGTTTCGGAGCATGGTTGCAAGACCCTGGTGTGGTACGAGCAGCATGAGAACATGACCGACGCGATCGGGCGTGAAAAGACGATCAAGAAGTGGCGTCGGGCCTGGAAGCTGGCCTTGATCGAAAAGGCAAACCCGCAGTGGCTTGATCTGGCCGCCGGTTGGCATGGCGCCCGCCCATGACGCCGATCCTCATCTATCCCCTCGCGGCCCTGGCGGAGATCGGCGGCTGTTTCGCCTTCTGGGCGTGGCTGAAGCTGGAGCGTTCGCCGCTGTGGCTGGCGCCGGGCGTCGTCTGTCTGATCGCCTTCGCCTGGCTCTTGACCCTGATCCCCAGCGACGCGGCGGGGCGGGCCTTCGCGGCCTATGGGGGCGTCTATATCTGCGCCTCGCTGATCTGGATGGCGGTGATCGAAAAGACGCCGCCGGATCGCTGGGACGTTTTGGGCGGGCTGGTCTGTCTGGTCGGTGCGGGGATCATCCTGTTCGGGCCGCGCGCCGCCTAGCCCGCCCCCAGGAGGTCCGACCAGCGCCAGCTGCCCTTGCCCAGCGCCAGTTGCGCGCCGCCCGGTCGGTCTTCCAGCTTCAGCACCGCCAGGCCGGTCATGCGCTGGGCCTTGCACTCGGCCGGGGCGAAGGCGACCTCCAGGGCGATGGCCTGACGAACCCCGGCCAGACCCTTGCCCGACTGGTTTCGGCTCTGCAGCCAATCGCCGTTCCACACCAGGATGGCGCGGCCCGAGGCGTTCATCTGCTGCGCGGCGTCGATGACGGCGCGGCGCACCGCTTGGTCGTCCCGCACCGCATCCTGAACCCAGCGCACCATGTCGCACGACCCGCCGCCGCGCCCTGTTCCCGCG
>NZ_DALZQC010000122.1:0-9256 GCF_032017145.1 Brevundimonas sp.
GACCGCGAAGCCGCGACCGGCGTCGCCCGCCCGGGCCGCCTCGACCCCGGCGTTCAGGGCCAGCAGATTAGTCTGGAAGGCGATCTCGTCGATCAGGGAGGTGAAGCGGGCGATCTCGTGCGAGGAGTCGCGGATGGCCGTCATGGCCTGGGTGGTCTCGTCCACCACCGACCCGCCGTGTTCGACGTCCCGGCGGACGGCGACGACGGCCTGGGCGGTGTTCTGGGCGGCCGCGGCGGCCTGTTCGACCCCGGCGGCGATCTCCTCGGTGGTGGCGGCGGTGCGCTCCAGCCCGGCGGCCTGGCGTTCGGTGCGCACGGCCAGGTCGTCCGACGCGATGGCCAGTTCGCCCGAACCGGTGCGGACCGCCTCCGCGCTGTCGGCGACGGCGCCGAAGGCGAGGCGCAGGCCGGTGGCGGCGGCGTTGAAGTCGTCTTTCAAGGTCTCGTACTCGGGTGGGAATTCTGCCTGGATCGACACGCCGAGATCGCCCTGGGCCAGCGTCTTCAGGGCCTGACCCAGGGCGGCGACCACCTGGCTCTGGCGCGCCTCGGCCTCGGCCTTTGCGGCGGCGACCTGGTCGCGCTCGGCCTCCAGCGCGTCCAGATAGGTGGAGATGGCAAGGTCCATGTCCAGCAGGGCGCGCTGGTTCAGTTCGGCCAGGGCCTCGCCCGTCTGACGGTCGTGGGCCGCGCCGGCGAAGGGTTTGCGCGGCCGCATCGCCACCGCCTTGATCAGTTCGCCCAGCAGCACGCCGTAGCCGCCGATGTACCAGCGCGGCTCCAGTCCGATGCGGGCGTGGGTGCGGCCGATGACCGCGACGGCCCGGGCGTAGTCGTCGTCGATGCGGCCTGCGATGATGGCGTCCCAGTGTCCGACCTGGGCGGACTTGGCGCGGCCCATATGGGCGTCGTCGTGGAAGAAGCGCCGCGTCTCGGGTGTGGCGCGGATGCGGTCGTAGAAGGCGTCCAGGGCGCCCGGCGCGGCGGCGCGCAGGATGTTCTGCATGGCTCGATAGGCGGCGGACGGCCGGGTCAGGCCGGCGAAGGTCGTGCGCTGCTGGATCGCGACATCGGACATGGCGTTGGAACTCCACTCATATTGGCCGGACGCCCCCGTCACGGCCTCCCCGCCTTAGCGAGCGTGGGTTTGGGCCACGTTAACGCGGCGCTTGACGGAAGTCCGATCGCATAAGGATATCTTTATACGATCGTTGCCCCCAGGACATTGTCGGGGTATGAGGCGCCAAATCCATCCTTCGGCCAGGAGCCCGAGCCATGACCGACTACATCGTCCGCGACATTTCCCTGGCCGACTGGGGCAATAAGGAAATCGCCATCGCCGAAACCGAAATGCCGGGCCTGATGGCGCTGCGTGACGAGTTCGGCGCCGCCAAGCCGCTGAAGGGCGCCCGCATCGCCGGGTCGCTGCACATGACCATCCAGACGGCGGTCCTGATCCAGACGCTGGAAGCCCTGGGCGCCGAAGTGCGCTGGGCCTCGTGCAACATCTTCTCGACCCAGGACCACGCCGCTGCGGCCATCGCGGCCAACGGCACCCCGGTCTTTGCCACCAAGGGCGAGACGCTGGAGGAATACTGGGACTACGCCCACAAGATCTTCGAATGGGCTGACGGCGGCTATCCGAACCTGATCCTGGACGACGGCGGCGACGCCACCCTGCTGACGGTTCTGGGTCCCAAGGCCGAGAAGGACATCTCGGTCCTGGCCAATCCGCAGAACGAGGAAGAAGAAGCCCTCTTCTCGGTCATGAAGCGCTACATCGCCGAAAAGCCCGGCTTCTATTCGGCCATCCGCGACGCCATCGGCGGCGTGTCGGAAGAGACGACCACGGGCGTTCACCGCCTGTATCAGATGGCCGAAAAGGGCGAGCTGCCCTTCCCCGCCATCAACGTCAACGACAGCGTCACCAAGTCCAAGTTCGACAACCTGTACGGCTGCCGTGAATCCCTGGTCGACGCCATCCGTCGCGGCACCGACGTCATGCTGTCGGGCAAGGTCGCCGTGGTCTGCGGCTATGGCGACGTGGGCAAGGGTTCGGCCGCTTCGCTGCGCCAGGGCGGCGCCCGCGTGATCGTGACCGAGATCGACCCGATCTGCGCCCTGCAGGCCGCCATGGAAGGCTATGAGGTCCAGACCCTGGACGACGCCGCCGACCGCGCCGACATCTATGTGACGACGACCGGCAACAAGGACGTCATCACGGTCGATCACATGCGCCGGATGAAGAACAACGCCATCGTCTGCAACATCGGCCACTTCGACTCGGAAATTCAGGTCGCGGGCCTGAAGAACTTCAAGTGGGACGAGATCAAGCCGCAGGTCCACCACGTGGAGTTCCCGGACGGCAAGAAGATCATCCTGCTGTCGGAAGGCCGTCTGGTGAACCTGGGCAACGCGACGGGCCACCCCAGCTTCGTGATGTCGGCGTCCTTCACCAACCAGACCCTGGCCCAGATCGAGCTGTGGACCAACGCCGACAAGTACGAGAACAAGGTCTACACCCTGCCCAAGCACCTGGACGAAAAGGTCGCCTTCCTGCATCTGGCCAAGCTGGGCGCCAAGCTGACGACCCTGACCAAGGACCAGGCGGACTATATCAATGTGCCGGTCGAAGGCCCCTTCAAGGCGGATCACTACCGTTACTGAGCCCCTGTTCGCAGGGGTCGTCCAATGACGGGGGCGTCTTACGACGTCCTCGTCGTGGGGGCGGGCGCCGCCGGCATGATGTGCGCCATCGAGGCCGGGCGGCGCGGGCGGCGGGTGCTGGTCGTCGATCATGCCGACCGGCCGGGCGAGAAGATCCGCATCTCGGGCGGCGGGCGCTGCAACTTCACCAATCTGGGCTGCGGACCGGCGAACTTCCTGGGCGAGAATCCCCGGTTCGCCACCTCGGCCCTGCGCCGCTACACCCAGCACGACTTCGTCAAACGCATCGATAAGGCCGGGATCGCCTGGCATGAAAAAACGCTGGGACAGCTGTTCTGCGACGACAGCGCCAGGCAGATCGTCCGTATGCTGACCGATGACATGGCGGCGGCGGGCGTCACGCTGAAGATGAAGACCGGCGTGGACCGTCTGGCCCGCGACGGCGACGGTTTCACCGCTCATCTGTCGGATGGATCGCGGGTCGCGGCGGCGTCTGCGGTCGTGGCGACGGGCGGCAAGTCCATTCCCAAGATGGGCGCCACAGGCTGGGCCTATGAGGTCGCGCGCCAGTTCGACATCCGCGTCACCGACACCCGCCCGGCGCTTGTCCCCCTGACCTTTGAGGCGGGGCTGCTGGAGACCCTGACCCCGCTGGCGGGCGTGGCGGTGGAGGCGAGCGTGGCCTCGGCCCCGTCGGCGAAAGCGCGAAAGGCCAGCTTCAACGAGGCGATGCTGTTCACCCATAGGGGCCTCAGCGGCCCGGCCATTCTTCAGATCAGTTCCTACTGGCGCGAGGGCGAGGCCATCGTCGCCTCCATGGCGCCGGGCCGGAACATCTTCGACGAGTTGAAGGCGGCCAAGGCGGCGAACGGACGACAGGCCGTCCATACGGCGCTCAGCCACATCATCCCCCGCCGTCTGGCCGAGACCCTATGCGCGCGAGAGGGTGCGGCGGGCAATCTGGCCGATCTGTCGGACAAGGTGCTGCGGCGGCTGGATCAGGCGGTGAACGGCTGGAGCGTCAAACCCGTAGGCTCAGAGGGTTACCGCACCGCCGAGGTGACGCTGGGCGGGGTCGATACGGCGGCCCTGGACCAGCAGACGATGCAGGCCAAATCGGTTCCGAGCCTGTATTTCATCGGCGAGGCGGTCGATGTGACCGGCTGGCTGGGCGGCTATAATTTCCAGTGGGCCTGGTCGTCCGGCTGGGCGGCCGGGCAGGCGTGCTGAATTTTTCAGGGTGCAATCCGTGCACTTTTCCGGCGATGGAGCCGAGACGGGCGCCGAAAACACCGTCTGAATAGTCTGAAATGTGCGGATCAAGCCGACTGTGGTGCCGAGGCGCGCGACGATGTCAAAGACCGGGGCCGCAGTCTAACGCGGCCGGCCGCCGTGACAGGCGGATTGTCGCTGGTCCGACGCAAGCCATGGAATATACGCCGCATCGTCCCGGCCGATAGGATGGGGCGGTGACGAAACGTCCTGCGGCCGCGCGACGCATGGCGGTGCGGACGGGCGGCCCCTAGCTTGAAGAGGCGGAACGGGCCCCTCTGGCGTCACCGCGGCCTGGCGTTTTCCCCTTCCTTTCGCCGGGCCGCCGGACGCGATGTCGGACCGCACGGGTGCGTCGACGCGGCGGGACTTTCTCCCCTCCTGGCCTGTCGCGTCGACCGCCCGACCACTCTGGACAGAACGGGAAGCCCGAATGCCGCTGTTGATGTGCCCCAATGACGACGCCGGCATGCAGACGCTGGAGCGGAACGGGGTGCAGTTCGACATGTGCCCCGCTTGTCGCGGGGTCTGGCTGGATCGCGGCGAACTGGAGAAGCTGATGTCCGCCGCCGTCGAGGAAGGGCGGGCCGCCGCGCAGTCGGCGCCCGCGCCCGCCCCGCAAGCCTATGCGCCTCAGGGTCAGCCGTGGGGCCAGAGTGCGCTCTATCGCGACGAGCGCCACCGCGACGGCGACTATCGCCACAAGAAAAAGAAGCGCGACAGCATCTTCGACATCTTCGACTGAGGCGGCGGCCTGAATCCCCGGACCGGCGCCGAGGATTCAGGGGGCTGGTTCAGACGGAAGGCGCGGCTGGCCGTTCGCAGATCGACCTCAGAGAATCTGCGCCGCCTTTTCGAACGACAGGCGAGGCGAGCGGGGGAACAGGTTTTCGTCCGAGCCATAGCCCAGGTTGAGGATGTAGTTCGGCTCGACATTTCTGTCGGGGAAGAACTCGGCCTTCACCGCGGCCGCGTCGAAGCCGGACATCGGCCCGACGTCCAGGCCCAGGGCGCGGGCGGCGATGGTCAGATAGCCGCCTTGCAGCGAGGCGTTGCGGAAGGCGGTCTCGCGACGACCGGCCTCGTCGGCGAACCAGGCGCCGGCGCCCGGCGCATGGGGGAACAGGGCGTCCAGGTGGTCGTGGAAATCCATGTCCTGACCGATGATCAGGGTGACGGGCGCCTGGCGCGTCTTCTCGCGATTGCCCTCGCTCATCAGCGGAATCAGGCGCGCCTTGGCCTCGGGCGAGGTGATGAAGACGAAGCGGGCGGGCGAGCCGTTGACCGCCGTCGGGCCGAACTTGGTCAGGTCGTACAGCCGGCGCAACAGTTCCGGCGCGACGGGGCGGTCGGTCCAGCCGTTGCGCGTCCGCGCCTCGGTGAACAGTTGCGACAGGGCGGCGTCCGACAGCGGGGCGTCGCGTGAAGTGGTGGCGTCATAGGCCATGGAATGCCTTTCCGGTTAGAATAGCAACTAGTTCGGATGCTATTTAGGGCGGGCCGGGCCGGTCGCAAGCGCGAATGCGGCGCCTCAGCGTTTCCGATTCTGATATCCGCCGCAGAACCCTCTGTCGCGTCGGCCGTCTTCGCCCTATCTAGGAGGGATGAAAGATCTGACCCAACTGATGCAGCAGGCCCAAGCGATGCAGCAAAAGCTGCAGGACGCCCAGGCCAGGATGGCCGAAACCGCCGCCGAGGGCTCCTCGGGCGGCGGCCTGGTGTCCGTGTCCCTGAAGGGACCCGGCGAGATCACGGCGATCAGGATCGACGACAGCCTGCTGACGCCGGGCGAGGGCGACATCCTGGCCGATCTGATCGTCGCCGCCCACGCGGACGCCAAGCGCAAGCTGGACGAACAGAACAACGCCCTGATGCGCGAGGCCGCAGGCCCCATGGCCGGGATGAACATTCCCGGAATGCCGAAACTGTTCTGATGGCCGCCTCCGCCGGGCCGGAGATCGAACGGCTTATCTCGCTTCTGGCCAAATTGCCGGGCCTGGGGCCGCGCTCCGCCCGGCGTGCGGCCCTGGCCCTGCTGAAGCGGCGCGAGCAGTTGCTGGTCCCGCTGGCGGCGTCCTTGGCCGAGACGGCGGAGAAGGTGGTGTCCTGTTCGGTGTGCGGCGCCCCGGATACGCGCGATCCTTGCGCCATCTGTTCGGACGGTGCACGCGACAACGGCCTGATCTGCGTGGTCGAGGAGGCGGGCGCCCTATGGGCGATGGAGCGGTCCGGCGCCTTTCGCGGCAAATATCATGTGCTGGGCGGGCTGTTGTCCGCGCTGGACGGGGTTGGGCCGGAGCATTTGCGGATCACCGAACTGGTCGGGCGTGTCAGACACCAGAAAGAAGGGGGCGGCGGGGTGCGAGAGGTCGTGCTGGCTCTTCCGGCCACCGTCGATGGCCAGACGACCGCTCACTATGTGGCCGAGCGCATCGCGGGGCAGGGGGTGGAGGTCACCTCCCTGGCGCGCGGCGTGCCGGTGGGGGGCGAACTGGACTGGCTGGACGACGGCACCATCGTCCAGGCCCTGAAGGCGCGCCGCCCGACCTGATCGGCCTCAGTTCGAGGGCTGGGTCGGGGCGTTGACGTTGGGCGCCTCGCCGGTCGGAACGGCTTGGGCGCGGCCGGTGGAATCGGTCGGGGCGTCGGCGGCGGGCGGCGTCTGGCTGTCGCCGTCGAAGGCGCGGGCGTCCGCCGCCTGTTCGCCGGTCGTCGGGTTCTGGGACTCAAAGGCGCCGTTCGAGACGAACCAGAAGCCCAGCAGCAGCACCGCCGCCGCCAGGGTGGATGCGACCAGCAGCACCAGGATGCGCGGGTTCTTCTTGCCGGAGCGAACGTATTCGGCGTCCACCGGCCGGCCCTGATGCACGGCGTCGGCGGCCTTGTCGTGGCGGGCGGGTTCTTGCGGGTTCATGGGGTCCTCCTCCGATTTCAATCAAACCAACGTGATGCGAACCGCTGTGTTCCTGACCGCGACGTCGGGCCGCTCGATCTGCGTTGCGGGCGAGGGTTCGGCCGCTTCTCAACGCCGACGACTCTCGTTAGGAACGGAGCATGAACATGATCGTCGTCGTTCTCGCCCTCGCCGCCGCCGCCTTCGCGGGCGGCTTCCTTTGGGCCTTCATGGGCTGGCAGAGGACGCGCGGCGAACTGGCGGCGGCCGAGGCGCGGGTGGAGGCGGTCGAGGACAGCCGCGTCACCATGGCCGAACTGCTGAAGGCCCAGGCCGCCCAGTCGGCCCAGGTCGTCGCGGACCAGATGGTCAGCCGAGCCACCGAGACCTTCCGCGCCCAGGACCAGCTGGCCCGCGAACGGATGGCCGCCCAGCTGAAGCCGGTCTCCGACACCCTGACCCGGTTCCAGGAGCATGTCGCCGCGCTGGAGAAGACGCGATCGGAAGAGACGGGCGGCTTGCGCGAACAGCTGGCGGCCCTGATGGCGGCGTCGTCGGCCACGCGCGACGAGGCGCGCAAATTGACCGAGGCCCTGCGCGGCAACACCGGACGGCGCGGCCGCTGGGGCGAACAGACCTGCCGAAACGTGCTGGAGGCCGCCGGCATGGCCGGGCGGTTCGACTTCACCGAACAGACCTCCAGCGCCGACGACGAGGGGCGCCAGAACCGACCCGACTTCATCGTGCGCCTGCCCGGCGGCGGCATGTTCGTGATCGACGCCAAGGCGCCCCTGGCGTTCGAGGACGACGACGGCGACGAGGAAGCGCGCGCCCGCTCGGTCGGTCTGCGCATCGCCGCCAGCCTGAAGACCCACGTCCGCCAGCTGTCATCCAAGGCCTATCAGGACCAGTTCAAGCCCAGCCCGGACTTCGTGGTCCTGTTCGTGCCCGGCGACAGCTTCCTGGCCACGGCGCTGGACCATGCGCCGGACCTGCTGTCCGACGCGATGGAATCGCGCGTGGTGATCGCCACCCCCTCGACCCTGTTCGCCCTGTGCAAGGCCGTGGCCTATGGCTGGCGGGCCGAGGAGCAGGCGGCCAACGCCGACAAGGTCGCCGCCCTGGGGCGCGAACTCTACAAACGACTGTCCGTCATGGGCGGACATGCCTCCGCCGTCGGCCGGGCGCTGGATCAGGCGGTCGGCAAATACAATCAGTTCGTCGGCTCGCTGGAGAGCCAGGTCATGGTCTCGGCCAGACGGTTCGAGGACCTGCAGGTCGACCACGAGGGCAAGACCCTGCCGGACCTGACGCCGGTGGAGACGGCGCCGCGCGTCCTAAGCCGGCCTGAGCTGATCGCCGCGAAGGACTGAAATCTCTTCTCACTTGGAAAGGGCGCTTGACTTCGACCGGCTTATGTTGTCAATGAAACTTGTCAATTGGACAAGGGATATTGACGTATGAGCAAGTGGGGATCGGTTATCAGGGCGATCGTCGTCACGTTTGGCGGCGGCTTGGCTTTCGCCTTCCTCGGCGGTTTTCTGGTCGGCTACGGCGCCAATGCGAGTTGGCTGGACGCCACGGTGGGCGAACTGATCGTCACCGCCGCGGTGACCGTCGCGATCATGGCGGGCGCCCTTTGGATCGGTGCGGAATGGATGCGCGCCATCGACGAGGCGGCGCGCGAAGCGCACAAGGCCGCCTGGTATTGGGGCGGAACAGCCGGCATGTGCGTCAGCGGCGTCGCGCTGGTTCTGTCCTCGTCCGGCCCCTGGCGCGACATCATAGCGCGCACGGTCGGAGACGGCGCCCAGCCTATCGACTATCTGTCTTTGGGGGCGGCCATGATGATCGCGCCCATGCTGATCGGATATCTGGTCGTCTGGGGCTGGTGGTGGCTGGCGCGGATGCGGGGCTGAGCCATGAACAATCGTCTCAAGGTCCTGCGCGCCGAGCGCGACTGGAGCCAGGCGCAGCTGGCCGAACAGCTGGGCGTGTCGCGCCAGACCGTGAACGCGCTGGAGACCGGCCGTTACGACCCCTCCCTGCCGCTGGCCTTCAAGATCGCCCGCGTCTTCGGCCAACCCATCGAATCCATCTTTTCCGACGCGCAGTAGCCGACGACATGGCGTTGCACTCGTCAACGGCATGTCGGCCGCGCGGCGCGCGGACCCGGCGACCCATGCCGCCTCCTTATCCGGGCGATGTCCCGCGCGGCCTGGCCTGCCCCTTTGGTTTTCATTCCTTTCCCTACACTCAAAGAGACAATCATGACCTTCACCGCCCGCCTTCGATCCGCCGTCTCCACCCTCGCCCAAGGCGCCGTCGGCGTAGCCGGAGGGCTGGCCCTGTTCGCCGCCATCGCCGGCGCGCCGGTCGACGCCCAGGCTCAGGCCCAGGCCCAGGCCCAGGCCCAGCCGGC
>NZ_DALZQC010000123.1:0-9233 GCF_032017145.1 Brevundimonas sp.
CCTCTCCAGCTCCGAAAAGCTAGCATGGGTGTCCACTGAAACGAGGGAGGATCAGAACCTTCGCCATACGACCAGTGGAAGGCGAAGCGGGGTGCGCATTAAGTTGAAAGGGCTCAACGTCGTTCGTAAGACGCGCGCCGACGGGACGACGGTTACTTACTGCTACGCTTGGAAGGGCGGGCCGCGCATTGAGGGCGTGCTCGGGTCCGCTGAGTTTATGGAGGCCTATCATGCGGCTCTCGCTGACCGGCGACGTAAGCCGTCTGATACGCTGGTGGCTCTGCTAGATGCCTATGAGTCCTCGTCGGACTTCCTCGCTCTCGCTGAGCGCACCCGCACAGATTACAAGAAGCATCTTCGCGCCATCGCGAGCGAGTACGGCGATTTCCCAATCGCTGGCTTGAGCGACAAGCGGGTGCGTGGCGACTTTCTCTCCTGGCGCGATCGACTAGCGGTCAGCTCAAGACGCAATGCAGACTATCGCTTCTCCGTTTTCGCTCGTGCCCTGTCATGGTCCGTGGATCGCGGGCTGGCCCCTTTCAATCCGTTGGAAAAACCGGGACGTGTCTATCGTGCTGAGCGCAGAGACAATGTCTGGACCGATCATGACGAAGCGACCTTCCTGGAGAAGGCTCCGCGCCATCTTCAGCTGGCGCTCACGCTCGCGCTTTGGACGGGGCAGCGGCAGGGGGATCTGCTGCGGTTGACCTGGAGCGCCTATGATGGCGACGTCATTCGGATCAAACAGCGCAAAACCAAGGCCCGTGTGGCGATCCCCGTCGGGGCGCCGTTGAGGGCTGCCCTTGAGACACTCCCCATCCATACCGGTGAAACCGACACGATTCTCACGACGGAAGCCGGGCGAGCCTGGACAGAATCTGGCTTTCGCGCGTCGTGGAACACAGTCTGCAAAAGGTCGGGGATCAAGGATGTCACGTTCCACGATTTGCGCGGGACTGCAGTGACCCGTCTGGCTATCGCTGGATGCAACGAAGCTGAGATCGCCACGATCACTGGCCACAGCTTGCGCGACGTCGGGGCGATCCTCGACGGCCACTATCTCAAGCGCGATCATTCGCTGGCTGTGTCAGCGATCAAGAAGCTCGAAGCGCGAGCTGGTTTTCCAACTGATTTTCCAACTGCGGATGATCGCGCGTTTCGGGTCCCCGTGGCGGGGAAAATTCGCTAAGAAAAACAAAGGGAGACGATGGTGGGTGATCACAGGTTCGAACTGTGGACCCGCTGATTAAGAGAACCCGTTCTTCGGTTTTCCGGACCCCGCCGATTGCACGCTAGGGCACGATCAAGCAATTGAAATAATTGACATTTTATACCCACTAGCGCAGATTTGGCGTGTTCTTCGCATTTCGAGAAACAGACTCTCGAGCCGGAGTTCACCGTCCTAATCACCGTCCTAATGGGGGATTTCGGCACCGTCCTAACGCCGAAAACGTCAGCAAAATGCCCGATCAACGCCTCGCTTTAACGGACAAAATTCTCATCGGCATGCCCTTCGCCAGACGCGGGCAGATCGTGGTCCGCGACACCGAACAACCCGGCTTCGCGGTGCGGATCGGCGCCTCGACCAAGACCTTCATCATCCAGGCTGATCTGCGCCGCGACGACGGCACGCGCTCAACCATCAAGATGAAGGTCTGCGAGGTCGGCGAGTTGAACACGCGCGCCGCACGCGCGAAGGCGAGGGGACTCCTGCTGCTCATTGCCGCCGGCGAGGATCCGCGTCCCAAGAAGAAGGTGGAGATTCTGGCCGCGGCCAAGGCCGCCGAGAAGGCCGAGGACGAGGCTGCGCGCGCCGCGCCGTTGGGCGTCCCGACGCTGCGGGAAGCCTGGTCGCGGTTCAGGGTCTCCCACCTGGAACGGAAACAGCGCAGCCCCGCCACGATCCGGGGGTACACCGATCATATGGAGCGTTTGTTCGCGGACTGGCTCGACCGGCCGCTTTCCGAGCTCGGTGACGAGCCCCGCCTCCTGGCGGATCGTCACGACCTGATCAGCGCGAACAACGGGCCCGCCATCGCCAACGGCGCCATGCGCACCTTCCGCGCCGTCTACAATCACGCCCGCAAGACGTGCCGTGCGCTTCCGCCGGAGAACCCGGCGGCCGCCGTCGACTGGAACCCGGAGAAGCGCAAGGACACCGCTATGGGGGTCACAGACCTGCCGGGCTGGTTCGAACAACTTGCCAGGATCACGAACCCGATCCGCCGCGAGTTCCATTTGATGACCCTGCTGTCGGGGTCCCGGCCGGAGGTGCTCAAAAACGTCCGCGTCACCGATCTGGATCTGAAACACCGGATCATGCATCTCTCCAAGCCCAAGGGCGGAGAGATAAAGGCCTTCGACGTGCCTCTGTCGCGGGCGATGATGGAATCCATCTTCCGGCTCAGGCGGATCGCGCCGATCATCTATCCGGAGAGCGGTCGCGTGTGGCTGTTCCCGAGCGATGCGCCCTGCGGTCACATGACAGAGCATAAGGAGGACCGGGCGGTCCTCAGCCATTGGGGCAACGACCTGCGTCAGACCTACCGGACGCTGGCCCAGGCCGCCGAGGTCTCCGAGGTCGATATGCACCTTCTTATGAACCACGCTCTGCCCGGCGTGAACTCGGGCTACATCACCCGGTCCAAACTGATGCGGGATCATCTGCGCACCCAGCAGGAGCGATTGTCAGCCTTCTTCATCGGCGCCGCGGTAAAGCGCGGGCGTCCGTCCAGTGACGAACTGAGCCGGTGGCTCAACAGCACCAGTCGCACTTTGCTGGACGATCTGATGGCGGAAGATCCGGATGCGGTTCGGCTGAAGGCAGGACCTCGGGCGGCGATCCGCAAGCTTGAGGTTCAGGCGGCGCGCCTGGCCGTGCATGCCCTGCCGTCGGTTTTGATCGATGCGCCGTCCCGGCGAAGCCGGATCTCAACCACCCGCCTGTAACCGAGGCGCGCTCAAACAAGGCGACGGGCGGTCGACTTAAAGCACCGTCCTCAGTGACGGGTCGATGGATTGGCGCCAGTCCGCGCCGACGCCGGCGGCGTCGGCGAACTCCGGCCACCGTTCGACCGCGTCGCGGACCTCCTGGACGATCGCCCGGGCGCGGCGCGCATTGATCGACGCGGTGCGGGCGCTGGCGTCGAAGTCATCGAGGGTGAAGCCGTCGCGCTTGCCGTTCATCGACATCTGATGCCGCGCCGTCCACAGGCCGGTCGGATTGTAGCTCCAGGTGATGTCATAGGCCGGCGACAGCGACCAGGCGCCGGATCGGTCCATCAGGAACGCGATGTTCTTGACGTGGTCGTCCTGATTGCGGGCGATGATGTTGAAGGCCATGCGCCGGTACTGTTCCTCGATCGCCGCCATGGGCAGGCCCAGTTGGCGGATGACCAGGAAGGCCTGTTCGTAGGCATAGGCGTTCGGGTCGCAGAAATCGTAGTGGGCCACCGCCGCCAGCGACTGCATGTGTAGCTTGCCGCCGCCGGGCAGCCGGTCGAACCGCTTGGTCATGAAGTGACGCCGGCCGCCCTCTTCGAGCAGGCGGCATTCGGCCATCTGAACCCCGGCCGCGGCGGCCATCCGCGCATAGGCGTATTCCACCGCGCCATAGCCTTCCGGATCGGCCAGTTCGCGATCCTTGTTGTTCTTCACCCCGTCGAACTTGAGCAGCCAGTAGTCGAAGCCGTCCCCGGCCTCGACCTGGCCCGACCGCACCTCGTTGGTGGCGGCGTTCCAGGCGATGACCGCCTTGGCGCGGGCGCCGCCGGCCGAGGTGCCGACCCGAAGGATCTCGCGCAGGGCGTCGGCCTTCTTGCTGTCGGCGAACGACGTCTGAAGGTCGTTGCGGTGGCTGAGCACCTCCGAAGCCAGCGCGACCAGGGCGTCGATCTGGATCTTGGCGGCCTTGCGGGGCCGGGGGCCGACCGCCGGCGCGAACTCCAGCGCGCCCATGCCGCGCGGCCCAGTGTAGCAGAGGCGTTCGACGGCGTTGAAACTCTCCGGCGTGCGGCCCTGCGTCGCCAGCCAGGCGTTGATGAGGGTGTTGCCGTACTTGTCGGGGAGCGAATCCGCCAGCATCCCCGGCAGGCCATGGAAGCTCTCTCGGTTCAGGCCCGGAAAGCTGAAGACCTGCGGGCCGAGGGGCATCATCAGCGGCGCCACCTGGATGCCGCTTGTGGCGAAGGCCGGGTCGTAGGCGAAGGTCGCGACCTCCGCGCCGTCCTCCAGTGAGACAGCGCCGATCCGGCGGCCCCAAAGGCGCACCTCGGCGAGGGTCGTCACGTTTCGTCTCCCCAAGTCCAAGGCGTTCCGGCGCCGTCGTCGACGATGTCTGGTCGGGCGCGCTGCCTGGCCTTACCCTGGCGCTCTAGAAGATCGATCGGATTGGGCGGGGTTTCGGGCACGAGACGGTCGAGACCTTCGAGCTTGCCGAGCGCCCGCAGGCAGCGGACGAGATTGGCGACCTGGACTGAACCGCCGTCTTCCAGCCGCTCGATGGTTCGTTTGGAGACGCCTGCGCTCTGGGCGAACTGCGCTTGGGTCTTGCCCTGAGTCAGGCGGGCCTCCGTCATGCGGCGGCCAAACTCGGCCAGTGCGGCGTCATCGGTGGTAAGGTTGGTGATTTTCATAATTCGCCACTTTCGGCGACTTATATACATCTTTTGGGGTTAAGTCGTCAATAATGGCGACTTACGATTAGCGTGTTAGATTCCGTATAATTCGCCACTTATGGCGAGATATGAGGGTTTACTGGCCATAAATCGCCTAATGTGGCGACTTGTCTCCTATCATGGGCGGGAGCTGCCGATGTGATCAAGACCGCAGGTTTGCGACCGCAAACCGGCGCTCCGGTCTTCCCGCAGCTGCCATTCTCCGCAGGCTATGTGGAGAATAGGGCCTCCAATTTCCGCATCCTCTCGAAGGCTGTGAGACCAGCTCGCTCGTTCGCCTTGCTTACGTGGTCGTTTCGGTTTCAGCCCGAGATGAGAAGGAATATCGTCCATATCATGGTGGATCTCCGCAAGCCGCTCGCGTTCACGGGTGATCTCGTCAAAGGAGATCATCGCCAAGCTGTGGCGTTCCAGCTGTCACTGACTTCAGCCGGGGCGCTGGCGTTTGAATTCGAGCGTCTACCTTTTTCCAAGGAGACAGCCTGGATCCGCAGCCATGAGGCCGAGGACGGCGAGACAGTATCCTACTACGCATTGACCGCGCGAGCGGGCGAGGTGGCGTTTGAGACCCGCCACCTGCACCTCAACGCGCCCGTCCACATCGATGACGGGGAAGGATTTCTCGTCCTCAAGGGGCAGGCTCAGCTCGCCACTCTCAGCGCGCCGATGCAGGTCGACGAACCGTTCCTGCGCATGGGGCTGCAGGGTTTTCAGGGCTTCGGGAGCCACCAGGTCGAGACCGCTTCGGGCACCGTCTACATCGGAGGCGATCCGGCCAAGCCGGACGGGGACAAGATCACAGGGTTCATGACCCTCGTCGCGCCAGCGGCCATCGTCGACCTTAAGGCATGGCGGGAAGAGGCGGGAACGTTGCTGGAATATCTCCGGCGAATGACGAGTTTCGGGGCCGGCAAAAACCTCAAGGGGCCGACCCTCGAATACGCCAACGGAACGGAGTGGGTCCTGGAAGTGCTGGCCCAATCCGAAGGGGGCGACACCCATCAGCCCATCATCCACTTCCTCAACCAGGAGGCTTTTATCAGAGCGGCCGTCGCCGCCTGGTTCAAGCCCGTGTTCAAGGTCGAACAGCTGATGTTCGCTCTCGAATGGTATGTGATGGCCGCGGGCTATACGGAGATGCGGCTCGTTCAGGCGATGACGGTTCTTGAGAACCTGTGTCATGCCAACCTGACGTCTCGTCAGAGCCATTTTCTCTCGCCAGCACGGTTCAAGCGGCTTTCGACCGCGATGCGGGCGGCGGTGCCGGTCGTCCAGGACGATCCGGAACTCGAAGCGCTACTGACGGCTCTGCCGGGCAAGATGGCGGACCTGAACCGCCGGCCGCTGAAGGACAAGGTCAGGCTGCTCATGAAGCAGTGGAATGTCCCGGTCGCCGATCTCAATCTCGAGGCGCTGGATCGTGCAGTGAACGTCCGAAACGAGATCGTGCACCGGGGCCACTATCGCGCCGACGAGCCTCGGTCCTCGGCAGGATCGGGACTTTGGCCTCACGTGCAGTTCGTTCGGGAGATCATCGCCCGGATCGTGTTCGCGATGATCGCTTATGACGGCCAGCGGATCGGCTGGATCGGCGGCTATCAGCTGACAACCTATCCGCCGTCGGAGGTCTGATGGCGCCCCGGCGTTGGATAACGCCGCCCCAGGATCAATGGGATTTCCCCTGGACGCGCGGCGACCGCTGTCCCTGCGAGAGCGGGAAGCCGTTCGGCGACTGTTGTTTGAGCCCCGACGGGCGGCCCCATTTGAAGCTGGGGCCTATCCACCCGCCGCCGCCGGTCACCGGCTATGCCCACCCCAGATGCTATCTCAACCGGTCTGGCGACTGCTCGCGCACGATCAGCCGGGAGCACTACATCAGCCGGGGCCTAATCAGCCGGCCGGGGCTGAAGGTCAGGGGCATGCCGTGGCAGGCGGAGCCGGTGATGGCCACGTCCGCTGACGCCCTAACATCCAAGATCCTGTGCCAGCGCCACAACTCCGCGCTCTCGCCCCTGGACGCCCATGCCCAGCGGGCGTTTCTGGCTCTGGAGGCCGCGCAGATGCACGCCACCAAGGCGTCCCTGTCCCGCAAGCGGTTCTCGACTCTCATCTCCGGCGAGGCGCTCGAACTCTGGGCGATGAAAACCCTGGCCGGTCTCTATGCGACGGGCATGGACTTCAAGGTCGGGCCCTACCGGTTCCGAGACTATCCGCCGCCGATGGCCAACATCGCCGACGCCCTGACGGCGATCCCGCCCCGCAGCCTCATGCGTCTGGAGGTGCCGACGGATGCGGACGCGCACGAGGCGTCCCTTGGCCGCTCGGCCGTCTCGACCCTTCCGGTCATCGACGAGGATCAGGGCCGGCTGGTCGCGGTGATCTTCCGCCTGCAAGGGCTGGGATTGAAGTTCCACCTCGACGACGAGGGTGCGTCGACGCCGTCCGACGCGGTGCTCAGACCCCACATGATCGATGTGGTGGGGCCGAACCGGAGCAGCCGCATCTACGTCAGCTGGGGCGAAGCCAGGCCCGGTCAAATCGTCTTCCTCAAGCTGAAGCCCGCGACGCCGCGCCAAAAGGACACGTGGCGGGCGTCGCAGAAGGGCTAAGGGCTCCGCCCTCGCGCGGGCCAGGGTGAAGCGGCTGCGCCGCCGGACCGGCCGGTCTCCCCGACCTTCCGCGCCGGCGAGGGGCGTCATGATCACCATCAGGGTCAGGCTTGTGCAGGTCGGGCGATCCCCCTCCGGCCGGTCCGCCCTGGCCCTTGCTACCCCGGTCTCGCCGACGGGCAGGGTTTCAGGCGCGCAGTTCGCGTGCCTGCAACCCACGCCCAAAGGAGGCAGACATGACTGCTCAATCCACCGAAACCGTCGCGACCGAGGCGACAACCCCCGCGCACGGCGCGGAAATCACCGTGCCGCTGAACCGGCTCAAGGCCTCGCCGAAGAACGCGAGGAAGACGCCGCACAGCTCGGCGACCATCGAGGCCTTCGCGGCCTCCATCAAGGTCAAGGGGGTGTTGCAGCCGCCTGTGGTCGAGGTCGAGCGGGACGGGGAGGGCGTTCCGACCGGAAACTACCTCGTCACCATCGGCGAGGGGCGCCGTCAGGGGCTTCGGCTGCTGGCCAAGCGCAAGGCGATCAAGCGGACCCATCCGGTGCGCGTGATCGTGGACGCCGAGAACGACGCCCATGAGATCAGCCTCGACGAGAACATGACGCGCGAGGCCATGCATCCCGCCGATCAGTTCGAGGCCTTCCAGCGGCTGGCCGAGGAGAAGGGCTACGGCCCTGAGGAGATCGGCGCCCGTTTCGGGGTGTCGGCTCAGGTGGTGCGCCAGCGGTTGCGGCTGGGGTCGGCGGCACCGGAACTGATGGCCGCCTATCGGGCGGGGACGCTAGCGCTCGACCAGCTGACCGCATTCTGCGTCAGCGAGGATCAGGACCGGCAGCGGCAGGTGCTGGAGCAGATCGGTCCTCATACCCCGGCCTATGCCATCCGGCGCGCCATGACCGAGGCCAAGGTGCGGGTCGATGATCGGCGCGTCCGTTTCGTCGGCGTCGAGGCCTATGAGGCCGAAGGCGGCGGAATCCTCCGGGACCTGTTCACCGAGGACGGCGGCGGCTGGCTGGAGGACGTGGTCCTGCTGGACCGGCTGGTCAGCGCGAAACTGACCGGGCTGGCCGACGAGGCGCGCGAGCGAGAGGGCTGGAAATGGGCCGGGGTCAGCCTCGACTATCCCGACGTATCCGCGTTCGGGCGGGTCTATCCGGTGTCGGTCGAGCGGTCGGAGGCGGACGTCGCCGAAATCACAGCCCTGTCGGAGGAGTATGACCGGATCGTCTCCGAGGCGGGCGCAGAGGGGCTGTCGCCCGAAGCGGATGCGCGGCTGGAGGAGATCGACAAGGCCTTGCAGGCCTTCGGCCCGGACTTCGACTACGCCGCCGAAGCCAAGGCGCGAGCTGGCGTCATGGTGATGCTCGGCCACGACGGACTTGCCCGTTTCGAGCGCGCATTGGTCCGGGCGGAGGATGTGGTGGCCGACCCGCCGCCGCCTTTTGAGGAAGAGGCGGAGGCGGACGACCGGACGGAGACCGGGCGGGTGTCCGGGGCCGAGGCGTCCGAGGAAGACGCCGGACCGGGCTTGTCAGACCGGCTGGTGATCGATCTCACGGCCCACAAGACCATGGGGCTGCGCGATGCGGTGCAGGCCGATGTGAATGCGGCGCTGGCGACGGTGGTCCACGCGCTCGCCTTACAGGTCTTCTATCCGGGCTATGGCGTCTGGACGCCCCTGCAGCTTCGCCTGACAACGACGGGGCTGGAACGCCTCGCGCCGGGGGTAGAAGACAGCCCCGCCGGTCGCCGGGTCCGCGACCGGTGCGAGGCGTGGGGCGCGCGTCTGCCTGAGAGGGCGGAAGACCTGTGGAGCGTGGTCGCCGCATTGCCACCGTCCGAGCAGTTGGACCTGATGGCCTGCTGCGCCGCGGTCGGCCTCTACGCCGTGCGCGATCCGCACGACCGGGGGCCCGGCGCGCTGGCCCAGGCCGAGGCGCT
>NZ_DALZQC010000124.1:0-9206 GCF_032017145.1 Brevundimonas sp.
TCCAGGCCGCCGCGCTCGCCCCGCGCGCCGCGCCGGTCGCCGACCTGGTCGCCGCCGTGGACATCCCCTACACCAGGTTCACCCTGGACAACGGCCTGACCGTCCTGGTCCACGAGGACCACAAGGCGCCGGTCGTCGCCGTGTCCGTCTGGTACAATGTCGGCTCCAAGGACGAGCCGGCCGGCAAGACCGGCTTCGCCCACCTGTTCGAACACCTGATGTTCGGCGGCTCGGAAAATGCGCCCGGCAGCTATTTCACGCCGATGCGCAACATGGGCGCGACCGACATGAACGGGACCACCTATTTCGACCGCACCAACTATTTCGAGACGGTCCCGACCCCGGCGCTGGAACAGGCCCTGTTTATGGAAAGCGACCGCATGGGATACATGCTGGGCGCCATCAGCCAGGAGACGCTGGATCTGCAGCGCGGCGTCGTCCAGAACGAGAAGCGTCAGGGCGACAACCAGCCCTATGGCCTGAGCCAGTACAAGCGGCTGGAGGCCCTGTTCCCCGAAGGCCACCCCTATCGCCACACCACCATCGGCTCGATGGCCGACCTGGACGCGGCCTCGATGCAGACGGTCCGCGACTGGTTCACCTCAAACTACGGCCCGAACAATGCGGTCCTGGTGCTGGCCGGCGACATCACCCCCGCCAAGGCGCGCGAACTGACCGAGAAATATTTCGGCCCTATCGCGCGCGGCCCGGTCAACAATCCGGCCCAGGCGTCGGTGCCGACCCTGGCGGCGCCGATCAACGAGACGTCTCACGATCGCGTCTCCAACGCCCGCGTCTGGGTGAATTGGGCGGTCCCAGGCATGCTGGATCCCGACTCGGCGCCTCTGAGCGTCGGCGCCGAAGTGCTGGGCGGCCTGGCCTCCTCGCGCCTGGACAATGAACTGGTGCGCGGCGAACAGACCGCCGTCTCGGTCAGCGCCAACAACAGCGACTTCCACCGGGTCGGCATCTTCGAGATGAGCGCCATGGTGAAGCCCGGCGAAGACCCGGCCGCCGTCGAGGCGCGCATGCGTGAAATCCTGAACGGGCTGATCGCCAATGGTCCGACCCAGGACGAGATCAACCGCGTCGTCACCCAATATGCGTCGCGCCGCATCCAGGGCCTGGAACAGGTCGGCGGCTTCGGCGGCAAGGCCACGGCGCTGGCCGAGGGTCAACTCTATGCCGGCGATCCCGAGTTCTACAAGAAGCAGCTGGCCGCCTACGCCGCCGTCACCCCGGCCCAGGTGCAGGCCGCGATGCAGAAATGGCTGACCCGCCCGGCCTATACGCTGACCACCCTGCCCGGCCAGCGCGAAGCCTATCAGGAGGCGGCCGCCTCCCCGTCCGGCGCCAACCGCACCCCGGCGCCGGAAATCGAGCGCAAGCCGCGCATGGCCAAGCCCGAGATCGGCCAAGTCGCCAACGTCGACTTCCCGGCGGTCGAGCGCACCCGTCTGTCGAACGGCATGGAGGTGATCTACGCCCATCGCGACGCCACCCCGACCACCAAGATCGCCATCGATTTCGACGCGGGTCTGGCGGCCGACGACCGGGCCAAACTGGGTCTGCAGACCCTGATGCTGGACCTGATGGACGAGGGCACCCAGACGCTGAACGCCACCCAGCTGGCCGAGGCGCAAGAGGCCCTGGGCGCCACAATCACCACCGGCGCGACCATGGACAGCTCGCTGATCCAGCTGTCGGCCCTGACGCCGAACCTGCAGCCATCGGTGGCCCTGATGGCCGACGTCGTGCGCCGTCCCGCCTTCGCCCCGGCCGAGCTGGAGCGTCTGCGCGCCACTCGCCTGTCGCGCATCGCCGCCGAGCGCACCCAGCCGGCGGCCCTTGCCAGCCGCGCCCTGCCCGAGCTGATCTATGGCGCGGACAGCCCCTACGGCCGTCCGTTCAGCGGCGCCGGCGACGAGGCCAGCGTCAAGGCGATCACCGAGGCGGACATCCGCACCGACTACGCCAAGTGGATTCGGCCGGACAACGCCAAGATCTTCATCGTCTCGGACAAGCCGCTGTCCGAAGTGACCCCGATCCTGGACGCCGCCTTCGGCCAGTGGGTCCCGCCGGCGTCGGCCAAGCCGGTCAAGGACTTCTCGGCCCCCATCCCGGCCGCGACGCCCAAGATCGTGCTGATCGACCGTCCGCAGTCGCCCCAGTCCTACATCATGGGCGGCGAGGTCCTGGGCGTTTCGGGCAAGGATGATCTTTTGGTGCTGAACGCGGCCAACAATGTGCTCGGCAACGACTTCCTGTCGCGCATCAACACCGACCTGCGCGAGACCAAGAGTTGGTCCTACGGCGTCAACGCCTCGGTCAATCCGTTCGCCGGGCGCGTGCCCTATCTGGTGACCGCCCCGGTCCAGGCCGACAAGACCGGCCCGGCCATCGAGGCCCTGAACCAGCAGTTCAAGGACTTCCTGTCGGGCGGCAAGGGCGTGACGGCCGAAGAGCTGCAACGCACGATCAACGGCAACACCCGTCGTCTGGCCGGCAGCTACGAGACGTCGTCGGCGGTGCTGGGGGCCATGCGTCAGAACGATCTGCTGGGTCGGCCCGACGACTATCCCGAGACGGTCGCGGCGCGCACCAATGCCCTGACGGCAGCCCAACTGGACGCCGCCGCCAAGGCCGCCATCGACCCGTCCAGGTTCGTCTGGGTGGTGGTCGGCGACGCCTCGGTGGTCAAGCCGCAGCTGGACGCCCTGGGCATTCCGGTCGAGGTCCGCCCGGCGGCGCCCGCAGCCCAATAAGGCGACGGCAGACCGAAACGACGAAGGCCCGGAGAGCGATCTCCGGGCCTTTTTCTTTGGCTGTTTCAGCGTTGAACATTTCTTCCCGGTCAGCGTTCTCCCGCATCGGCGGGCCTGTAATGGGTCGAATGCATCACAGCGATCACAACGGATTCACCACGGACACGACGAAACCGTTCGCCGCCGTGCTCGTCGTGAGATCGCCGTGTCCGTTGTGATGAACCGTCTTCTATCGCTATCTCGCAGCTACAAACGACTCGTCGCGAGATGACGAAAAATCAGTCCAGGGTCGCGCCGGTCGTGCGCATGATCTCGGCGCGCAGTTCGGGCAGGCCCAGGCCCTTCTCGGAGGAGGTCAGGGCCACCACCGGGAAGGCGGCGGGGCGTTTGGAGATGGCCTTGAGCGTGGCCGCCTGCACCTTCTCGCCCTCGCCCTTCTTCAGCTTGTCAGCCTTGGTCAGGACGATCTGATAGCTGACGGCGGCTAAATCCAACGCATCCAGCGCCTCTGTGTCCACGCTCTTCAGCCCATGGCGGCTGTCGATCAGCAGATAGACCCGCTTCAGCGTCACCCGGCCGCGCAGATAGTCGCGGCCCAGGTCCTGGAACTTCTTGACCGTGGTCTTGGACGCCTTGGCCCAGCCATAGCCCGGCAGGTCGACCAGGCGCAGCTTGCCGTCCAGATCGAAGAAATTGACCTCGCGCGTGCGGCCCGGCTCGTTGGAGGCGCGGGCCAGTTTGTGCATGCCGACCAGCCCGTTGATCAGGCTGGACTTGCCTACGTTGGAGCGGCCGGCAAAGGCGATTTCGGGCAGGTCGGGATCAGGCAGCTGCTCGATCTTGGCCGCGCCCATGACGAAGGTCGCGGGCCGCGCGAACAGGATGCGCGCGGCCTCGATGTCCTCGGGCGTGAACTCGGTCTCTTCGATCACGCCGGCGATTTCTTGAAGCGGGCGAAGAAGGCGTCGATCGGGTTCTCGGCCTTGTAGCGGTGCATGATGACATACTGCTGCAGAATGGTCAGGACGTTGGACCAGGCCCAGTAGATCAACAGGCCCGCCGCGAACGGCGCCATGATGAAGGTGAAGATCAGCGGCATGAACTGGAAGATCTGACGCTGGACCGGATCGGCCGCCGGCGGATTCATCGCCGTCTGCAGCCACATGGTCAGGCCGTAGGCGATGGCCAGCAGGCCCAGGTGCAGCGGACCGGCCAACAAACCGCCGATCAGCGGCGCCATCGACGGATCCCACGGGATCAGGCCGAACAGGTTCCAGATCGACGACGGATCGCGCGCCGACAGGTCGTGGATGAAGCCCAGGAACGGCTGGTGACGCATTTCGATGGTGACGGTCAGCACCTTGTACAGGGCGTAGAAGACCGGGATCTGCAGCACCAGCGGAAGACAGCCGGCGACCGGATTGATCTTCTCGCGCTGATACAGGGCCATCGTCTCCTGCTGCTGCTTCTGCGGGTCGTCTTTGAACTTCTTCTTGATCTCCTCCATCTTGGGCTGGAGGTTCCGCATCTTGGACATCGAGGCGTAGGCGTTGTTCGCCAGCGGGAACATGACCAGTTTGACGATGACGGTCAGCGCCAGGATGGCCACGCCGAAGCTGCCGACCAGGCCATAGACGTTCTCCAGGATCCAGAAGATCGGGCGCGTCAGGAACCAGAACATGCCCCAGTCGATCGCATAGACGAAGCGCGGCAGGTTCAGGCTCTGCTCATAGGATTTCAGCACCTCGGCGCGCTTGACCCCGGCGAACAGGCGCTGGGTCTCGGTCGCGGTGGCGCCGGGCTGGACGGTGCGGGTCGTGCCCAGCAGATTGGCTTCCAGCTGCTGGCCGGCGCCCTCGCCGCGGACGCGGAATTCGGTTTCGACCGCCTCGTTCTGCTGGGGCAGCAGGGCCGCCAGCCAGTATTTGTCGGTGATGCCCAGCCAGCCGCCGGTCGAGGCGTTCTCGATGCGGGGCTCCTTCAGCCAGTCCTTGTACTTCTTCTGCTCGGTCCGATAGTCGCCAGGCTTGCCGAAGGTGCCGATGGCGCCCTCGTGGACGATGTGGGAGGAGCCGGCCGCCGGCGGCACGCCCTGGCGCTGGACGCTGCCGTAGGGGGCGATGGTGATGGCCTGGGTTCCCAGGTTCTGGACCGTGTCCTGGATCGAGAAGACGTATTTGTCGTCCACCGACATGACGCGGGTGAAGCGCAGGCCCTGGCCGTTGTCCCAGGTCAGGGTGATCGGCGTCGTCGGCGTCAGGGTCGAGCCGTTGGTCAGGCGCCAGACCGTGTTCGGCCCCGGCACGCCGCCGGCCACGTTCGGGCCGGTCCAGCCGAACTGGGCGAAATAGGCGTTCTGCATCCCCTGCGGGCGGAACAGCTCCACCGGCTGGGGCTTGTCCTGAACCTCGCGATAGTCGGTCAGGAACAGGTCGTCGATCCGCCCGCCCTGCAGCGACAGCGAGCCCTTCAGCGTGCCCGACTGGATCGGCACCCGCGCGGCGCTGCTCAGCGCCTGGCTGCGGTCGGTGACGAAGGTGGGGCCGTGCGGGCTCAGCGCCGTGCGGGCGGCGTTCTCGGCCGTCTGCGACTGTTCGGCGTGCGCCTGCTGCTGCACCGCCCGACGCTCGGCCTGCGGACGCAGGACGGCGAAATAATAGATCCCCATGATCAGGGCCGAGCACACGATGAAGGTGATCGTGTTGCGCGTGTTCTCGTTTTTCATGGAATCTGGCGGTCCTGGCCGGAAGGGGCGCGGGCGGGCGAAGGCTTGTCCGCCTTGGGTGTCGCCAGCCTTGTAAGGGTGGATTTCACGTCGTCAAGCAAACGGTCCCACGCGCGCTCCGTCGTGCCCATCCGGGCGATGAAGACATAGTCGCTGCCGGGCACGCCGTGATGGGCCAGCATGGCCCGCGCGGCCTCGCGCAGACGGCGTTTGGCGCGGTTGCGAACCACAGCCCCGCCGATCTTCTTGGTGGCGGTGAAGCCCAGGCCGATGTGCGGCGAACCGTCGCCGCGATCCAGCCGCTGGATCACCACGGCGCCGCGCGCCTCTGAAACGCCTTTGGCGGCCGCCAGGAACTGGGGCCGCCGCAACAGACGCTTGATCTGTAAAGGGTCGCTCATGCGTCCGAAAGACCGGGACGCGATAAGCCGCTTACGCCGTCAGGCGCTTGCGGCCCTTGGCGCGACGGCGCGCAACGATCTTCTGGCCGTTCTTGGTGGCCATCCGGCTGCGGAAGCCGTGACGGCGCTTGCGCACGAGTCGCGACGGCTGATAGGTCCGCTTCACGGTCGGCTCCTGACGTTAAAAGGTTGGGCGACGGGGCAAGAGGCGTCCGCCGCAGGAAGGGCGGGCGTATAAGTCGCATGATCGCGCGAGTCAACGCTCGGTCGGCAATTCGGGAATGACGGACCTATGGCGAAACGAACGGCGAAGGAGTGGGCCCTGCGGCTGGCGCCGCTCGTGGCCATCGCCGGCCTGGTGGTCGCCTTCTTCGCCCTGGGCTGGAACCGTTATCTGTCGATGGATCTGATCCGCGAACACGGATTGAACCTTCAGGCCTATGCCCGGGATCACTGGTGGATCGCGCTGGCGGCCTTCATCGCCGTCTACGCCCTGGCCACCGCCTCGACCATTCCGGGGCCGGTCTTTCTGACCCTGCTGGGCGGAATGATGTTCGGCCCCTATGTCGGCGCCCTGGCCCAGTCGACGGGGGCCACCATCGGCTCGGTCGTCATCTATTATGTCTATCGCACCTCGATCGGCACCTGGCTGCGCGCCAAATTCGAGGCGGACGCCGGCTTCATGGATCGGCTGGCCAAGGGCATCGACCGCAACGCCTTCACCACGCTCCTGACCCTGCGGATCATCCCCAGCGTGCCCTTCGTCCTGGTCAACGCCACGGCGGGGATGATGGCCGTGCCGCTCAGGCCCTACATCATCGCCACCTTCGTCGGCCTGTTGCCCTCGACCTTCATCTACACCTGGATCGGATCGCAACTGGGCGACCTGTTGCGCGCGGGCGTGCGGCCGGACCTGCCGCTGCTGCTGCACCAGTTCTTCTGGCCGCTGATGGGGGTGGTCTTCCTGTCGCTGCTGCTGCCCATCGGCATCAAGCTTTTCCAGATGATCCGTGCACGGCGGATCGCGGAGACGCCGTCATGAGCGCCCTGTTCGACCGGATCGCCGCGCGGCTGAACCTGTCGCCCGAACAGGCGGCGACATGGCGCGAACGCCTGACCCCGCGCGCGCCCGACGGCCTTTCGGCGCGGCTGCTGCTGCTGACGGCGGCCTTCACCCTGGCGGTGGAGGCGTTGATCATGGGGCCGAACCTGGCGGCCTTCCACGAGCGCTGGCTGCGCGACCGGTTGCAGGCCGCCGAACTGGCCTCGGTCGGGGTCGAGGCCCTGCCCTATAGCGCGGTGGAGGACGACACGGCGGCCGAACTGATGCGGATCGGCGGGGTCCAGGCCGTGGCCCTGACCGAACAGGGGGTGCGGCGCCTGCTGCTGCAGGCCCCCAACCTGCCGCGCGCGCCCGAACTGATCGACCTGCGCCAGCAGGACAGCTGGGCGCGGCTGACCGACCCCTGGCGCACCCTGTTCGGCCACCCCGACCGTTCGCTGCGCGTCCAGGCCAAGCCGCGCTATCGCTCGGGCGACTTCATCGAGATCGTCACCCCGGCCCAGCCGCTGAAACTGGAGCTGAAGGCGTTTCTGCTGAACAGCCTTCTGGTGTCGCTGTTGATCTCGGCGACGGCGGGGGCGCTGCTCTATGGCGGTCTGGCGCTTCTGGTCCTGCGCCCCTTGCGGCGGGTTACCCGGTCGATGGAGCGGTTCGCCGCCGACCCCGAAAGCGAGGCCGAGACCCCGTCCGACCGGCACGACGAGATCGGCCGGGTCGAGCGCGAGCTGAGCCGGATGCAGGAGGAGGTGCGCCATTCGCTGCGCTCTCGCGCGCGTCTGGTGGCGCTGGGCGAGGCGGTGGCCAAGATCAACCACGACCTGCGCAACATGCTGACCTCGGCCCAGATGGCGTCGGACCGGCTGGCGTCGTCCGCCGACCCCCAGGTCGCCAAGGCCCTGCCGCGGCTTGAGCGGGCCCTGAGCCGCGCCGCCAGCCTGTCGCGCAACGTGCTGGAATACGGCAAGAGCGAGGAGCCGGCGCCGCAGAAGACTCGCGTCGTCCTGACCAAGGCCCTGACCCTGGCGGCCGAGGACGCCGGGCTGGACCCCGACGGCGTGCGGCTGGTCAAACAACTGCCGGCGCGGTTCGCGGTGGAGGCCGACCCTGACCAGCTGTATCGCATTCTGGTCAATCTGATGCGCAACGCCCGTCAGGCCATCGAGGCTGATCCCGGCCGTCCGCCCCAGCGACGCGGCCGGGGCGCCATCACCGTCAGCGCCTTCGGCGACGACGGTTTCTGCGTGGTCCGCATCGCCGACGATGGGCCGGGCATTCCACCGCGCCTGGCCGAACGCCTGTTCGAACCCTTCGTCAGCTCCAAGACGTCTGACGGCACGGGCCTGGGCCTGACCATCTCGCGCGAGCTGGCGGCCCTGAACGGCGGGGACCTGAGGCTGGTCGAGGCGGATGGGGCAGGGGCGGTCTTCGAACTGCGTCTGCCGTCCTGAGCGCCGGTTGCGTCTATTCTAGTCCGTCGTCGGACACGACGAAGGCGCGGTTCTCGGCCTTGGCCTGGGCGGCCAGCTCCTCCTGCACCAGATGCCAGCGCCGCAGCCGCTCATAGTCGATGGCGTGTTCGGGCGAGGCGTCCAGCCAGTGGCGGAAATCCTCGATCTGCAGCCTTGCGTCGGTCGCCGCCGGATCCGGCAGGGCCGGCACATTGGGCAGTCGGCGCGCGACTTCGGCGGGAATGGGGAAGTCGCCGGACGAGGTGCTCAGGATCATGCGTCGTCTCTGATCGGATGTCGGTAAGGCTCTGGCCGACCATGCCGCGAAGCGGCGCGGCGCGCCACCTTTTCGTGCGTGCGGCGTTGTCCCCTCAGACAGGATATGGCCAAGCTGCTCGTTCAGGCGGCCTTCCATCAAGGAGTAGATGATGACCCTTCGCCCCTCGCTTCTGGTTCTGGTCCTGGCCGTCGCGGCGTCGCCGACCCTGGCCCAGACCGCGTCCCAGACCCGACCCTATGCCGGAGCGGACGCCTATCGCGATCAGCGCGCCCTGCCCGATCCGGCGGATCGCGACGCCCTGTTGAAGGCGCGCGGCGAAGCCTATCATCGCGCCGGCGACGACAAACAGACCGAAGAGGAGCTGCGCGCCACCCGGGCCCTGAACGACGAGATCGCGGCACAGAACGCCCTGGCCGACAAGGCCGACGCCGACGCCCGCCTGGACTACGAGGCCGCCCTGGCGCGTCACGAGATCGCCGTCCGCCAGGGCGAGGAGCAGGCCCGCGCCGCCGCCGAGGCCACGC
>NZ_DALZQC010000125.1:0-8952 GCF_032017145.1 Brevundimonas sp.
CCGCGTGGTGCGGAAGGTGGCGGCGACGGTGCGCGCCGGCTGCGACGGGGCGGCCCGGCCCGACAGGCCCAGACGGTGCACCTTGCCGATCACGGCGTTGCGGGTGACCCCGCCGCCCAGTTGCTTGGCGATCTGGCTCGCGGACTGGCCCTCAAGCCAGAGCTTCTTCAGCGCGCCTACGCGGTCGTCGGTCCAGCCTGCGGTCATGCCACCCTCCAGCGAGTTGGATTCAATATCTAGGGCCAGGCGCCCCTTCCGGGGGCTTGACCTACAACTAATCGTAAACCAGCCGTTAAGAACCGCAAGATGTGCGAATCATCCTGTCCACAGAAACCAGATGTTGAATCATCGTTAAGGTTAAGGCGAGTGGCGAGTGGCGAGGAGTGAAGAGTGAGCAAGGGGTGAGCGTGAGAGGGGAGGGCGCAGGCTTCCGCTCACCTCTCGCTCACTCCGCTCACTTTTCACCCGGGGCGCGTCCACTCCCTTGCGCAGCAAGGTCCCAGAGCGCATCTGGCGGGCCATGACCGATACGCCCGCGCTGATCTCCACCCGCCCCGCCGGCCTGCCGCAGCCGCGTCGCTATCCGGGGGTCAACTGGATCGGGGTGCAGACCCTGTACCTGCGCGAAGTGCGCCGCTTCTGGAAGGTGGGCGCCCAGACGGTGGCGGCGCCGGTGGTGACGACCCTGCTCTATATGCTGGTGTTCGTGGTGGCGTTGCAGAACGCCCGGCCGCCGCTGCACGGCACGCCGTTCGCCCTGTTCGTCGCGCCCGGCCTGATCATGATGGCCATGCTGAACAACGCCTTCGCCAACGCTTCGTCCAGCCTGATCCAGGCCAAGATCATGGGGACGGCGACCGATTTCCTGACCCCGCCGCTCAGCCCGCTGGAGCTGACCCTGGGCTTCACGCTGGGGGCCGCGACGCGCGGTCTGGCCGTCGGCCTGGTCACGGCGATCTGCGTCCTGCCATTCGCGCCGCTGCACATCGCCAATCTGTTCGCCGTCGTCTGGTTCGCCCTGGCGGCCAGCTTCATCATGGGCATGGTCGGAGTGCTGGCCGGGCTGTGGAGCGAGAAGTTCGATCATTTGGCGGCGGTCCAGAACTTCATCGTCATGCCTATGACCTTCCTGTCCGGCACCTTCTATCTGGTCGACAACCTGCCCGAGCCGTTCCGGTCGATCAGCCACTACAACCCCTTCTTCTATCTGATCGACGGTTTCCGCTACGGCTTCATCGGCCATGCGGAGAGCAATCTGGCGGTCGGGGTGACCGGTTCGGCGGCCTTGATGGCCGCCATGGGCGCGGCCTGCTGGCTGGTGTTCCGCTCGGGCTGGCGCCTGAAGAGCTAGATCGCTACCTGTTGCGGATCGCTCCTCCCAGGAAGGTCCGCCAATGCTGTTCCGTTCGCTCGTCGCCGCCACGGCCCTGTTGGCCGCCGTCCCCGCCTTCGCCCAGGAGGCCACGCCCCAGGCGGGCGACCGCCCCGACATCGCCGCCGGCGCCGCTCAGTTCGTCAAGCCCACCAACGCCGAGCGGACCCAGGTTCTGGTCGGGTTTCTGACCACCCTGGGCTTCACGCCAGAAGTTCAGACCTTCGAGGGCGGCAATCGCACGACCGGCCCGATGCAGGGCTCAAACGTCGTCGTCACCGTGGGGCAGGGCGACAAGGACATCGTCATGACCGCCCACTACGATGCGGTCAAACTGCGCGATGGAACCCTGTCGCAGGGCATCGTCGACAACATCGGCTCGGTCATGGCCATGATGGAGGCGGCCAAGACCCTGGACATGGCGCTGGAAGGCCAGCCGGTCGCCCACCGCTTCGTCTTCGTCTTCACCGACCAGGAGGAGCTGGGCCTTCTGGGCGCCAAGGCCTTCCTGGAGACGCACGGCAAGGATCGCATCGCCGCCGTCGTCAACGCCGACGTCGCCGCCTATGGCCAGACGATCATGTACGGCGAGAACAACGGCGAGCAGTCGCGCTTCGTGCTGGAGACGCTGCGCGGCCTGTGCGCCGAGCGCAACTTCGACTGCATGCCCTATCCCACCTATCCGCCCAGCGACGACCGCGCCTTCTCGGCCGCCGGCGTGCCGGTGGTGTCGCTGGGAACCCAGGACGCTATCGGCGCCCACCAGATGTGGCTGGCCTTCAACGGCGGCGAGAACAACGGCCTGAAGGAAGGTTTCGTCCCGCCGGTGTTCCAGCGCATCCACTCGACCGAGGACAGGCTGTCTTATCTTAAGGGCGTGGACGTCGCCCGGTTCGGCCTGTTCATCGCCGACCTGGGCCTGGCCCTGGACAAACGGCTGGTCGAGAACCAGGCCAAGGCCGACGCCGTCGCCGCCGAAACCGCGCCGGCGCCAGGCGGCGAAGACTGATGATCGTCGTCGAGGCGGCGGGCGTTCAGTCGACGCCGCGCGAGGGCCGGGCCGCCGTCAAGGCGTGGCCTGGGGTGCGGCGCTGGACGACCCTGCCCACCCTGTTCGTGGGCGTCGTCATGATGTCGACCATGGTGCTCTGCTTCGGTCTGTCGTCCGACCGTGTCGGCTGGATTCTCGGCTTGCAGCTCGTCGGGATTTACGGCTTCGTCGGCCTGTCGATCCTGGCGAACCTCAAGATCATGGCGGCGGGGCGTTCGACGCCGCTCGGTCAAAGACCCAGCGACTGGCGCATCGACGGTCAGGGGCTGACGATTTCGGGGCCGGATTTCGAGAGCCGCATCGGTTGGCCCAGCCTGGTCGCCGTGGTCGAGGAAAAGGATCGAATGGTCTTTGCGGCCACGCCCAACGCCAACTTCGTCCTGCCGCTGCGGGTGCTGGACGCCGATCAAATCCAGGCGTTACGCGCCATGGTCGCGGATGTCCGCGCGCGGCGCCTGCTTGGCGCCGGTGTTGACTAACACCGTCACTAATCCGACAACGCCTTTCCGTATCAATCCGGCTCCGTCGCTCGCGGCGGAGCCGTCTCGCTTTTGGAGGTCTTGGTCCCGTGTCCACTGAACATCTGATGGGTGTCTACAATCGCGCGCCGCTGGAAGTGGAACGCGGCCGAGGCGCGCGTCTGTGGGCGACCGACGGGACCGAATATCTCGATTGCGTCGCCGGCATCTCGACCAACGGCCTGGGCCACGCCCACCCCGAACTGGTCCAGGCGGTCAAGGATCAGGCCGAGAAGCTGTGGCACGTCTCCAACATCTTCCGCATTCCGGGCCAGGAAGCGCTGGCCGACGCCCTGTGCGACAGCAGTTTCGCCGATGTGGTCTTCTTCACAAACTCGGGCACCGAGGCGGTGGAGTGTGCGCTGAAGACGGCGCGCAAATATCACTCGGCCAATGGAAGCCCTGAGCGGATCGACATCTACGGCTTCGACGGCTCGTTCCACGGCCGGACCTATGGCGCGATCAATGCGGCGGCCAATCCCAGCTACACCGAAGGCTTCGGCCCGCCGATGCAGGGCTTCCACCAGCTGACCTGGGGCGACAAGGAGGCGCTGAAGGCCGCCTTCGAAAACCCGACCACGGCCGCCGTCATCCTGGAGCCGGTCCAGGGCGAGGGCGGTTGCCGCGAGACGCCGGTCGAGGATCTGCGCTGGATGCGCCAGATGGCCGACGACAACGGCGTGCTGCTGATCTTCGACGAGGTTCAGTGCGGCATGGGCCGGACCGGCAGGCTGTGGGCGCACGAATGGGCCGGCATGGCGCCGGACATCATGGCGGTGGCCAAGGCCCTGGGAGGCGGCTTCCCCATCGGCGCCTGCCTGGCCTCGGTCAAGGCGGCCAAGGGCATGACGGTCGGCGTTCACGGCTCCACCTTCGGCGGCAATCCGCTGGCCATGGCGGTCGGTCAGAAGGCCCTATCGCTGATTAACAGCCCCGAGACGCTGAACAATGTCGCCGAGATCGCCGGCTATCTGAAGCAGCAATTGGCGGGGCTTCAGGCGCGCTTCCCCGACGTGATCGTCGACGTGCGCGGCAAGGGCCTGCTGATCGGGGTCAAGCTGGTCCCGAACAATCGCGAGTTCATGGCCCTGGCGCGCGACACCCAGCAGCTGCTGATCGCCGGCGGCGGCGACAACTGCGTTCGGATGCTGCCGCCGCTGAACCTGACGCTGGACGAGGCCCGCGAAGCCATCGCCCGCTTCGAGGGCGCCTGCGAGGCGGCGCGCGAGACGCTGGCGGTCTGATCGGGTTCATCACGACGGGCACGGCGAATGCACGACGGACACGACGGCAGGGAGCCTGTTTCACCAGAGGTGAATGAGGTCGGCCGCGCCGTCATGGATGCGGCCTTCGCCGTGCACCGCGAACTTGGACCGGGTTTGCTGGAGTCGGTCTACGAGCACTGTCTCGCCGGCGATCTGAGCCGCGCCGGGCTTGCCGTCGAACGGCAGGTCGCTGTTCCCGTGCGATACCGCGGCGATCGCTTGGACGTGGGGTTCCGCCTCGATTTGCTGGTCGAGCGTCAGGTTATCGTCGAGGTGAAGGCGATCGACGCCCTGGCGTCGATCCATACCGCCCAGATTCTCACCTATCTGAGATTCTCGCAGCTTCGATTGGGCTATCTGATCAACTTCAACACGCTCAGATTAAAGGACGGTTTTCGCCGTCTGGTTCTATGATCTCGTGATCGTCGTGACATCGTTGTGCTCTTTGTGATGAAACCTTTTTCGCCTCGACCGGATCGCCAATGACCCGCCACTTCCTCGACATCCACCGGCTCGACGCGGCCGATCTGCGCGCCATTCTGGACGACGCCCATGCCCGCAAGGCCGCCCGCAAGGGGTGGCCTCAGGGGCGGGCCGACGCCGATGCGCCGGGCCGGGATCGGGTTCTGGCCATGATCTTCGAAAAGAATTCGACCCGCACCCGCTTCAGCTTCGACGCGGCCATCCGACAGCTGGGCGGCGCCTCGATCATCGCCACCGCCTCGGACATGCAGCTGGGTCGCGGCGAGCCGGTCGAGGATACCGCCCGCGTCCTGTCGCGCATGGTGGATGCGGTGATGATCCGCGCAAACAACCATGAGGATGTCGAACGCTTCGCCCGCGTCTCGACCGTGCCGGTCATCAACGGCCTGACCGACCGTTCGCACCCCTGCCAGATCCTGGCCGACCTGCAGACCATCGAGGAACACTGCGGGCCGGTCGCCGGTAAGACCATCGCCTGGATCGGCGACGGCAACAACGTCTGCCACAGCTTCATGCACGCGGCGCCCAGGTTCGGCTTCCACCTGAACGTCGCCTGCCCGGCGGAATACCATCCCGACCTGCGCGATCTGGAAAAGGGCGGCGCGGCTGTCACCCTGACCAGCGACCCCAAGGATGCGGTCAAGGGCGCCGATGTCGTCGTCACCGACACCTGGGTGTCGATGGGCGATCAGGACTATGAGGCGCGCCTCGCCGCCTTCGAGCCTTATACGGTCGACGAGGCCCTGATGGAGACGGCGGCGCCCGGCGCGGTCTTCCTGCATTGCCTGCCCGCCCACCGCGGCGAGGAGGTCGCCGACGAAGTCATCGACGGCCCGCGCTCTCTGGTCTGGGACGAGGCCGAAAACCGCATCCACGCCCAGAAGGCCGTCCTGGCCTGGTGCTTGGGCGGTTGAATGCAAAAGGGCGAGCGCCTCGGCGCTCGCCCTCCAAACCAGACTTTAAGCCGGCTTACAACTTCACGTCCGATACGCCGCCGGCGTCAGGGATGGACTTGGTCAGGTTGGCCTTGAGAACTTCGTAGCCGAAGCCCAGCGCGCCCTTGTCGGACACCCAGACGCGGCCGTCGTCGGCGTCGAAGCGGACCATGGTCAGGTGCGGGTCGTCCTTGCCGTCCGGGTACCAGGCGGCGACGACGGGGTTCCAGTATTTGTCGATCCGCGTGCGGTCCTGATCGATGCCGAGGGCGCCGTGGATGCAGGCCTGAACCTTCTGGTCCTTGGCTTGATAGCAGAACATGCCCTTCTGGCCGCCGCCGGCCACGTCGCGGGCGAAGTCGGTGTCGTCGCGGGTGAAGAACCAGATCGTGCCGGTGTCGTCCTCGCCGAATCCCGTCATGGGCTGATGATGATAGCCGGGGCGGTCGATGCCCAACATGCCGGTGTTGGACTCCTTCAGGCTCTTCCAGAATTCCTTCTCGGCCTCGGCGGGGGTCAGTTTGTCGCTCATGTGGCGTCTCCGTTGATGGGTCGCACCATCAACCGCCCGGCCCATGTCGGGTTCCTAAGGCCAAGCTTTCCGACCTAGCGGCCGGGGATCCACGGCGCGCGCTCCGCGCCGAACAAGGTCGCCAGATGGATCAACAGCAGCAGGGCCACGGCGGCGGCCCCGATCATCAGAAACCGCCAGGGCATCAGGCGCGGCCCCTTCATCGGATCGGGGGGCAGGGCGCCGCGCCAGCCGGTGAAGACCATGACGGCCAGGGCCAGGCCCAGCAGGATGACGGTGACGGTCAGGCTCATGGTTTCGCAGGTGGCGAAAGCGGCGGGTCTTGGCAAGCGAAACCCTTGCCCGGAGGTTAATCTTCACAGCGCATTAACCGTAATGATTCAGTAATCCGGACCTGTAGAGGCGCTGTCCACAGGATTGGCGGACCGCTGCTAGATATTGCGGTTAACCATCAGTTTACACCCTCGATATTGACGGTATAGCCTTCGTCGCATGGGCCGGGAGACGAATCAGTGAGCGCAGCGGCGCCGTGGAGCGTTAAGGGGATCGATCCGAAGGCGCGCGAGGTCGCCAAGGATCTGGCGCGTCGTTCCGGCATGACGCTGGGCGAATGGCTGAACTCCATGATCATGGAAGACGAGGAGGAGGGCTACGCCACCCTGCCGCGTCGCGGACCGATTTCCGACAGCTATGAGCGCCGCAACCGCAGTCGCCGGCTGGACGACGCCTACGATCTGCCCGAAAGCGACGGTCATCGGATCAGCGCCTCCATAGACGCCATCGCCGCGCGGCTGGAAGCCGCCGAGCGTCGCTCGACCGTGGCCATTCAGGGCGTGGATCAGGCGGTCGCCGGCCTGATGCGTCGGTTGGACGGCCAGGACGTCGAGGCGCAGGGCCACGCCCGCCGCATCGACGACATCGCCGAGGAGCTGCGCGAGGGGCATCGCCGCCTTCGCGCCTTCGAGCGCGAAACGGGTCCGACGACGCAGGAGGGCTTCGCCAAGGTCGAAACCTCGCTGGGCGCCCTGTCGGGGCGGATGTACGAGATCGAGGAGCGCCAGCGCCTGGGCGTCAACGACCTGCGCGAACGGATGGAGGCGGTCGAGAAGGCCGCCGGGCCGGGCGTCGGCTCCGAGCTGATGGCCCAGGTGGGCGCGCGGCTGGACGCGGCCCAGAACCGCACGACCGAGGCCCTGAAGACGCTGGAACGCTCGTTCGCCGAGCTGGATCTGCGGATGCGCGCGGCCGAGAGCCGGGTCGAGCCGGAAGGCGCGCGCGACGCCGCCCGTTTCGAAAAGCTGGCCGAAAGCCTGTCGCGTCAGATCGAGAACAATCGCGCGGAAATGATGCAGCGGCTGGACGCCGCCGAGACCGGCGCGCGGATCGACCGCATCGAGCGCGCGGTCCAGGCCGTGGGCGACCAGCTGAAGGCTTCGGAACAGAAGTCGGCCGTGGGCCTGGAGGCCATGGGCCGCGAAGTCATGCGGATCGCCCGCAATCTGAGCGCCCGCGTTCAAAAGGTCGAGGGCGAGAGCGCCGGACGCGCCGACGCCATCGGCCGCGCCGTGACCGAGGCGGTCGGCCAGACCATCGAGGCCGAGGTCGCGCGCCGCGCCGCCCGCCTGGACCAGGATTTCGCCCGCCATCTGGATCGTGTCGATCAGCGCCTGACGGCCGGCGACGACCGCCACGCCCTGGCGCTGGAGAAGCTGGGCGGCGAGATCACGCGCATCTCGGATCAACTGAGTGATCGCATCGCCCAGTCCGAGCGTCGCTCGCAGCAGGCGCTGGACGACATCGGCCGGCGTCTATCGGAAAGCTCGGACAAGATCGAGCAGCGCTACGACCGCGCCTCGGGCGAACTGGCCGAACGGATGCGGATGAGCGAGGAGCGCACCGCGCGCCTGCTGGCCGAGGCGCGCGAGAGCATGGAGACGCGCAGTCCCACGCCGATCCGCGACAAGCCCCTGGACAGCGCCTCGTCTCGCGCGATAGCCGAACGCGCCACGCCTGCGCCGATCCAGTCCGCCTCGATCGAGAGCGACTGGCGCGCCGCCGCCTTCCCCGACGAGACCTTCACCGAACAGGGCGACTGGTCCAGCGATCCGGTGACTCCGGCCGTCGCCGACGCCGCGCCCTTCCCGGCCGGCGTCTTCCAGGAGCCCGATCCGAAGGCTGAAGCCGTCGCGGCGCCGACCGCCGAGAGCGAGCCCGTCATCCAGCCGTTCAGCGGTTTTGGCGGCGCCGACGTGGACGATGCGCTGGAGGCGACCTCGCCTGGCTTCTCCGCCGCGCCGGCGGCTTCGGAACCGCGTCCTTCCAATGCGCTGGACGCGGACGAGGATGATTTCGGCGCCGAGACCGAGTTCGTCGATCCACGCCAGCTGCGCGCCAGCATGGGGGCGGCGGCCGCCGCCGGTCGCGCCTCCTCGACCCGCTCCACCATCGACGCCGCCCGCGCCGCCATCACCACGCCGCCCGAGCCGGAACCGGCTTCGCGGCAGGGTTTTGGCTTGAAGCGCGGCGGCAAGTCCAAGCTGCAGGAGCGGCTGGACCGACAGGCGGCCCGCGACGGCTCCACGGTCAAGAAGACTTTTCTGGCCTCGGTCACGGCGGTCGCCCTGACCGGCGGCGTCTATGGCTATCTGTCGCTGACGGACGGCGGCGCGCCCGGTTTCGAACTGCCGAACCTTGGGGGCGGGTCTCAACCGGCCGGCGACCAGAAGACGCCGGCGCCGCCTCTCGCCGCCTCGGCCGTGACGCCGACCGGACCGCGCGCCGCCTTCGACATCGCCG
>NZ_DALZQC010000126.1:0-8759 GCF_032017145.1 Brevundimonas sp.
GCCGAAACCCCGCACGCCGCCCCGGTCGAGGCGCGCCCGGCGGGCGCGGCCCCAGACACGCCGGCGGTGGACAAGTCCCATGGCCAGGCGGTATCGGCCTCGCATCATGGCTGATCCCTCCCCGACGCCGACCGTTCTCCTGCCCGAGGCCGATGTCGCCCGCATCGTCGCCGAACTGGCCCAGCGAATCGCGCCCGTGATCGACGACGAGACGGTCGCCGCCGTCCTGCTGACCGGCGGCCTGTGGTTCGCCGCCGACCTGACCCGCGCCCTGGCCCGCGTCGGCAGGAATGTCCGCTTCGACGCCCTGTGGCTGGCCTCCTATGGCGATGAACAGTCCAGCCGGGGCAAGATCGACGTCTACGCCCCGTTCCAGCGCCCGATCGCGGGCCGGCGCGTCCTTATACTGGACGATGTGTTCGACACCGGCTTGTCGCTGGCCGAGGCGGTCCGCATCGCCAGGGAGGGCGGCGCGTCCGAGGTCCTGACCTGCGTCTTCGCCCGCAAGCCCTGGCCCAGGCCCCGCGCGCCCGAACCCGACTTCGTCGGCTGGGAGGCCCCCAACCGCTTCCTGGTCGGCTACGGCCTGGACCACGCCGGCGCCCTGCGCGGCCTGCCCGACGTCTGCGCTCTGGACTGAGGGCGCCGGGACCGAGGACATCGGGCCGCGACGGCGAGGGATAATCCGGGCGGGGCTGAATTTCCGCCGGGTTCGGCGTTGACTCTCGAACGCCCTTCCGTATATGTCGCCGCTCTTCGCCGCCGGGGGTATCTCCGGGGGGCGTATCTTTTTTTGCGTTTGCGCTGAGGCTTCAACATGTACGCGGTGATCAAGACCGGCGGCAAGCAGTACCGGGTCCAACCGGGCGACACCATCGTCGTCGAAAAGCTCGACGGCGACGCCGGCGCTGAGCTGAAGTTCGACAGCGTCCTGATGCTGGGCGGCGACAAGGGCGTGACCCTGGGCGCCCCGCTGATCGACGGCGCCTTCGTCGGCGCGACCCTGGTCGAGACCCGCAAGGGCGAGAAGATCAAGATCTTCAAGAAGACCCGTCGCCAGGGCTATCGCCGCACCAACGGCCATCGCCAGATGGAATCGGTCCTGCGCATCACCGGCATCGAAGGCGCCGGCGAGACCGCCAAGTGGGACGGCACGGTCGATCTGACCACCAGGGCCGAGATCAACCTGCGGGCCCGCAATCTGGCCGCTCGTGACGCCACCTCCTCGCTGGGTTCGACCGAGACGGTCGTGACCGACGTGGACGGCGCCGAGGTCAAGGGCGTCGTGGTCGAGAGCTCGGCTCCCGCCAAGAAGGCCCCGGCCAAGAAGAAGGCCGCGCCCAAGGCCGAAGCCGCCGGCGACGAAGCCTAAGACATTCACCGGCGCCTCGGCGCCAGACCTAAGTTGCGGACGCGCTCAACTAGGCCGAACGGCCGGTAGCGCACCAAGAAAGTACGGAGCGGCAAGATGGCTCACAAGAAATCCGGTGGTTCGTCGCGCAACGGTCGCGACTCCGAGTCGAAGCGCCTCGGCGTGAAGAAGTTCGGCGGCGAGCGCGTGCTGGCCGGCAACATCATCGTGCGTCAGCGCGGCACCACCTTCCACCCGGGTGAGAACATCGGCATGGGCCGCGACCACACCCTGTTCGCCCTGACCCAGGGCGCGGTGAAGTTCACCACCAAACGTGGCGGCCGTTGTTACGTGTCGATTCTCGCGGCCAACGACGACGCCCAAGTGGCGATGGCCGCCGAGTAACGCGAGCTGGGATTTCACCGGATCGCGTTGCTCACGACAGCAGCCGATCCGGACCAGGGAAATATTCCGCGGGGAGTCTGGATCACCAGGCTCCCCGTTTGCGTTCCCCGCCTCGAAGACCGTCCGAGCCCTTCAAGGAGATGGTCGAGAGAATGAGGCGATCGCCATGTGCGTCATTGAAACCTCCCCCGTCGTCGAGACGCGGCGCCTGGTCCTGCGCGCGCCCGCGCCCCAGGATGCGCCGCGCATCGCCGCCCTGGCCAACGATCTGGACATCGCGCGCATGACAAAGCGGATGCCGCACCCGTTCCGGGTTCGCGACGCCGACGACTTCGTGCTGCAGGTCGCATCCCAGGATCCGGCGCGGGCCAACACCTTCGTGATCGATCACGAGGACGCCGGTCCCATCGGGGTGATCGGCCTGTTTGAGGGCGAGGATCGCGTGCCGGAGACCGGCTACTGGATCGGGCGGGAGTATTGGGGCCGGGGCTTCGCCACCGAGGCGCTGGACGCCGCCCTGGTCTGGGCCAGCCGCAAGTGGAAGCGCCGGGCGCTGGTCGCCGGCCATTTCGCCGACAACCCCGCCTCGGGCCGGGTGCTGGAAAAGGCCGGCTTCCTCTACACCGGCGAGACGCGCCGCGCCTGGAGCCGCGCGCGGGCGGCCGAGGCGGATACGCGGATGATGGTCTGGCTGGCCTGACGCCTTAGTCTCAGTTCGCCAGGGCGGGGCCGTAGATGGCGGCCGCGGCGATCAGCCCGGCCGTCAGCATGGCGGCGGCCCCGGCGATGAAGGTGGCCACCGTCTTGGCGCGGCGGCGGCGCATCCCGCCGGACTTGTATTTGCGGATGATGACCGATGGCCCGCGCGTAAAGGCCTCGGAGCCGATGATGTTGTGTTGGGACAAAGAAGACGCTCCCCCGACTGGCACACAGAAGCCCTAACCCCTCCGGGGCGCTCGCGGCCAGAAGATGGCGACCCGCGTTACCGGGGTCGCATCTTCGTGACGCGCGGCGACGGGATCACAGCGTCAGGGACACTACCCGTCCGCCGCGCGTCTGGACATGGCGCATCAGGACGATGGGGTCGCCGTCGGCCTTGACCGGCGCGATCACGAACCAGCCGCCGTCCGGCAGGCCGTCGAACTGGAACCGGCCGGCCCGGCACTGGGTGTCGCGGACATAGGTGACGTAGTTGGCGTTGGCGTCGGCCACGGTGCGGGCGCGGACCACGGCGGCCGGCACGGCGGCGCGCTCGGTCGAGCCGTACAGGGTGCGGAAGCGGGCGCGGGTGTAGGGGGTGTCGGGCGTCAGACCCACATTGCCGACGCAGGCGAAGGCCTTGCCGTCCTGGGCGAAGGCGATCTGGCCCTGGATAGCGTTGCGCCCGGGGGCCTGGGACCAGGCGAAGTCCGATTCGGCGAAGGCGGCGGGGCCGGCGCCGGGCAGGCCGCCGCCGACGGTGGGGGCGCAGGCGGCGAGCGCGGTCAGGGCCAGGCCCGCAACGGCGGTTGCGGCGACGGTGAGACGGCGGGACATGAGCTTTTCCTCCGAAAGCGACGGGTCGCGGGGGAACGACCCACGCCGTTATCGCACGACCCGAGGGGCGACATCCACGGTCAAGATGCCCCGGCTCTGGACCGGGGCGCGACAACGCGCGAAACAGGCCGCATGACCGTCACCTACGCCGACATCCAGGCCGCCCGCGCCCGCATCGCGGGCCAGGTCGACCACACCCCGACCCGCTATTCCCGCCGGCTGTCGCAGCTGACCGGGGCCGAGGTCTGGGTCAAGTTCGACAATCTTCACTTCACCGGCAGCTTCAAGGAGCGCGGGGCGCTGAACCGCCTGCTGCTGCTGACCCCGGACGAGCGCAGACGCGGGGTGGTGGCGGCTTCCGCCGGCAACCATGCCCAGGCCCTGGCCTATCACGGCGGGCGGCTGGGCGTGCCGGTCACCATCGTCATGCCCGAGGGCACCCCCTTCGCCAAGATCAACGGCACCCGCTCGCACGGGGCGACGGTGGTGATCCACGGCTTGGACTTCACCGGCTCGACCGAGGAGGCCAAGCGGCTGGAGGCCGAAAAGGGCTATGTCTTCGTCTCGGCCTTCGACGACGAGGGGATCGTGGCGGGCCAGGGCGTCTGCGGCATCGAGTTCCTGGAGGATGCGCCCGAGATCGACGCCCTGATCGTGCCGATCGGGGGCGGCGGCCTGATCGCGGGCACGGCCATCGCGGCCAAGGCGATGAAGCCTGGGATCAAGGTGTTCGGCGTCGAGGCGGCCCGCTATCCGTCCTTCACCGCCAAACGGGCGGGCCTGCCGCCGGTCTGCACCGGCCAGACCATCGCCGAGGGCATCGCCATCAAGGCGGTGGGGGACATTCCCTTCGGCCTGGCCAACGACCTGATCGACAAGGTCTTCGTCTGCGAGGAGGCCGATTTCGAACGCGGCGTCTCCTATATGGCGACGATGGAGAAGACGGTCTGCGAAGGGGCGGGTGCGGGCGGTCTGGCCGCCATGCTGGCCAACCCGGAAGCCTTCAAGGGCATGAAGGTCGGGATCGAGCTGACCGGCGGAAACATCGACGCGCGGATGCTGGCCGTGGTGCTGAATCGCGAGATGGTCCGTGAACGGAGATTGCTGGTTTACCGAATCCTGGGCGACGACCGGCCGGGGATGCTGTCGGCCATGGCGGCGGTGATCGGGGGGCTGGGCGGCAACATCATCGACGTGGTCCACAACCGTCTGGCGCTGGACGTGCCGGCCAAGGGGGCCGAGTTCGACATCATGGTCGAAACGCGCGATAGCGCCCACGCCGACGAGATCGGCGAGGCCTTGAAGGAACGCGGCTATGAACTTCGGATGGGGTAGGGCGGCGCTGTTCGCTGCGGTGATGCTGGCGGGCTGCGGCCGGGCCGAGCCGGTCGATCCGAATGCGGGCAAGGCCGAGGCGGCCGCCTTCATGGAGAAGAACGCCAAGGCCGAAGGCGTCCAGACCCTGCCCAGCGGCCTGCAGTACAAGGTGGTCCAGTCGGGTCCGGCGGGCGGCGTCAGCCCGGACCGCAACGATTTGGTCAAGGTCGATTACGAGGGCAAGCTGGTCGACAACACCGTGTTCGACAGCTCGTTCGCGCGCGGGGCGCCGGCGATCTTTAGACCCGAGGAAGTCATTCCGGGCTGGAGCGAGGCGCTGCAGAAGATGCGCGTCGGCGACGAATGGCTGCTCTATGTGCCGCCCGAACTGGGCTATGGCGAGCAGGGCAATCCGAAGATTCCGGCCAACTCCGTTCTGATCTTCCGGCTTAAGCTGCTGGATGTGGAGCAGGTGCCGGGCGGCGGATCGGGCGTCGGGCTGGCGATGGGGTGAGGCCGACCGTCTCCTCCCTGGGAAGCGGGCAGGTGGCGCGGCGCCCGCTTGGCGTCGTGACGGAGGGGCTGCGCGCCGCATTGCGGACGTCTGTGGGACGTCAAGAGCCCCTCCACCGCTACGCGGTCCCCTCCCCATTTCATGGGGCGGAGACGCCAGGTGCACTGCAGTTTTTTTGAGTGCACTTTTGTGCAGATTTTTGCGAACGGTTTGCAGTTCTGCGGCGAATGTCAAAGACCAGACGGGCAGTATAGCTCAGCATGCGAGGGCGGTAGGGTAGCGGTCGCTGCTGGACTTCAGGACTTTGAAATCGCTGTCGTTCGTCGCGGAGATTACGCGGGTTGAGCGGTTCTGGGCCGCCGCCATTCGGCCAGGACCTGGGGATCGGTCTCGGTCGTCGCCTCGGTCAGGACCGCGAACTCGCCCGGCGATGTCAGCCGCGACAGCGCCCAGACCGCCGCGCCGCGCACCAGGGGCGAGGGGTCGGCTATCAGCGCCCTGGTCCGTTCGATCAGGGTCGCGTCGCCCGAGTTGCCGACGGCGTAGAGGACGTTCCTGAGGAAGCGGTCGCGGCCGATCCGCTTGACCGGGCTCTTGGTGAACAGGGCGCGGAAGGCGGCGTCGTCCAGCGCCAGCAGGTCATGCAGGCGCGGGCTTTCGAACGCCTCGCGGGGAAGCAGCCGGATCTCGCGGGCTTCCTGCGCGAACTTGTTCCACGGACAGACCGCCAGACAGTCGTCGCAGCCATAGATGCGCGATCCGGTCAGGGTGCGGAACTCGACCGGCCAGGGACCGGCGAACTCGATGGTCAGATAGGACAGACAGCGCCGGGCGTCGAGCTGGAACGGGGCGGGAAAGGCGTTCGTCGGACAGGCGTCGAGACAGGCGGTGCAACGGCCGCAGTGTTCGGTCTCGGCCGCGTCCGGCTCGATCTCGGCGGCGGTCAGGATTGTGCCCAGAAACAGCCAGTTGCCGTGGGTGCGGCTGAGCAGATTGGTGTGTTTGCCCTGCCAGCCCAGGCCGGCGCGCTGGGCCAGCGGCTTCTCCATCAGGGGGGCGGTATCGACGAAGACCTTGATGTCGGCGCCGTTGCGGGCCGCGATCTGACCCGCCAGCTGTTTCAGCCGGCCCTTGATGACCTCGTGATAGTCGTCGCCGCGCGCATAGACCGAGATGTATCCGGCCGAGCGGTCGGCCAGCTGGTCCAGCGGGTTCTCCTCGGGGCCGTAGTTCATGCCAAGGACGATGGCGGTCTTCGCCTCGTCCCACATGGCGGTCGGATGCTGGCGGCGATCCAGCGTCGTCTCCATCCATTCCATGTCGCCATGCCGCCCCTCGTCGACGAAACGCCGCAGCCGCTCGCCCGCCGGCCAGGCGTCGGCGGCCGAGGCGAACCGGCAGACATCGAAGCCCAGCTCGGCCGCGCGTTGGCGAATGAAGGTTTTCAGGCGGTCGGACACGGGGCGGGGGATAGCACGAAGTCTCTTCCCTGCGGAGCGGGAGGTGGCGCGGCGCGTCTTCGCGCCGTGACGGAGGGGCCGCCCCCGTATCGCAGGCGCCCGTGGGACTTCAAGAGCCCCTCCACCACGCCATGCGCGGTCCCCCTTCCCATGTCATGGGGAGGAGACGGCCTCGCCATCGAACAGGTCCAGAATCTGCGCCCGGACGTCGGCGGGCCAAGGGGCGATCAGCGCGGCGAGACGCTCGCGGTCGCCGGCGAACAGGGCGCGGCTGGCCTCCTCGAAGTTGCGGGCGTCGCCGGCCATCTCGACCATGAAGCCATAGGCGGCGTCGATGCGACGGCGGCGCGCATCGTCGTCGGCGGCGGTCTTGCGCGCCTGCTCCACCAGACGGCGCAAGGCGGCCGAGGCGCCGCCGGGCTGGGCCGCCAGCCAGTCCCAGTGGCGAGGCAGCAAGGTCACCTCGCGCGCGGAGACGCCAAGGCGCGGCCGGCCTCGCTTGGGCGGCGTCGGTCGCAGATCGAGATCGACCGCGCGTCCGGTCTGGAGGTCGAAGACCCGCAGCGCCGCCTGGGGCGAGCTCGCCAGAGCCGTCTGGAACGCGGCCGACACGACGGCTTCGGTCCCCGCGACGATCCGGTCGGGCCCGTCAAACAGGACCAGCCGGCGAATGTCGTCGTCCATATATTTACCCGGATATAACTAATGGATAGGATAATACCCGGATAATAAGGAGAGCTGTCATGACCACAAGCCGAAAGGCGCTGATCGCCGCTTACAAAGATCGGCCGACCATCGCCGGCGTCTATGCCGTCATCTGCAGCGCGACGGGCCAAGTATGGGTCGGCAAGAGCCGCCACATTGACACCGAACAGAACGGCCTGTGGTTCGCCTTGCGCCACGGCGGCAGTCCGTACCGGTCGCTTCAGGCGGCGTGGAAGGCGCACGCGCCCGAGGATTTTCGCTTTGAGCAGCTTGATCGCCTGCCGGAAGAGCTCTCGGACCTGCGGCGCAAGGATGAACTGGTCAGCCGGGCCAGGCTGTGGATCGCACGTCTGGCCGCAGAGGCGCTTTAAAAGTCCAGATCCGCATACCACCCCGACGGCGGCACGCCGACGAAGCGGTCGGCCAGCAGGGAGCGGAAGCAGGGGCGGGATTTGAGCTTGGAGTACCAGGTTTTCAGCCCGGGCCAGGTCTTCCACTGGATTTCGCCGAAATAGTCCAGCACCGACAGGTGGGCGGCGGCGATCAGGTCGGCCTGGCTAAGCCTGCGGCCGGCCAGCCAGTCGCGGGCGGCGACCAGATCCTCCAACATGGCCAGGTGAGATTTCAAGGCGTCGCGACCGTCGCGCAGGGCGCGCGCCTCGGGCGGGCCGAGCTTGAGCAGGGGCTTCTCCATCCGTTCGTGCAGCAGGACCGCGTCGACCTCGTCCATGAAGCGGCGCTCGAACCAGCCGGTCAGGCGGCGCGCCTCGGCCCTTTCGGCGGCGTCGGCGGGCAGCAGCAGCGGCGGCCCCTTCTGCTGATCCTCGATCCAACCCAGGACGGCGGGCAGTTCGCACAGGGTCAGCGGGCGCCCACGGTCGGTCGTCTGCACCACCGGCGGCAGACCCGACGGGTTGAAGTCGTTGACCGGGCAGTCCTCCTCCCACGGACGGACCGGCGTATCCGTCCATTCGATCCGCGCCTCGCCCAGCGCCAGACGCGCGGCGCGAGAGGCGGGCTGGAAGGCGAAGTGGAAGAGAACGCAAGGGTCGGCCATCAGGGGGTGATGCGCCCCGACCCGTTAAATCGGCGTTTACCGCCTTACGACCAGGGGCCCTTGGCGACCGGGGCGTTCGGAGCCGCATTCGGAGACTCCGCAGGCGTCTCCGTGGTCGGATCGGGTGACCCTGGGACAGGCGCTTGCGGCCGGCCGCGTGGATCGGCGTGGATCAGGATGTCGGCGCCGGGAAACCGCGCCAGCACCCGGCGTTCGGCCTCGACCACGATGGCGTGGGCGGCGTCCAGCGTCAGGGCGCCGTCCAGATCGACGTGCATCTGGATCATCATCACCGGCCCGACCATGCGGGTCCGCAGCTGATGCACGCCCGTGACGCGCGGATCGGCCAGCACGGCCTGGGTGACGGCGGCGCGGTCGGCCTGCGGCGCGGCGCGGTCCAGCAGGTGGTCGGCG
>NZ_DALZQC010000127.1:0-8670 GCF_032017145.1 Brevundimonas sp.
CGCGGGCGGGCGGCGGCGCGCTGACGCTTACAGGCGCGTAGATGACGGTCTCGACCGTGCGGATGACCGTTGCAGGCTGGGGCGCCGGGGGGCAGGGCAGGGCGGCGACGGGCGGGGTGACGCAGGCGGCGCACTTGGCCCCGACGTGCTTGTTGACCGGCCCGTCCATGCCGCCCGACTGGATCGTCTGCGGTCCTTCCGCGGAGCAGATGACCAGCGGATGACCCGGTTGGACGGCCGCCAGCGCCGCGAACGGCAACAGGGCGCCGATCACGAGCGCGAACACCGCCGCCAGGAAGGCCAGCGATTTCGCAGTCGACCAGTTGTCGGCCTGGGATGGGGTCACGCTTCGCCTCTACGGCCTTTCGACCGGCGGCGAAAGTTAAAGCTCTCCACGCGCGGCCTGGCGCGGGCTGAACTTGGGCGCGGGAGCCAGACGCATGACCTCGCCCTGATAGCGTCCGTCGTCGCCGACGACCGCAAAGGGCAGGGCGTCGGCGCAGGCCTGCAGCATGGCGTTCAGCCAGGGCTGTTCCGCCTTGTGGAAGTCGCCCAGCACATGCGGCATGACCAGATCCTTCTCGCCGGGATGGCCGATGCCCATGCGGGCGCGGCGGAAGTCGGCGCCCAGATGGCTGATCAAGCTGCGTATGCCGTTCTGCCCCGCTGCGCCGCCACCCGTCTTCATGCGGAAACGGCCGGGCGCCAGATCGATCTCGTCGTGAAATACGATGATCTCGCTGGGCTTGATCTTGTAGAAGCGCGCCGCCTCGCCGACCGCCCGGCCGCTTTCGTTCATATAGGTCTGGGGCTTCATCAGCAGGACCTTGGTTCCCTCGACATCGCCCTCGGCGATGATCGACTGGAACTTGGCCCGTTCAGGCCCGAATCGCCACCGCCGCGAAATCTCGTCGGCCGCCATGAAGCCGATGTTGTGGCGGTTCTTCTCGTATTTGGCGCCGGGATTGCCCAGGCCGGCGATGATGATCATGGCTTCCTCATGCCTTGCGCCTTGCCCAAAGAAAAGCCCCGCCGCGGCGAGCCGGGCGGGGCGTGATCTTGTCGGAGAGACGAAGGCTTAGCCTTCGGTCTTCTCCACCGGCGCGGCCTCGGCTTCGGCGGCTTCGTCGGCGGCGGCCGACAGGGCGGCCGAGGAGACCTTGATCGTGGCGATCACGAAGTCACGGTCGGTGATGGTGGCTTCCGCGCCCTTGGGCAGGGTGATGTCCGAGATGCGGATGGTGTCGCCCATCTGCGACTTGGCCAGGTCGACGACCAGTTCTTCCGGGATCTGGTCGGCGCGGACCAGGATTTCCACGGCGTGGCGGACGACTTCCAGCGAACCGCCCTGGCGGGCGAAGGGCGCTTCGTCAGCGTTCAGGAAGTGAACCGGAACCTCGATCTTGACCGGGGCCTTCTCATCGACGCGCATCAGGTCGAAGTGCAGCGGACGGTCCGACACGGGGTCGAACTGCACGTCCTTGGCGATGACCGGCTGGGTCTCTTCGCCGTACTTCAGCGTGACCAGGTGGCCCAGCAGCTTGCCGGTGTAGAGCGACTTGCGGAAGTCTTTCTCGTTCACCGAAATGGCGACCGGCGCCTTGTCGCCGCCGTAAAGGACGCCCGGCACGAAACCCGCGCGACGCGCAGCGCGAGCGCCGCCGGTGCCGACGCCATCGCGGACGTCCACGTTCAGAATGATCTCGGCCATGTGGCTCGCCTCAACAACAACAGAAACGCCGCGCCAACCCTGGGCCCGCGCGGCGGGGGTCATGAACCCTCGAATTCAAGAGCGCGGGCTATTACACGCATCGAACCGATGGCGCAACCTTGAAAGGCGCGCCTACGCCGCCTGCGCTCGATCCTTGATCATGGCGGCCGGGCTGGCCACCAGGGTCAGCAATTCCGCCGCATTGAAGGGCTTGGCCAGGTGATGATCGGCGCCCGCCGCGCGTCCGGCGGCGACGTGTTCGGGCATGGCGTTGGCCGTCAGCATGACGATGGGGGTGCGCGCCATACCCATCGCCGCCTCGTGGAGGCGAATCTCCTGCGTCGCCGTCAGGCCGTCCATGACCGGCATCTGCATATCCATCAACACAACGTCGAAAGTGTCGGCGCGGAAGGCCTCCAAAGCCTCGGCGCCGTTCTCGGCCATCACGATCTTGGCGGCCGTCTGCGCCAGAATCAGTTCGATGACGCGCCGATTGGTCGGATGATCGTCGGCGACCAAAACGCGGACCGCTCGCGCGTCATCGGCCTGTTGCGTCGCCGTGTCGGCCGGTTCCTGCGCCTTGGGGGCGACGCAGGGCTTGAGCGGCAGGGTCAGGATGAAGGCGGCGCCGCTGCCGGGTTCGCTCTCGCAATCCAGGTCGCCGCCCATCATTTCGGCCAACTGCCGGCAGATCGACAGGCCCAGGCCCGATCCGCCGAACTTGCGCGTGATGCCGCCGTCGGCCTGTTCGAATCGGGTGAACAGGCGCTCGCGCGTCGCGGCGTCGAAGCCGATGCCGCTGTCCTCGACGGTGAAGCGCAGCACGGGTCGCCCATCTCGATCCTGGCCCTGTTGAACGACAAGGCCGACGAAGCCCTGGCTGGTGAATTTCACGGCGTTGGAGATCAGGTTGGTCAGCACCTGTTTGACGCGAACCGCATCCCCCATGACCCAGACCCCATCCTCCAGATCGATGTCGACATGGAAATCGAGGCGCTTCTGGCGCGCGTTTTCGGCATAGAGTTGCGCCGCTTCTCGCACCACGACCGCCAGTTCCAAAGCGTCCTCGGTCAACTCCAGCTTGCCCGATTCGACGCGGGCCAGGTCCAGGATGTCGCTGAGCAGGGTCTGCAGCGTCTTGCCCGACGCCTGCATCAGGTCCAGCATCTCGCGCTGCTCGGGGGTCAGTTCGGTCCTGGCCAGCGCCTGCGACAAGCCCAGAACGCCGTTGAGCGGGGTGCGGATCTCGTGGCTCATATTGGCCAGGAACTGGCTCTTGGCGACGTTGGCGGCCTCGGCCGCATCGCGCGCCTCGGCCAGGGCCTGGGCATCCCGTTTCAGGTCGGTGATGTCGTTGCAGACGACGACCGTACCGCCTTCGGACGTGCGACGGTCCTGAACGCGAAGCCAGCGCCCGCCGCCCACCTGTTGTTCGATGCTGGCGGACAACTGGCGCCGCGCCCCGATGCGTTCGTTCAACCAGTCGTCTTCGCGGCCCACGGCTTCGTCGTAGCGCCCCTGATCGATCCCGATCCGCAAGATTTCACGAAACGTCATACCGACCGTGAGGTGAGGCTGAAGTTCGGGATTCAGCTCCGCGTAGCGCGCATTCCACAGCACCAGCCTGTCCTTGGCGTCGTAGAAGCCCAGTCCGTCCGGCATGGCGTCCACCGCCTCGCGTATGCGCCGCAGTTCGGTCGAGCGCGCGACATAGGCCATGACCGCGAGGGCGCCGGCCACGCCGCAGATCAACAACAGCACCACGCCCACCAGCAGTCGGATCGCGGCGGGAGACAGACCTTGCGTATGCAGCACGGTCGGGTCCGGAACCAGGTTTATCGCCGCCATGCCCACGAAGTGCAGCACGATCACCGTCATGGACAGGCCCACTGTCGTCATCAGAAGGTTTAAAAGACCGCCGCGTCTATAGAAGAAGGAGGTCGCCCCGCCGACGATCATGGCGCCGCCGAGGGAGGCTGCGACCAGGGCGGGATCCCAGCTGATCCGCGCCGGTCCTTTGATGGCGGCCATGCCCAGATAATGCATGGCGCCGACGCCGGCGACGGCGATGACCGCCGCCAGAACACGCCATCCTCGTCCCTTGCCGAACTGAATCGCGCCGATGGTGAGGCCGATCATGCCCAAGGCGACGACCAGCGAGGCCAGCGTCAGTCCCAGATCGTAGCGAACCGGCACGCCCGCCACGAACCCCTGCATCGCCAAGAAGTGCGTCGCCCATATGGACATGGCGCCGACAACCGTGGCCATGGCGACGGCGCGTCGCCGGCCGGCAGGATCACACCGCCGGATACGCTCCATGAACCGAATGGAGACGCCCAGCCCCATCAGACAGATCACCGCCGCCAGCAGTGTGAACCGCCAGTCATGATCTCGAGTTATGCAGAAGACGATCCGGTCCACTTGCGTTCTCCTTGGAGACAATCTGGCCTAGAATCCTAAAGAAACCGTGCGGCGACGCTTGATTGGCTTGCCGCCCTGTCGAAGCGCCGTCACAAAATCCGTGCAAGCATCGGATGTCGCCGTGCATTTTTGAGGTCGCCGCCCGTCCATGCCTTATGAAATTTCGCCCTCTCCCGTCGCGCCGGTGTCCTCGTCGCGTCTGTGGACGGTGGGCGCCAGCATCGGCGTCGCCATTCTGATCCTGGTGGTGCTGGCGATCCTGCATCCCGAACTGGCGGACTGGCTGCTGGGCGGGGCGGTGATCGTGGCGGCGTCGGCCTGGTTGCTGAACATGCCGGGCGCGGCCGACGCCGCCCCGTCCGCCATAGACGGAGCGACCGCCGATGCGACGAGCGATGCCGTCGCCGGCGAACTGCTTGATCGGGTGTTCGAAGCGCTGGACGATCCGGTGCTGGTGGTCAGCGGCGGCGAGCCGGACGATATCGCGGGTCGACGCATCGTCATGGCCAATAACGCCGCGCGCGACCTGCTACGCATCCAGCGCCAGGGCGCCCTGCTGGTCCAGGTCATCCGCGAGCCTGGCGTGCTGGAGGCGGTGGACGAGGCCCTGTTCGGCGGCGCCTCGCGCATCACCGACTACACCACCGGCGGCCAGAGGGATCGTCGCTGGCGAGCCTGGACCCGGCCGCTGTCGGTCGATGAGCATGTCGCGCCGGGCGGTGAAATGGCGCTGCTGATCCTTCGCGACGAGACGGATGCACGGCGAACCGAGATGATGCGGGTCGATTTCCTGGCCAACGCCAGCCACGAACTGCGCACGCCGCTGGCCTCGCTGAGCGGCTTCATCGAGACGCTGAAGGGGCACGCGCGCGACGACGTGGCTGCGCGCGACCGTTTCTTGGACATCATGTCGGCGCAGGCGGACCGGATGGGGCGGCTGGTCGCCGACCTGCTTTCGCTCAGCCGGATCGAACTGAACGAACATATTCCGCCGTCCGGCCGGGTCGATCTGGACCGGGCCGCGTCCGATGTGGTGGACGCCATCAGCGTTCTGACGCGCGAAAAGGAAATCGCCATCGCCCTGGATCAGGGGGAGGCGAGGGCGTCGGTCAGCGGCGACCGCGACGAAATCCTGCAGGTGGTGCAGAACCTTTTGGACAACGCCGTCAAATATTCGTCACGCAACGGCACGGTCGAGATTTCCGTCCGGTCCGACCTGTCGTTCGACGAGGCCTGGGCCTCGCGGATGCCGGGGGCCACGCGCCTGCCGCTGGTGACGCCTGACCGGACGGCGGGCGTCCTGTATGCCGCCGTCACGGTGCGCGATCACGGGCCGGGGATGGCGCGCGAACACCTGCCGCGCCTGACCGAGCGCTTCTATCGCGTCGAAGGTCAGAAAAGCGGCGAACGGCAGGGCACGGGCCTTGGGCTGGCCATCGTCAAACACATCATGAACCGCCACCAGGGCGGCCTGGTGGTGGAAAGCGCGCCGGGCATGGGGGCGGCCTTCACCGCCTGGTTCCCCCAACCGGTCGAGCGGCGATAGGTTCTGTCGGCGGCGATGGGGAACCTTCGCTGTCACCCAACTGTCATCGACCCGTCTTAATCCGCTGACCATTCGCGGGCAGTAGTCGCGCCGCGTCGGTCCCGGTGTTCAGGGCCGCACGCCGATTCGCGCGCGTCGCTTCGGACTTCGAATGATCTGGATTTATCTGCTGATCCTCATGGCGCTGTGCGCGACCGCCTTTCTGGGCGGTCGAGAGCTGGCGCGTCGCCGCGCGATCGGGGCCAAACCGCACTCGCGGCCCGGCCAGCACGGCGCTTACGCCCTGATCTGGGTGGCCGCGCCGGCGCTGCTGGTGCTGGTCCTGGCCTCGGTCTTTTCCACGCCGCTGCAGCGTCAGCTGACGGCTTCGGGCACGCCTGAAGCGGTCGCCTCTCTGGATCATTTCCGCCGCGACGCCTTCTTCGCCGACGCCTATCGCGTGGGCCGCGGCGAGGCCGCCCTGCAGATCTGGGAGCGCCCGCTGGCCGAGCAACTGCCGGTCGAGGCGCGTCGGATGGTCCGTATCGAACGCACCCTGTCGTGGGGCGGGGGCGCCGCCGCCATCCTGGCCGCCATACTGGGCGGTCTGTTCGCCCTGACCCAGATCAAGCCGAAGACCCGGGCGCGCAACCGGGTCGAGGGCTGGATCTACGGCGCCCTGTTCGTGTGCTCGGCCATCGCCGTCCTGACCACGCTGGGCATCATCGCCTCCCTGGCGTTCGACAGTTTCCGCTTCTTCCAGAAGGTGCCGGTCCTCGACTTCCTGTTCGGCACGCAATGGAGCCCGCAGATCGCGATCCGCGCGGATCAGGTGGGGTCGTCGGGCGCCTTCGGGGCCGTGCCGTTGTTCGCCGGCACCCTGCTGATCATGGTCATCGCCATGTGCGTGGCCGCGCCCATCGGCCTGCTGTCGGCCATCTATCTGTCGGAATACGCCGGCCGCACGACGCGGGCCGTCATCAAGCCGCTGCTGGAGATTCTCGCCGGGGTGCCCACGGTCGTTTACGGCTTCTTCGCCGCCCTGACCGTGGGGCCGATCCTGCGCGTCATGTTCAACGAAATCGGTCTGGTCCTGATCGGCGGTCCGCTGGACGGGCTGGGCCAGTATCTGGCGCTGGTGCAGAACCAGATGGCCCTGACGGCGGGCGCCGTGATGGGCATCATGCTGATCCCCTTCGTGTCGTCCCTGTCCGACGACATCCTGAACGCCGTGCCGCAGAGCCTGCGCGACGGCTCCTTCGCCATGGGCGCCACCAAGTCCGAGACGGTCAAGCGCGTGCTTCTGCCCGCCGCCCTGCCGGGCATCGCCGGCGCCCTGCTGCTGGCCGTGTCGCGCGCCATCGGCGAGACCATGATCGTGACCATGGCCGCGGGCCTGGCCGCCAACCTGACCTTCAATCCGCTGGATACGGTGACCACCGTCACGGTTCAGATCGTGACCCTGCTGACCGGCGACCAGGAGTTCAACAGCGCCAAGACCCTGTCGGCCTTCGGCCTGGGCCTGACCCTGTTCCTTGTGACGCTGGCGCTGAACATCATCGCCCACCGGATCGTCCAGACCTATCGGGAACAATATGACTGACGCGACCCCCGATCGGATCGACGGCGCATCCGCCAACGGGCGGCTGGAGCGTCTGCGTGCGGGGCTGAAGCGCCGCCACGCCAAGGAAACGCGCTTCAAATGGTATGGCCGCCTAGCCATCGCCGCCGCCATGCTGTTCCTGGCGGTCCTGTTGGTCCGCATCGTCGAACAGGGCCACACGGCCTTCTACACCCACACGGTGACGGTGCCGGTCTATATGGACCCCGCCCGCATCGACCGCGCCTATCCGCAGGGTTCCAACTTCGAGCAGATCGCGGCCGAGCAGCAGCTTCAGCGAATGGGCGTTCCCGACGATGCGACGGGAACCAAGGCCGGCCAGATGAAGCGGTTGTTCTCGTCGGAGCTGAAGTTCGTCGCCGCCGATCTGGTCGCCAAGCGCGCCGAGGTCATCGGCGAGACCGTGCCCCTGGCCGTGCCGCTGTCGGATGACGCCGACCTTTATCTGAAGGGCGAAATCTCCAAGGCCACGCCTGAGGATCAGCGCCGTCTGTCCGATCAGCAGATCGCCTGGCTGGACAGGATGAAGGCCGACGGCGTCATCGGCGCCCATTTCAACACCGCCCTGTTCACCAACGGCGATTCCACCCAGCCCGAGCTGGCCGGGGTGCTGGGCGCCGTGGTGGGTTCGGCCCTGATGCTGCTGGTCACGGCCCTGATCGCCATTCCGCTGGGCGTCGGCGCCGCCATCTGGCTGGAAGAGTTCGCGCCCAAGAACAAGCTGACCGACATCATCGAGGTCAACATCAACAACCTCGCGGCCGTGCCGTCGATCGTCTATGGGCTCCTGGGTCTGGCCCTGTTCATCAACTGGATGCACCTGCCGCGCGCCAGCCCCATCGTGGGCGGTCTGGTCTTGGCCCTGATGGCCTTGCCGACCCTGGTCATCGCCACCCGTTCGGCCCTGAAGGCGGTGCCGCCCTCGATCCGCGAGGCGGCCCTGGCCATGGGCGCGTCCAAGACCCAGACGGTGTTCAGCCACGTCCTGCCGTTGGCCATGCCCGGCGTCATGACCGGCGCCATCATCTCCATGGCCCACGCGCTTGGCGAGACCGCGCCGCTGCTGCTGATCGGCATGGTCAGCTTCGTGCCCGGCGTGCCGCACGCCATCGACCAGCCCGTCGGCGCCCTGCCGTCGCTGATCTACATCTGGGAGAACGCCTCGGAGCGGGCCTTCCACGAACGCACCGCCGCGGCGATCATCGTCCTGCTGGTCTTCATGATCATCATGAACGCGGCGGCCATCATCCTGAGGCGGCGCTTCGAGCGTCGGTGGTAAGAGAATGAAATTCCGTATTTTCCGCTCCGCCGAGGACCAGACGGGCGCCGGGCCGGTCGATCCGACCCAGGCCCCGCGCATGGGCGGGCAGGTCCTGCCCGAGGTCGCGCCGG
>NZ_DALZQC010000128.1:0-8499 GCF_032017145.1 Brevundimonas sp.
TGGGCCAGGATGCGCGCCGCCGCCCCGGCGGAAATGGACCTGACGCCCGCCCTGACCAGCGCCGTGGCCCTGATGCGCGAAGCGCGGGCCGGGAGAATAAGCATGGGCGAGTTGCTGGAGACCCGGCTGGGCCAGATGGGCCTGTTCGGCGGCGAGGCGGTCACGCCCGAGACCGAAGCCCTGATCCGGCTGATGTATCGCGACGAGGCCTTGACGAAACCGCGCGGGAGCGAACGGATCGCCGAGGCGCTGAGAGACTATGCCCGTGGGGCCGCCGAGACGCCGACCGGCCCCGACCTGTTTGGAGCGACACCCGATGGCCGAGCCTTCCTCGACACCCTCATCCAGAAATACGCCGGGGCCGAAGGCGAAGGCCGAACCGGCCTCGCCTACGCCGGGGGCGACGAACCCCTCTGGTCCACAAGAGAGCTTTCGGGGGCGACGGCTGAGCCTGCTGGCCTCGACCTTCGACCGGCTGAGCCTGACGGCCAGCGACCGGGAGGAACACGACAGCAGCCAGAGGGCCAGCGAGGCGCTGAGCGAACTGGCCGACAGAATGAAGGCCAGTTCGCGCGTGTAGACCGCCCGATCCATGGGTTCGATGTCCAGTATGGGCAGGATGGCGATGGTCGGGCGACATTCTTTGTCGTCGCAGATGATGCGACATCGGCCGCAAAGGGGCTGAGCGTAAGTGACGGTATCTTCGGCTGGGTGGAAGATGGCGCCCTGAAGATTGAGAAGTCGGAGCTGCGACCAGAAGCGCGCGGAGCCGGTCTCGGAGTGGCAATGTATGAGCGCGCCGCGCAGGAGGCTGCATCGAGCGGTAAGGCGTTGCTCAGTGACTATGAAGTCAGCGTAAAGGCTGCGCGCGTCTGGGACGCCTTGCAGAAAAGGGGGTATGCAGTCGAACGCAATCCTGCTGCGACGCTAAAAGCTGACCCCTACACGCCATACTATCGGACTACGGACGACAGCCCGGTTTACACGATCCCGGCACCCGTCAGAGCTTCCCCGGACAGCACAGCGACGGCGCGCCTGGCCGCCTTCATCGACGCCGATCCCGAGCTGAAGGCCCTGATGGCGGACACCGAGGCGCTGGCGGCCGAGGCGGGCGTGAGGGTCGAACCGTCCACAGGGGCCAGCGATCCGTCCACCGTGGCGGAGGCCATACGTGCGGCGGCCGTGTGTCTTGCGTCCGATATTGTCGCATGACCGTTGATTCGTTAACGGCCATGAAGATCGCCCCTCCCCGCCCCGTCCTCGCCTGCGTCATGGTCATGCCCGACCAGGTGCAGTTCGACTGTCCCGCCTGCGACATCACTCATCTGCTGACGCGCGACCTGGACTTTCAGGAAGACCCCGCCGGTGTCTGGCGTCTGCGTGAACAACCGGGCTTCGAATGCGACTGCGGCGCCCTGATCGCCGCCGATTTCAGACTGACCGTCGAGAGGGCGTCATGAGCCGCGTGTGTCACCAGCCCGTCCGCATGGCGACGGGCGACGCCTTCAGCGACGAACAGATCGACGACATCCTGGACCGGATGCTGAAGAAGGCGCAGCGCAAGGGCGAGGCCTTCGACCGGGCGGCGATCCAGGAGGCGGCGGCCGAGCTGACCAAGGAGGAGCTGTTCGCCCGCCTGAGCGAGCAGCGGCTACGCGTCGCATCGGCGCGGGCCAGCCAGAAGATCGACGCCCAGCTGGCGGCGATGACCGCCGTGGGCGACGAGGCCGACCGGCTGAAGGCCTATAACGTCGGGTCGGAAAAACAGGGCCTGGCGGCCTCGTTCAGCGTGGACGCCGAGGCGCGGGCGCGGACCACGGCTCTGTGGGGCGAGGCGGAACGCCAGCTGCGGGACGCCGGGCTGATGGACAGGCTGTCGGGGTTCGCCGTCGACGAAGGGTTCGAACGCGCGATCCGCCGGGAACGGTCGCGGCTGAACGGGGCGGACATCGAGCCGACCGGCGACGCGGACGCCCTGAAGGTCGCCGAGATCCTGAACGGCCTGAGCGAAAAAGGCCGACTGATGCAGAACGACGTCGGGGCGTGGATCGGCCGATTGGACGGCTATTCCGGGCGTCAGAGCCATGATCGGCTGCGCGTGTCCGGCGGCTTCTGGCGCGAGTTCCAGGCGGGCGGGCTGGCGGCCATCAAGGATATGAAGGGCGCGAGCCTGAAGGCGAGCCGCCGGGCGTTCCGCGAATGGCGCGACTTCATCCGGCCGAAACTGGCGGACGAGACGTTCGCCGGGATCGAGGCGCGAGACGTGGACGACGGCTGGCTGGACGACGCCAAGGCGTTGCAGCGGGCGGGCGCTATCGACGACGCGGCCGATGTGCGCGAGGTGTTTCTGTATCGGGTCTGGTTCGACATCGTGTCGGGCAAGTCCGAGGTTCTGGGCGGGCTGGACGATATCGGGGATTTCCGACCGCCGGCGTCCAAGGCGCGCAGCGTGTCCAAGCACCGGGTGCTGCACTACAAGACGCCGGACGACGCTCACGACTATGCGCTGCGGTTCGGGCGCGGCTCGCTGCTGGCGAACGCCATGGCCGAGCTGGAACGGGCGGCGCGCAACACGGCCCTGATGAACCGTTGGGGCCCGGCGCCGGAGGCGATGTTCGAAAACACCGTGGGCAAGCTGCACGCCGAGGCGCGGGCGCGCGGCGACGTGGGCGCGGCCAATCGCCTGATGCGGGCGCAGCGCCGGGCCGAGTTCGACGAGCTGACCGGGGCGGGCAATCAGCCGGACAGTCTGCGTCTGGCCATGATCGGCCGGTCCATCCGAATGCAGCAGTCCCTGGCCAAGCTGGGGGGGATGGTGCTTTCGGGCCTATCGGACACGTCGCTGGCGGCCACGGCGATGAAGCGGGCGGGCGCGACCTGGCTGGACGGCTATAACGGCGCGCTGGCCGGCGTGACGCGGATGCAGGGGGCCGAGGGCAAGGCGGCGGCCGACCTTCTGGACGTCGGGGCGCGGTCGGCGGCGGCGCATCTGACCGGGCGGTTCCATGCGGCGGACGGGCCGCTGGGGTGGGCGGCCCAGGCGCAACGGTTCTTCTATCGCGTCAACCTGTTCGAGTTCTGGCAGGACGGCCTGCGTCGCGGCGTGGCGGAAATGTATTCGGCGCACCTGGGGGCCGAGGCGGCCAATCCGTGGGCGGCGCTGAACGCCGGGACGCGCGAGACGCTGGAACGCTATGGGATCGAGGCCGACGACTGGGAGCTGGTGCGCAAGGGCCTGGTCTCGCTGGACGCCGCCCGGACAGAAGGGTTCGCCGGGATGCGGTCGAGGCCGGAAGCGGGGCTGGACGCGCCGTTGGATGCGGCGGCCACGGCCGAGCCGGCCGGGCGGCGCTATTTCACCTTTGAGGCCCTGGACGGGCTGTCGGACCGCGATCTGTTCAAGCGGGCGGGCTTGACCGGCAAGGAAGCGACGCCCGAGGCGGCGCGCCGCCTGCGCGAGGATCTGCGCGTGCGGGTGCAGGCCATGGTGGGCGGGGTGCTGGACGACGCCATGACCGAGGCGCGGGCGCGCGAGCGGGTGGCGATGACGCGAGGGATCAAGCCCGGCACCGTGTGGGGCGAGGCCGTGCGCAGCTTCACTCAGTTCTGGAGCTTTTCGGCCGCGATCATGGGCCGCCACGTCGCCCCGGCCGCCAAGGGTTACGCCGGGCAGGCCCCCGTCGCCCTCCTCGCCCACCTGATCCTGGCCAGCACAGCCCTAGGCTATCTGTCGCTTCAGGCCAAACAGGTCGCCAAGGGCCGCGAGCTGCGACCCATGACGGACGAGGATGGCGAGTTCCAGGGCGGCAAGCTGTTCCTGGCGTCGCTGCTGCAGGGCGGCGGCCTGGGCCTGTATGGCGATTTCTTCTTCGGCGAGGCCAGCCGCAACGGCATGCCCGCGACCCTGTCCGCTTTCGCCGGTCCGGCCGTGGGCGAGGCGGAGAAGTTGCGCGGGATCATGGCCGACCTGATCAGCGGCGATCCCGAGCGCCTGGAAGACGTGCCGGCGGCGGGCTTCCGCTTCGCCAAGGACAATACGCCGTTCCTAAACCTGTTCTACGCCCGCACCGCCCTGGACTACCTGCTGCTCTACCGGATCCAGGAGGCGATCAGCCCCGGCAGCGTCGCGCGCTACGAAAAGCGGGTGGAGGACCAGACCGGCGCCGGCTTCATCGTCAGCCCTTCGGAAGCCATCGGGGCCTGACGGCCGTTACGGCGGTTCGTCCGCCCCCTTCCGGGGCCGCCCCAGTGTGGCGTCATGACGACGACGCCCACCCCGACGATCACCGTGCTGACGCCGACCGGCGACGAGACCGGGCCGTTCAGCACGGTCTGGCCCTATGTCAGTCCCGACGACGTGTGGGTCTTCATCGAGACCGGCGGCGTGCCAGGGCCGGACCTGGTCGAGAACGTCGATTACACCCTGACCAGCGCGGGGCCGGAGGCGACCGGCGGCGAGGTGACCCTGACGCCCGCCGCCGTGCCGGCCGGCGGCTGGGTGGCGGATGGACCGGGCGCGACGCGCCTGATCCTGAGACGCTGGACCGCCCGTCGCCAATCGACCGCCCTGCCCGACGCTGAGGGCCACAAGCCGCGCGCCACCGAACGCGCCCTGGACCGGGCCATGCGGATCGCCGAGGAGATCAGCGACGAGCAGGACCTGGCGATCAAGGTGGCGCCCGGACAAACGCCGCCGACGGCGAAAGAGGTCATGCTGGCCGCCAACGCCGCCGAGAGCATCGGCGAGGCGCTGGCCAAGTCGGAAGAGGCCCTAGCGGGTGTCGAGGACAAGGCGACCCGCGACGGCGATAATCTGACCCGCGCGGACACGGCCGGGTTCAATGCGCGGCTGGAGCAGTATCGCCTGCCCTTCGACAAGCCGCTGATGGATTTCGTCACGGATATCGACGCGCCGGACTGGAAGCCGTTCTTTGACGCGGCGGTCGACTGGGCGGCCGCGAACGCGCCGAGCGGTGTGCGGTTCATACTGCCGCGCTTCGTGGTGGCGGGCGGCATCCCGCTGTCCTGGGTCAAGCCGATCCTGTCGGACAACGTCAGTTTCGTCAGCAAGGGGCGTGCGATCTGGACCGGCGCCTATGAGATCGCGACAGACCGCTGCGACATCCGTCTGTTGCCGAGCGGGTCCAACTCCGTGTTCAAATGGGGCGCGAACGCCTTCGACCCGTCGGTTCCCGGCGGCTTCACCCAGCGCGGGGGCGGTCTGGAAGGCCTCAACATCCGGGGCTGGCTGTCCACGGCCTGGGTGATCGACTGCCACGGCGTCGCCAATCCGCAGTTCAAGTCGATCTGGCTGTGGGTGCCGTTCAACGCCATGAGCATCCGCAACGGCCTGGACCCGGAACTGACGGACATCCACGTCGAAGCCTATCGGAACACCGGTATCGTCCTGAACGGCACCGGCGAGGGCGGCGGGGCCGATCCGCGCGCCGGACGGGGAGATCGCGGCTTCGCCTATGATGTCGTCATTGTCGGCGCCGGCGACGAGGCGGGGCCTACCTCTCCCAATCCGGCGTTCGCCGTCCGGGGCTACTGGCACACCTTCGACTGCACCGGCGTGCGGATCGTCAAGGGCGGCGGGGCGCAGGCCTTGTGGGTGGGCGACCGTCGCAATGGCGACGCGAACCAGCGGCCGCACTTCATCACCTTCAACAACACCCAGATCGACTATGTGAGGTCGCGATCCATCGAGATCGACGACGCCGACGGGGTTTGGTTCAACGGCGCGCTGTATCTGAACAGTTCGACCCTGGAGCATATCAAGATCGGGGCGAACGCCCGCGACGTATCGATCGAGAAGCCGCGCGGCTATGCGTCCAAAAGCCGGATGATCACTGTTGGAGGCGTCTCGGTTCGGATCGAGGGGGGCACCTGCAAGCGCTGGAACTCGGACGGGACGTCGTCAGAGCCCTGCATCTACATGGAGCCGACCGCGACCGATCTGAGGATCGACGGCGTCTCTTTCGGCGATCCGCTGAGCGTCGACAGTTCGGCGGGCAAGCTCGCAGTCTACGCCCCTCCCGAGGCCGGCGGCGCGCTGTCGATGGTCGGCTGCAGTTTCAGCAAACTGGCGACCCTGCCGGTCGCCATCGGCGGGACGCGGTTCAACTCGGCAGGGTGCGTGGACGAGTTCGGGCCTGCGAAACTGCCGATGGGCGCCTTCAAACTGTTCCTGGGCGCCCAGGATTATCTGTCCGGCTCGCACGCCCTGTATGCCGTGGGCGACATGGCGATGGCCTATGCGGGGGCGGCGGCCTTCTTCAACAGCTATTATGACGGGGCGGCTTTCCGTCGCGCATCGACCGGCGCCGCCGCCTATCTGAAGAACGAAGAGGCGGGCCTGGCTGTGTATCAGGCCGGGACCGGCGCGGCCGGCAGCGCCTTCTCCGCCAATGTCGTGGCGCGGTTCAATATCGACGGTTCGATGCGGGTCCAGACCCGCCTGGGCGTCGGCCGCGACGCGGTGGCGGGATCGTCGGTCATGGCCACGGCCGGAGACATCGCCATCGGCGGCGCGGTCCCCTCGGTCTGTTTCAACCTGTATTTCGACAATGGCTGGAAATATATGGGGAACGGCCCCGGCCTGGTGATCCGGGCTGTGCTGAATGGGGCGACCCCACGGCTGCAGCTGCAGTCCGCGCCGAACAACACCGGCGGCCCTGGGGCGGCGGCGGCCATGACCGTCGTCGGCCATGTGGCGACCAACTGATGCGGTCCTCCGATCATGCCCTGCTCGCGGTCTGGGACGCCGCCCGTCACTGGCTGGAGCCGTTCGTGCCCGGCGCGGTCGGCGCGGCCATCGGGCAGATGTGGGAGCCCGGCCTGGGCTGGCGCGACCGCCTGGCGCAATGGACCGTGGGCGTGACCTTCGCCGCCTTCCTGGTCCCGGCCGCCGGCCATGTCTTCCACTGGCCCCTGCCCCTGATCAACGCCGTCGGCTTCGTCGTCGGGACGCTGGCCTTCAAGGCCTACAAGCCCCTGCGCGAGGCCTTCATCGCCGGGGCGTCCGGCGGGCTGAAGCTGTTCTTCACCAATCTCGGCAGCTGGGTTCCGCGTCGCGGCGCCGCGCCGGTTCCCCCCAACACTGAAGGAGAAGGCTGACATGGCGTTCAACCTGTCAAAGGCCAGCCGCGCACGCCTGGTCGGCGTGCATCCCGAGCTAGTCGCCATCGTCGAACGCGCCATTGAGCTGACGCCGGTGGACTTCAAGATCACCGAAGGGCTGCGCAGCGTCACGCGGCAAAAGGAACTGTTCGCCGCCAAGGCGACGCAGACGATGAACAGCCGTCACCTGACGGGCCACGCGGTGGATGTCGTCGCGCTGGTCGGAGGTTCGGTGCGCTGGGACTGGCCGCTCTACGGCCGGATCGCCGCCGCCTTCAAGCAAGCCGCGCTAGAGCGCGGTTCGCCCATCGTGTGGGGCGGCGACTGGAAGACGCTGAAAGACGGCCCGCACTTCGAACTGGATCGGAAGAGGTTTCTTTAATGCTGACGCTCGCCGCTCTGCACGAAGCCAACATCGCGCGCCAGGCGGCGTGGTGTCCTGACGAAACTAAGCAGCCCAGCCTGTCCTTCAGGGGCAACGAGCTTGCCGGTGAAACCGGCGAGGCCTGCAACGTCATCAAGAAGCTCGAGCGCGAACGGCATGGCTGGGCTGGCTCGCGCGACACTCTAGAGCATCTGGGCGAAGAGTTGGCCGATGTGGTGATCTGCGCAGACCTTTGCGCGATCACCGCTGGCGTCGATCTGCAAGCAGCCGTCGTCGCCAAGTTCAACGCGACCTCCGAGAAGGTGGGGCTGCCGCATCGGCTGGATCCGTCGCTCAACCTTGGGGCCCTGATCTTCGGTTTCCACATGCGGGATATGCTGAGCGACAGCGATCCTGTTGTGGCGGCCGGCGCGGCTAATGCGCTCGCCGAACGTATCGTGGCGTTCCTGACGAAGGGATCGGCTTGATGCCCCTCCTCGCCCTGTTCCGCACCTATCGAAAGTTCCTGACCCTGCTGGTGGTGCTGGCGGGGGCGGCGGCCGTCTATTTCTGGCTGGAGAAGGCCAAGGATGATCGCGCCCTGCTGCTGACCCAGGCGCGGGAAATCTGCGCCTCGGCCGGCGAGCCGTTCCAGCCCGAAGGCTCCAGGCAAAAGGACTGGGGCAAGCGGTGCAACGGCCGCGTCGTCGCCCTGGTCGCCTTCCGCGAACAGGTCCGCAGCGGATCGCTGGACGCCATGCTGGCCGACCTCGAACGCCGCGAAGGCAAACAAGCGGCGGATGCGGCCCTGGCGGCCGTCTATGCCAAACGGGCGACCGACGCCCTGACCCGAATGGAGGCGGCCGATGCGGCAGTCAAAGATGATCGTGTTGGCGGCGACTGGGCTGCTGCTGTCAACGACCTTGCTGGCCTGCGCTAAGCCCCCCGCCGTCGCGCCGCCGCCCGAGGTCGTGGTGCGCACGGTGCGCGAGACGCCGCCGGCCGAGCTGCTG
>NZ_DALZQC010000129.1:0-8448 GCF_032017145.1 Brevundimonas sp.
GCCAGCAGGGCGGCCGCCAGGGCGGGCGCGTGCCGCCCCGTCATCCAGCGGCTCCCGTCGCCGCCGCCTGGGCGGTCAGCGGAATGGTCATGCGAAGGAAGGGGCCGATGATGCTGTCGGAGGTAGAGCCTTCGTTGAACACCAGCGAGATCTGCGGCGTGCCGGCCGGCACGGCGCCCATGAAGACCAGCCGGCCGTTCATGGTGTCGCCCTTGACGATGTTCATGTTCGGATTGCCCTCGGGCGGCTTCAGACGCAGCTTCTGACCGTTGGGCAGTTCGATATAGGTGGCGTTGGTGGCCATCTCGACATTGTTGGTCATGTCGCTGGCGAAGGAGATGCTGACGTCCAGGATGGTGGCGTCCTCGGCCAGATCGACGTTCTTGACCCGCACCGTGGCCCCGACCTCGGTCACGCCCTGCACATCGACCGGCACGGTGCGGGTCTGGCGCGGCTGAGCGGTGACGGGGGTGTTGGCGGCGGCGGCGGCCTGCTGTTCGGGGGACATGGCGGCGTCGGCCTTGTCCTCGTTGTTCGAACAGGCGGCCAGGGCCAGGGCGGACACCCCGGCGACGGCGATCAGGCGAAGGGCGGCAGCCATGGAACGCTCCGGCGTTGTTGATCCACCGCGCGTCTGTCCGCCTCCCAAGCGGAGCCGCACGCGCGTCCGCTATCGAACACGCGAACGGCGAAAAGGCTCCGCTTGGCTCCGGGTCGTTTTCCGACGGCGCCACGCATGGGCGTCATCGGAAACGTGATTCAAGCGCCGTCTAAAGGCCCTCGAACAGCGCCGTGGAAAGATAGCGTTCGGCGAAGGACGGGATCACCACCACTATGGTCTTGCCCGCATTCTCGTCGCGCGCCGCCAGACGGAAGGCCGCCGTCAGGGCCGCGCCCGAACTGATGCCGACCGGAATGCCCTCGACGCGGGCGGCCTTGCGCGCCATGTCGAAACTGTCGTCGTTGGACACCTGCTCCACCCCGTCCACGACCGAGGGGTCATAGATGGCGGGCACGAAACCGGCGCCGATGCCCTGGATCTTGTGCGGTCCCGGCTGGCCGCCCGACAGCACAGGCGACGCCTCAGGCTCCACCGCGATCATCTGGACGGACGGCTTCTTGGCCTTCAGCGCCTGGCCGACGCCGGAAATGGTGCCGCCGGTGCCGACGCCCGCCACGATGATGTCCACGGCGCCGTCGGTGTCGTTCCAGATCTCCTCGGCCGTCGTCACCCGGTGAATGGCGGGGTTGGCCAGGTTCTCGAACTGCGAGGGGCTGATGGCGTTGGGCGTCGAATCCAGCAGTTCCTGGGCGCGGGCGATGGCGCCCTTCATCCCCTTTTCGGCCGGCGTCAGCTCAAGCTGGGCGCCCAGCAGGGCCAGCATCTTGCGCCGTTCGATCGACATGCTCTCGGGCATGCACAGGATCAGCTTCAGCCCCTTGGCGGCGGCGACGAAGGCCAGGGCGATGCCGGTGTTGCCGCTGGTGGGTTCGATCAGCACCGTGTTCCGGTCGATCTCGCCCGCCTGCTCCAGCGCCTCGACCATGGCCACGCCGATCCGGTCCTTGACCGAGGCGATGGGGTTGAAGAACTCCAGCTTGGCCAGCACCGTCGCCTTTGCGCCGTATTCCGCCGACAGACGCGGCAGGCGCACGAGCGGGGTGTCGCCGATGGTGTCGATGATCGAGTCATAGACCTTGCCCCGCCCCTTCTTCAGGTGGCGGGCGGCGTCATAGCTGAAGTCGGACATGGGGAAGGTCTCCGTGAAACTGCGGCCCGTAACAGATAAGGCCTGAAGCCCCGGCGCAAGGGGCCGCGCGCGATCATTTCTGCGCGAGACTTTCAGAGCGGCTATGTCGGACTATATGTCGCCGTCGCGCGAACTCGAGATCACAGCCCTTGCCCCACCGCCGTCCCCTCTCCGACCCCGGCCTGACGCCAGAGATCGCGGACCTGGTGGCCGAGGTGCGCGCCGATCAGGCCGAGCCGACCCAGATCCAGATGGACGACCGGGTTCAACCGCGGCTCGAAGCGGCGCCGGTCGCAAACGCCCGGCCCATGGACGAGGAACTGCGCTATCGGCTCAAGCAGCAGTCGCTGCTGGCGCGGTTCGGCGAACTGGCGCTGCGCGAGCGGGATCGTCAGGCCCTGCTGGACGCCGCCTGCGCGATCTGCGCCGACGGGCTGGAGACGCCGTTGTCCAAGGTGCTGATCCACAACGAGGCGCGCGACCGGCTGGTGCTGATCGCCGGCGTCGGCTGGACCGGGGCGGTCGAGGGGCTGTCGTCCATGGGGGTGGAGCTGGATTCGCCCGCCGGCTACGCCTTTCGGACCGGCAAGCCGCTGATCTCCAATCACCTGGATATCGAACAGCGGTTCCGCACGCCCAAGCTTCTGGCCGATCACGGGGTTCGGCGCGCGATCAACGTCCTGATCCGGCCCGAGGTGGACGGCGAACCCTGGGGCGTGCTGGAGGTGGACAGCCCCGACGAGGGTCAGTTCGACGCCCGCGACGCCCTGTTCCTGGACGCCTTCGCCGCCGTGGTGGGCGCGGCCCTGGCCCGCCAGCAGACCGAGCAACGGCTGCTGGCCGCCATCGAACACCAGGCCCTGCTGGCGCGCGAGGTCAGCCACCGGGTCAAGAACAGCCTGACCCTGGTTTCCAGCCTCTTGTCGATGCAGGCGCGCGGCGCCGCGTCGGACGACGTGCGCCGGGCGCTGGACACGGCGGGCGCCCGCATCCAGGCCATCGGCCAAGTCCACGACCAGCTGTGGCGCGGCGCGGACGTGCAAAGCGTGATCCTGTCCGACTTTCTGTGCCAACTGTGCGAGGCCGTCGCCGCCGGCAGCGAACGCCATGTCGTCACCTGCGAGGCGTCCGACGCGCCGCTGGGCGCCGACATCGCCATTCCGCTGGGGCTGATCGTCAACGAGCTGGTCACCAACGCCATCAAATACGCCTATGGCCCCGAGGGCGGCGCCATCGCCGTTTCGGGCCGGATCGCCGATGGCCGCCTGACCGTCACCGTCGCCGACCGGGGCCGGGGATTCGACCTGGCCGCCGCCCGTAGCGACCGCAGCCTGGGCATGCGCGTGATCGACAGTCTGGTGAAACAGATCGGCGGGGTGATCGAGAATCGCGCCGAAGAGACCGGCTCGGTCCTGGTGGTCGAGGCCGCCGCCGTCTGACGAATCGTCGCTACCGCCCCAGAACCGCGCGGGCGGGGTCGAAGGCGACCACCTCGCGGATCACGATCATGCTCTTGAAGCCGCGCACGCCCTTTTCGGGGACCAGTTCGCGGATGCCGAACGCCTCGTAGTCCTGCATGGAGCGGACGGCGACGGTCAGCAGATAGTCGGTCTCGCCCGTCACGTCCCAGCAGCCCTGGACCTCGGGGCTGGCCTTCATGGCGCGCTGGAAGGCGTCCATCACCTTGCGGTCCTGGGTGTTCATCTCGACCTGGACATGCAGGACGATGCGTGGTTCGATCCGCGCCGGATCGATCATGGCCACGTCGCGCACGATCACCCCCTCGGCCCGCAGCCGCCGCAATCGCCGCAGCACCGCCGATTCCGACAGGCCCACCGCCTCGGCCGTGACCCGCGCCGGCTCCTGATTGTCGCGACGCACCCGCTCCAGCAGCCTGTGGTCGAATGCGTCCAGCGTGACGAAATTCGTCATTTCATATCCTTTGATGCCGAATTCGGGTGCATTCAGGCCGGAAATCGCCGGGAAGCGCAACCGTATTTCGGCTAGTCATCGGCCATGACCGCCGTGGCCCTGAAATCCCACCTGTCCTCGCCCCTGATGGCGCGGCTGATCCCCTATCTGGCGCTGTTCGGCGGCATGACGACGCTGGCGTGCGGCACCTCCTTCGCCAAGACCCTGTTCCCCGTGATCGGGGCGCAGGGGACGACCGCCTATCGCGTCGGTCTGTCGGCCGTCATTCTTGTCGCGGTGTTCCGGCCGTGGCGGTTCCGGCTGACGCGCGCCGACCTGGGCGCCGTGGCCCTGTATGGCGTGGTTCTGGGGGCGATGAACCTCAGTTTCTACATGTCGCTGCGGACCATTCCGCTGGGCCTGGCCATCGCCATCGAGTTCATGGGGCCGCTGACCCTGGCGCTGCTGCATTCGCGCAAGGCGGTGCATTTCGTCTGCATCGGCTTCGCCGTCCTGGGCCTGGGCCTGCTGCTGCCGCTGAAGGCGGGCGTGGGCGCGCTGGATCCGGTCGGCATGGGTCTGGCCGCCTTCGCCGGCCTGTGCTGGGCGCTGTATATCGTGTTCGGCAAGCGGCTGTCGCACCTGCACGCCGGACAGTCGGTGGCCCTGGGCATGAGCGTGGCGGCCATGGTGGTCGTGCCGTTCGGCGTGGCCCACGCCGGTATGGCCCTGCTGAACCCGGCCATCGTCTTGGCCGGGGTGGCGGTGGCGATCTTCTCCAGCGCCCTGCCCTATTCGCTGGAGATGGTGGCCCTGCGCGCCATTCCCAAACGCACCTTCGGCGTAGTGCTGAGCGCCGAACCGGCCGTGGGCGCCCTGGCCGGCCTGATCATCCTGCACGAGCATCTGACCGGCCAGCAATGGCTGGCCATCGCCGCCATCGTCGCCGCCTCGGTCGGCGCCATCGCCACGACGCGCGAACCGCAGACGGGGCCGGAGCCGGTTTAGCCGGATCGCTCCATCAAACCGTCATCCTCGCCCTTGTGGCGGGGATCCATACGCTCGGTCCGTCCGCAGAATGCGATGCCTCAAACACCGGGCGTATGGATCCCAGGGACAAGCCCTGGGATGAGGAAACGGATCGGGCGACGCGGCCCTCAGAACTCCGCCCACTCCTGGCTGACCGCCGTCGCCACGTTTCCGCCGGCGTAGGCGCGGATGCGGGCGCGTTCGCGAGCCAGGGGTATGGGTCCGGCGCCGCGCGACAGATCGTGGACGCGCGGCGGGGCCTCGCCCGTCTCGAACCGTTCGACCAGTTGCGCCAACTGGTCCGTCTCGGTCTTCAAACTGATCGCCGCCGCCGTGGTCTGTTCCACCATGGCGGCGTTCTGCTGCGTGACCTGATCCATCTGGTTGACGGCGCTGTTGACCTGGCTGAGGCCGGTCGCCTGTTCCTGGGCCGATGCGGCGATTTCGGAGACCAGGGCGTCCATCTCGGCCACCTTGACGACGATCGCCGCCAGGGCCGCCCCGGTCTCGTTCACCAGCCGAACCCCGTGCGACACCTCCTGGCCCGAGGTGGTGATCAGGGTCTTGATCTCCTTGGCGGCCTCGGCCGACCGCTGGGCCAGGGCGCGAACCTCGGACGCCACCACGGCGAAGCCGCGTCCCGCCTCGCCGGCGCGAGCCGCCTCCACCCCGGCGTTCAGGGCCAACAGATTGGTCTGGAAGGCGATCTCGTCGATCACGCCGATGATGTCGCTGATCTGGGTCGAACTGCGCTTGATGCCGTCCATGGCCTCGACAGCCTGACGCACCACCTCGGACGAGCGATCCGCCTCGGCGCGGGCGCCCGCGGCGGCGGTCGAGGCCTGGCGGGCGCCGTCCGCGCTGCGTTTGACGGTGGCGGTGATCTGGTCCAGCGCCGCCGCCGTCTCCTCCAGACTGGCCGCCTGTTGTTCGGTGCGGCGCGACAGGTCGTCCGAGGCGCCGGAGATTTCGCCCACCCCGCCGCGCAAGGCCGCGATGGCCCCCAACGCCTGGCCCAGGGTCTGGCGCAGGCTTTCGACCGCCGCATTATAGTCGTCGCGCACCCGCAGATGCGCCCCCTCGACCGGCGCGTCGATCCGGGCGGTCAGGTCGCCCGCCGACAGGCGCGCCAGCACCCCGGCCAGGGCCTCGACCAGAACGGTCTGGGCCTGTTCCGCCGCGATCCGCGCCGTTTCCCGCCGGGCGGCCTCCTGCTCCTGTTCGGTGATGTCGATGGCCAGTTTGATCACCTTCACCGGCCGCCCATCGGGACCGAAGACCGGGTTGTAGGACGCCTGAAGCCAGACCTCGCGCCCGCCCTTGGCCAGACGACGGAACTTCTGCGCCAGGAACCGGCCGGCGTTCAGGTCGCGCCAGAAGGCGGCGTATTCCGGCGAGGCGGCGTCGGCGGGGTCCATGAACTGTCGGTGATGGGCGCCCCGTATCTCATCCAGACTGTAGCCCATGGTGGTCAGCAGGTTCTGGTTGGCGTCGATGATCACGCCGTCCAGACTGAATTCGATCACCGCCTGGGATCGGCCGATGGCGGCCATCTTGCCGTCCAGGTCGACCAAGCGATCCTGCATCTGCGTACGGGCCCGATGCGGCTTTGCGAACATGGTTCCACCCCTTCGCGATCAGCGAGCCCCCGCCCGCCTCGGTTGCAAGGTTGACACCGAATTGGTTTCGGAAGTCTTTCGCCTTTGAGTTGCAGCACTCACACAACTCGCCTCACTGCAAAGGTTGAAACGGGGGCCGACTTCATGGGTCGTTAACCACGATGGCGCATCTGATCGGGGTCTGTTCCTGGGGCCGTCCGCTTGCGTAATCTCGTCGCCGCCGTCGAAGCGATCGACCCGCTGGTCGTCACCGGCAAGGTGGCGGGCGTGTCCGGCCTGCTGATCGAATCGCGCGGCGGCCTGTCGCGTCTGGCGGTCGGGGCGCGGGCCGAGATCGGGCGGCGCGGCCATGATCCCCTGCCCGCCGAGGTCGTCGGCTTTCGCGATTCCAAGGCCCTGCTGATGCCGTTCGGACCCGTAGAGGGCGTGGCGCCCGGCGCCGACATCAGGATCGTCGAGACCGCCGCCAGCGTCCGGCCCACCACCGCCTGGCTGGGCCGGATCATCGACGCCTTCGGCCAGCCCATCGACGGCAAGGGTCCGTTGCCGCAAGGTCCCGCCCCATACCCCTTGCGCGCGCCGCCCCCGCCCGCCCATTCGCGCGGGCGGGTCGGAGAGCGTCTGGACCTGGGCGTGCGGGCCATGGACGTCTTCACCACCACCTGCCGGGGCCAGCGGCTGGGCATCTTCGCCGGGTCGGGCGTGGGCAAGTCGGTGCTGCTGTCCATGCTGGCCAAGGAGGCGACCTGCGACGCCGTGGTCGTGGGCCTGATCGGCGAACGGGGCCGCGAGGTGCGCGAGTTCGTGGAAGAGACCCTGGGCGAAGAGGGGCTGAAACGCGCCGTCGTCGTGGTCGCCACCTCGGACGAACCGGCCCTGAAACGCCGCCAGTCGGCCTATATGACCATGGCCATCGCCGAATATCTGCGGGACCAGGATCTGGAGGTGCTGTGCCTGATGGACTCGGTCACCCGCTTCGCCATGGCCCAGCGCGAGATCGGTCTGGCGGCGGGCGAACCACCGACGACCAAGGGCTATACCCCCACCGTCTTCACCGAACTGCCCAAGCTGCTTGAACGCGCCGGGCCGGGGCCGATCCGGCCGGACGGCACCACGGCGGCGCCCATCACCGCCCTGTTCACCGTCCTGGTGGACGGCGGCGACCATGACGAGCCGATCGCCGACGCCGTGCGCGGTATTCTGGACGGCCACATCGTCATGGACCGCAAGATCGCCGAGCGCGGGCGCTTTCCCGCCATCGACGTGCTGAAATCCGTCAGCCGCACCCTGCCAGGCTGCCAGACCCCGCCCGAGCGCGAGCTGAACAAGCGCGCCCGCCAGTGTCTGTCGGCCTATGCGAACATGGAGGAGCTGATCAAGATCGGCGCCTACCGGACCGGCGCCGACCCCATCGTGGACCGGGCCATCGCCCTGAACCCCGCGCTGGAAGATTTTCTGGGTCAGGACAAGGACGACGCCACCCGTCTTTCCGATTCCTTTACCCGGCTGGAAGCAATCCTGAACATGGGAATGGTGCAGGGGTGAGAAGTGCGCGTGAGCGAGAAGTGAGCGCGGACGTGGACGCTTCGAAGTCCCGGCTCACCCCTTGCTCACTAGCACGCCTCACCTCCGACCCCGACCCCACGCCCACCCTCAAGAAGACGCAGTAACCTCATGACCGCCTGGGCCCAATCCCTGATCCGCATCTCCAACTACGAGGTCGAGACGCTGCAGAAGCGCCTGGCCGAGATCGCCGAACGCCGCGCCGGCGCCGAGGTCCGCATCGCCGTTCTGGACGCCGAGGCCGAGGCCGAACGGGACCGCGCCCGCCTGGACGCCGAGGCCGGCCTGATGCTGGGCGCCTATCTGAACGGCTGGAAGGCCAGAAAGACCCAGGCCGAGAGCGACCTGTCGGTGCTGGACGCCGAGGAAGCCGGCGCCCGCGACGCCCTGACCGGCGCCTTCGAAGAGCTGAAGAAGTTCGAACACGTCGCCGAGACCACCCGCCTGAACCAGCTGGTCGCCATGGCCAAGCGCGAAACCGCCGCCTTCGACGAACTGGGCCTGCGGAAACGTGCGGTCTGATTCCAAAAATCCTCCCCCGCATCGCGGGGGAGGGGGACCACGCGCAGCGTGGT
>NZ_DALZQC010000130.1:0-8373 GCF_032017145.1 Brevundimonas sp.
GCCGAAGCCTGGGCCTATGTCGGCGAGGCGATCCGCCGCGCGCCGGGCCTGGGCGGCGGCCACGGCCCGCTGGACCACGGCTGGCCGGTGCGTGGCTGAACCCATGACGACGACGAATCTCGAGGCGCGACTGGTCGAGATCGTGCGCGCCGACCCCAATCTGATGCATGTTTTGACCACGGTGCGAGCGCTGGACCTGCCGGACTGGCGGCTGGTGTCGGGGGCTGTCTATCAGGCGGTTTGGAACGCCCGGACGGGGCGGCCGGCGGGGTATGGGGTCAAGGACTACGACCTGGCCTATTTCGACGGGTCGGACCTGTCCTACGAAGCCGAGGACGTCGTCATCAAACGGGTCGCCGCCGCCTTCGACGCGCCGCTCCGCAGCCAGGTCGAGGTCAGGAACCAGGCGCGGGTTCATTTATGGCACTCGACTAAATTCGGCGGTTACTACTCGGCTCTGACCAACACAGATGAGGCCCTGACCCGCTTCGTCGCGCCCTGTTTTGCGGTTGGTGTGAGACTGGAAGAAGACGGTGAAATCACCGTGGCCGCGCCATTCGGGCTGGAGGACGTGTTCAATTTGACCATCCGTCCGACCCCTGATCGAGCCGTCGCAAAGGACTGGGATCGCATCATCGAGAAGGCGAAGGCGCGTTGGCCTGAACTCAATGTCGTTCAGGTCTGATTGCGGACCACAGCTATTTTTGCTCGCGAAGCTGTTTCAAGGTCCATCTTTTCGCCCCGAGTTTCTTTAGGCTTGGGTCGAAGTCGATGCCCGAGGCTTCGAGGTCGAACTCGTCATCAATAGCGTAGAAGACATCCAGCACGCCATCGTAGCCCGGCAGGTCGTGAAACTCCGAAGCAAACAACATGCCGTCTCTGGCATGGGTGCGAGGATCGCCACCGTTCTCAATGGCGAGAGCGATTTGGTGTCGGATGACGTGCAACAGGCGCGGTTTATCCGTAGGATCGACCGATAGTTCGCGAAGGATTGTATCGACCAGAGGCGGTGCTTCCTGCCATTCTTCGTCCCGTAGGATGGCGAGACCGACTACTGCATCAGATGACAGTCCCAGATTGATTAGGTCGTTCGCCCAGCGACGCTCCACATCAAACCCCGAAATGTCCTGCGCCCTGTTGCGAAGGACGAACATGGCCCAAGGGGAGCGCAACGCGGGCGGGAGAGCGGCTTCAACCATGACGCCAGTTAAGGGGCAGATGGTCCGAATATACAAACAGAGTTGCGTGCATCTGTGGTTCCAGGATCGGTTCGGCGAGCCCTATCAGGCGCTGGGATCGACGGACGAGGCGCTGGGGCGGTTCGTGGCGCCCACCTTCGCGGTGGGCGTGCGGCTGGAGGCGGACGACGCCATCACTGTCGCTGCGCCGTTCGGGCTGGAGGACGTGTTTTCCATGACCGTCCGGCCCAATCCGAACCGGCCGGTGGCCAAAAGCTGGGCCAAGGTGATCGACGGCGCGCGGGCGCGGTGGCCGGAACTGACGGTGGTGGAACTCTAGGGCGATCGGCGCTTGAGTGGATGCCTGCCTGAAAGGCGTTCATCACAACGGACACAGCGAGGTCGCGAAGACCACGACGAGACCCAAGGCGCGTCGGCTCCTGGTTTCTGCAAGCTGTCGATAAGTCTGCGGCTTCGCCGCCGCAGGCCTTCAAGACCTTTCGATCGGAGTCCGTCTCCGTCGTGTTCGCTGTGGCCTCGCTGTGTCCGTTGTGACGAACCTTATACGTTCAGGCCCAACTCGACCGCCGAATGCCCTAGTAAGGCCCGTGCTTGCCATTGGAGGAGAACTCGGGCGGGGCGGCCTTGTGGATGAACTGTTCGGCGACCAGCCAAGCCTTGAACGGGCGCAGGCAGCCCAGGCACATGGCGACCAGCAGGGGCAGGGTCACGACCGCATGGACCCAGATCGGCGGGTGAACCGTGAACTCGAACGCCATCAGCAGGATCATGCCGATGACCCCCACCGCCGACATGACGAAGAAGGCCGGGCCGTCCGCCGGGTCGGCGAAGGCGTAGCTGAGGCCGCAGTCCGTACAGCCTTCGCGCAGGGTCAGATAGCCCTTAAACAGCGGGCCCTTGCCGCAGCGGGGGCAACGGCAGGCCAGGCCGGTCTTGATCGTGCTGAGGGGCGGATAGTCCGTCATGGGGTCAGTATGCGCGCTGCGGGGGGGCTTGTCGCGTGGACGGGTTGTCCTATCGCCGCCGCCTCACGGTGAACGGCGGTTAACCGCGATTAAAGGGCTTGTGCCGCATGGGTCGGGGGATATGTCCGGGGCCGCGCCGACCAAGCGTATTCTGAAGACGACCGTGGCGGCCGCCGCGGCCGGCGCCGTCGTGCTCGCGCCGCTGTCGCCCCTGGCGCAGGAGGCGGGGCGTCCGCGCGATCCGCTGTCCATAGGCATCGGCCAGAACGCTGAGTTCACCCGCGTCGAGTTCGGCGGCGTGATCGGCGTGCGCTCGCGCGTCAGCCGCCAGGGCGACAAGGTGGTGGTGCGGCTGGGCACGACGGCGGCGCCAGACGTGTCGCGCCTGAAGGTCGATCCGCCCGCCGGGGTGAAGTCGGTCGAGACCCGGGCCGCGCGCGCCGGCGGCGGCACGGACCTGATCATCACCCTGGAGGAGGGCGCCGACGCCCGTTCGGGCGTGGCGGACGGGGCGGTCTGGCTGAACCTCTATGCGCCCGGCAAGGCGCCGCAGGGCGGGGACGCGGCCAAGCCGGCGACCACGGATGCGGTCGTGCCGGTCAAGGCCGAAACCAGCGCCGACAAGACGGTGCTGACCTTCCAATGGAGCGCGCCGGTGGGCGCGGCCGTGTTCCGGCGCGGCGATGCGGTGTGGATCGTCTTCGACACCGCCGCGCGGATGGACATGACCGGCGCCAAACAACTGGGTCCGGCCAAGGATGCGCGCTGGGCGGCGGGGCCGGGCTATACCGCCATGCGGATTTCGGCGCCCGACGACATGGGTGTGGCGGCGCAGGGGCAGGGCGGGATCTGGACGGTGACCCTGGGCGGAACCGCGCCCGCCGCCTCGGGCGTCGAGGTGGGCAGGGCCGAGGACGGGTCCGCGACCCTGGTGGCGCGGATGGCCGGGGCGACCAAGGCGATCTGGCTGACCGACCCGCTGGTGGGCGACCGGTTCGCGGCGGTGACGGCCCTGGCGCCGGGCAAGGGCTATGGCGGCGGACGGCGTACGGTCGATCTGACCCTGATCCCCACCGCCCAGGGAATGGCGGTCGAGACGGGCGCCGACGACCTGAGGATCGAGGCGGCGGGCGATCTGGTGACGCTGAGCCGGCCCAAGGGGCTGACGCTGTCGGCGCCGTCGGCGGGGCTGGAGACCGGCGATCATGCGGCCGATGCGCCCCGGCGCGCCGCCTATCCGGCCATGATCGACGAGGGCTGGGCCGCGACGGGCGAGGCGGGCTTCTCGGACCGCTATCGCCGGCTGCAGGATGCGGCGGGGCTGGAGACCATCGCGGCGGCCGACGATCCGCGCGCCCCCATCGAGGCGCGGATGGCCCTGGCGCGGTTCCTGGTCGGGTCGGGACTGAACTATGAGGCCATCGGGGTGCTGAACGCCCTGATCGCCAAGGCGCCGAACCTGCAGGGCGAGCCGGAGGTCAGGGGCCTGCGCGGCGTCGCCCGCGTCGGCGTGGGGCGGCTGGAGGAGGCGCAGGTCGATTTCGCGGGCGCGGCCCTGGCCGACGACCCGGCGACCAAGGTGTGGCAGGGCTATATCGCCTCTGAACAGGGCGACTGGGAGGGGGCCAGGCGCAACTTCGCCGCCGGGGCCTCGGTGATCGACGACTTTCCCCCCGCCTGGCGCGCGCGGTTCGGCGCCGCCCATGCGCTGGCGGCCATCGAGACCGGCGACTTGGCCGCCGCCCAGCAACTGCTGGCCTACAGCTTCAGCCAGAAGGCGCCGGCGGCGGACCAGCTGACTGCGCGGCTGGTGCAGGCGCGGCTGTTCGATCTGCAGGGCGACAAGGGCCGGGCGCTGGCGGTTTACAAGGCCGTGGCGCGCGCGCCGCTGGACGGGATCGCCACCCCGGCCAAACTGGGCGCCATCGGCCTGGAGATGGACAAGGGCGCGCTGAGCCCCGACCAGGCGGCCCAGCAGCTGGAACAGCTGAAATGGCGTTGGCGCGGAGACGGCACGGAACTGGCGGTGATCCGCAAGCTGGCCGACATCTATCTGAAACAGGGGCGTTACCGCGAGGCGCTGGACGCCCTGCGCGGGGCGGGCAGGCGGCTGTCGGGCATTCCCGGCGCGACCGAGATCCAGGCCGATCAGTCCAACGCCTTCCGCGCCCTGTTTCTGGAGGGGGCGGCCGATGGATTGCAGCCGGTGCAGGCCCTGGCCCTGTTCTACGACTTCCGCGAACTGACGCCGATCGGGGCGGACGGGGACGAGATGGTGCGCCGCCTGTCGCGCCGCCTGATCGACGTGGACCTGCTGGACCAGGCGGCCGAGCTTTTGCAGCACCAGGTGGACGAGCGGCTGGACGGTGTGGCCAAGGCCCAGGTCGCCACCAATCTGGCCACCGTCTATCTGATGGATCGCCAGCCGGAGAAGGCGCTGCAGGCGATCTGGGGGTCGCGCACCACCCTGTTGCCGGCCGCGATGAACAGCGAGCGGCGCGCGCTGGAGGCCCGCGCCCTGATGGACCTGGGCCGGTTCGACCATGCGCTGGAGGTGCTGGATCGGGATCAGTCGAACCCGGCGCGCGAGGTGCGGGCCGACATCTTCTGGAAACAGCAGAAATGGGCCGAGGCGGCGCCGGTCTATGAGGCGCGGCTGGGCGACCGCTACAAGACCACGGGAACGGCCCTGACGCCGGCCGAGGAAAGCTGGCTGATCCGGGCGGGCGTGGGCTATTCGCTGGCGGGTGACCGGCCGGCGCTGCAGCGGCTGAGCGGCCGCTATGGGCCGTTCGTGGCGGGCGCGCGGTCGGCGGCGGCGATCCGGGTGGCGCTGGACGACAATCTGTCGGGCGTGGCGGGGACGGGCGACTTCGCCAATCTGTCCAGCCAGGCGGACACCTTCGTCGGCTGGGTCAACAGCGCCAAACAGGCGTTCAGGAAGGAAGCGGACGCGAAAGCAGCGGCCTGATCGAGCACCTGCTCGTCATTCCGGGGCTGAGCGCAGCGAAGAACCCGGACCCGAAGGGCGGCGCGTAGCAGCCAACCCAGGACGACAGCGACGGCGCTGATCCATTGGACACTGGGGATGACCCCCTGGGTTCCGGGTTCGTCCTACGGACGCCCCGGAATGACGGCGTGATAGGGCCGCCTGAAACGGAAACGGGCGGAGACCGCATCGCGATCCCCGCCCGTCGAGCATTGCCGATCCCGCCGGGCGGGATCGAAAAGGCTTAGCCGTTGACGGCGTCCTTCAGCGGCTTGGAGACGCGGAAGCGCACGGCCTTGGAGGCGGCGATCTTGATGGTCGCGCCGGTGGCCGGGTTGCGGCCTTCGCGCTCGGCGCGGGCGGCGGTGTCGAAGACGCCCAGGTTGGAGATGCGGATGTCGCCGCCCGACTTCAGGGTCGAGTGGATGTTTTCGACGATCGCGGTCAGCACCTTGCCGGCGTCGGCCTGCGAGACACCGGCGTCCTTGGCGACGGCGGCGATCAGTTCGGCTTGAGTGGTCATAAGAAGCGGTTCCAGTGTTATTCGCCCGATTCAGGGCGAGGACCGGGGGATCAACACGGATTTCCACCGGCATTGCAAGCGCCGATGACGCCAAAAGCCATAGGGGGCGGGGGATTATCCGGCGCCGGACGCGCGCTGGAAGCTCTCGACCAGGCTTCCGGCGACCAGTCGCCAGCCGTCCACCAGCACGAAGAAGATCAGTTTGAACGGCAGGGACACCACCACCGGCGGCAGCATCATCATGCCCATGGACATCAGCACGCTGGCCACCACCAGATCGATCACAAGAAACGGAACGAAAAGGAGAAATCCGATTTCGAACGCCTTCTTCAACTCGCTGATCATGAAGGCCGGGGTGACGACGCGGAGCGGCAGTTCCTGAACGTTCTGAGGGGCCTCGATCTTGGACAGGCGGGTGAACAGGGCCAGGTCGCCGCGGTCCACCTGGGCCAGCATGAAGGTTTTCACCGGCTCGGACGCCTGATCGAAAGCCTGGGGCAGTTCGATCTGCTGATCCATCAGCGGACGGATGCCCGAATCATAGGCGTCCTGCCAGGTCGGGGCCATGACGATGGCGCTGAGGAACAGCGAAAGGGACACCAGGACGGCGTTCGGCGGCGACTGTTGCAGGCCCAGGGCGGTCCGCAGCAGCGACAGGACCACGATGATCCGCACGAAGCTGGTGGTCATGATGACGATGGACGGCGCCAGCGACAGCACGGTCATCAGCCCGACCAGCTGCACCACCCGCTGGGTCAGGCCGGCGCCCGACCCCAGGTCGATGTTCAGGGCCGAACCGGACTGGGCCGCCTGCTGGGCCAGGGCGGCGACGGGCCAGGCCAGGCAGATCAGGGTGGTGAAGAGGGACAGCAGGGCCGCGCGCTTCAGCTCGGCGCCGGTGGGTTTGACGAACACAGCGCGCGTCATTGCACGCCTCCCGGCTGGCGCGGCTCGATCAATTCGCGGCCTTCGCCCAGCAGGATCAGCCGCTCCTCCTCGTCGATGCGGACCAGGACCAGGCGGCGGGCGGGGTCCAGGACCAGGGTCTCGACCACCTGCATCCGCCGCGCGCCGCGCTCGGCGCTGAGCCTGGCCAGCAACTGGGGCGCATAACGGCGCGCGGCCCAGGCCGCGAGCCCGATCAGGCCGAGGGTGAAGGCCAGGCCGAAGACGGCCCGGGCGAGATCGAGGAAATTCATACGCTGCAAGGCCCCGCGCAGTCGGCGCTGTGGTCCAAGTCTTAACCACCACGGTTAACGAGGCGTTGAGATAACCCCCCATTAACCAAACAGGCGGCATTTTCTGCCCATCGCACGCATCCGCGTCGCACGGGAGATCGCCATGGGCGTCGCCGACATACCGCTGCTGGGGCAGATCAAGGGCCGGCTGGGCTGGCTGGACGCGCGCCAGAAGGTGATCGCCGAGAATGTGGCCAACGCCGACACGCCGGGCTACGTCGGGCGCGACCTGAAACAGCCGACCGACTTCGCCGCCGCCATGGCCAGGGGCGGGGGGCTGCAGATGACGCGGACCAATGCGGCCCATATCGCCCCAAGCGGCCCGGCCGCGCGGTTCGATCCCGCCAAGGCGCCCGATTCGGAAACCACGATGGACGGCAATTCGGTGGTGGTCGAGGAGCAGATGCTGAAGATGGCCGAGAGCCGCATGGCCTATGACGCCGCCATCGGCTTCTACCAGAAGTCCATGTCCATGATCCGCCTGGCCGCCAAACGGCCCGGCGGCTGAGGAGGACGCTTAAGCCATGACCGATCCCGTCTCCCCCTCCAACAGCGCCATGGCCGTGGCCGCCTCTGCGCTGAAGGCGCAGCAGTCGCGGATGCGCGTCATCGCCGAGAACATCGCCAACGCCCAGTCCACCGCCCGCACGCCGGGCGGCGAACCCTATCGCCGCCAGATCCCGGTGTTTCAGGCGCGTGAGGTCGATGGGGCGACGGGGGTGACGCTGGCCGAGGTGCGGCCCGACCAGAGCGACTTCAAGATGGACTACGACCCGTCGCATCCGGCGGCGAACGCGCAAGGTTATGTGATGCGGCCCAATGTCGACACCCTGGTCGAGGCCATGGACATGCGCGAGGCGCAGCGCGCCTACGAGGCCAATCTGAACGTCATCGAGACGGCGCGGTCGATGGACAGCCGCACCCTCGACATCATCAAACGCTGAGGTCTAGGCCATGAACCCCATGATGGCCGCCAGGGCCTATGCCGCCGTCCAGGGCGGCGCCATGCCGACGGGCCTGTCGGGGGCCGCAGCGGCGCCCGGCGCCGGCGACGGCGGCTTCGCCGACCTGGTCAAGAACGCCATGACCGACATGACCCAGCAGTCGCGCGCGGCGGAAACCCAGATGACCCGCTCGGTCCAGGGGCAGGGCAATCTGATCGACGTGGTGACGGCGCTTAGCTCGGCCGAGGCGTCGCTGGAGACGGTGATCTCGGTCCGGGACCAGGTGATTTCCGCCTATAAGGAAATCATGGCGATGCCGATCTGAGGGGATTGGCTCTTGCGGCCGTCATCCTCGGCCTCGTGCCGAGGATCCATACGGCCGGTGTTTGAAGGTGAGCCCCGTGTTCTGACGCCTGTGTTTCTGGATCCTAGGCACAAGGCCTAGGATCTGTGGACTCTGGGGATTCCGGATTAGGCTGAAGCGTGATTCAAGGCTGCCTTTGCGGAGGTTGTCA
>NZ_DALZQC010000131.1:0-8340 GCF_032017145.1 Brevundimonas sp.
ATGGCGCCCGCCAGCATCCGCTCGGCCGCGCGGGCAAGCGCCGCGTCGGCGGGATTGGCGTCACGCAGGCGGATGTCGGTCTCGCGGCCCCAGGCGGAAAAGGCGCGCTCGGCCCGTTCGTCGCCGATGAAGCGGGCGACCAGGGCGCGCAGGTCGCCGACCGAGGCGCCGGACGGCGCGGGCCTGGCCTCCATCTAGTCCGGCCCCAGCCGATCCACGAAGGCGCGGGCCTGGACCCGGTCGATCAGCCGGGGCTGGGCCAGACGCGACACCCCGACATAGGCCGCCAGGTTCAGCCCCAGGCTGACGAAGACGCCCAGGGCCAGCGGGTCCTTGATGCCCAGCATGACATAGATGTGCCAGGGCGCGCCCGGCACCAGTTGCGGCAGGGCCAGCATCATGATCCAGACCAGGACCCCCACCGCCATACCCGCCAGCGCGCCGTGAGCATGGCCGCCGCGCCACAGGACAGCGCCGAACAGGGCCGGCGCCAGCTGTGCCAGGGCGGCGAAGGACACCAGCCCCATGGCCGCCAGACCGTGCGACTGGTCCGTCGCCTGATAATAGAGCCAGGCCAGCAGCAGGACCGCGACGATGGCCCCGCGCCGCACCTGCAGGATGGTGCCCGCCATGTCCGAGGCGTCGCCGCGCATCCGCCAGCGGTCGCGCGCCAGGAAGGGCAGGATTAGGCTGTTGGACACCATGGCCGACAGGGCCACGGCCTCGACGATCACCATGGCGGTCGCCGCCGAGAAGCCGCCCACGAAGACGACGGCGGTCAGCAGAGTTTCGCCGCGCTGGAACGGCAGGGCCAGAACCAGAAGGTCGGGGTTCACCGTGGGCGCGAACAGGGCGCCGGCCGCCACCAGCGGCAGGACCGCCAGACTGGTCAGCATCAGATAGAGCGGAAATATCCAGCGCGCCCGCCGCACGTCCGACGGCTGGGCCCCCTCCACGAAGGCGACGTGGAACTGGCGCGGCAGGCAGAAGATCGCCAGGGTCGAGACCAGAGTGATGGCGGTGAATCGCGGGGTGACGTCCGGCGGGGCCGCCAGGGCGCCCAACCCCTGTGCGATGCGGGCCGGCGATCCCTGGTTCAACAGCAGGACCAGGGCGAAGACGGCGACGAACAGCAGGGCGCCCAGCTTGACCATCGATTCCAGACCGATGGCCTGGATCAGGCCGCGATTGTGCTCGGTCAGGTCGGGGCGTCGCGCGCCGAACAGGATGGCGAAGAAGGCCAGCACCCCCGCCAGCACCAGCACCGTCAATCGCTCGGATCCCGCCACCGGCGTGCCCGCCGTCAGAAGGGCGCCCGCCATCGACAGCGACTTCAGCTGCAGCGCGATATAGGGCAGCGACCCCAGAATGGCGACGACCGTGACCGCCGCACCCAGGGTCTGGCTCTTGCCGTAGCGGGAGGCCACGAAGTCGGCCATGGAGCCGACGTTCTCGCGCCGGGCCGCCGCCGCGATGCGCCGCCACAGCGGGAACAGCAGTGTCACGCCGATCACCGGCCCGATGTAGATGGGCAGATACTCCCACCCGTCGCGCGCCGCCGTGCCGACCGCGCCGTAATAGGTCCAGGAGGTGCAGTAGATGGCCAGCGACAGGGCGTAGACCGACGGCCCCAGCCCCTTGCCGCGCGCCCTGGCCGCCGGACGCTCCTGATGCCAGGCGACGGCGAACAGCACCGCCATATAGGCGGCGACCAGGCCGAGGATCGTCAGGCTGAACATGGGGGCATCTGAACCGGGCAGGGTGGGTTTCACAAGCGAAAGGCGGGCCGTCTCGCGACGACCCGCCCCTCGTTCCGCCTGAAAGCAGGATCAGGCGTTCAGATCGACGTCCTTGCCTTCCTTGACCAGGAGGAAGCCCAGAACGACCGTCCCCAGGGCCACCACGATCGGGTACCAGAGGCCGGAATAGATGTTGCCCGTCGCCGCCACGATGGCGAAGGCGGTGGTGGGCAGGAAGCCGCCGAACCAGCCGTTGCCGATGTGATAGGGCAGGGACATGGAGGTGTAGCGGATCTTGGTCGGGAACATCTCGACCAGGGCCGCGGCGATCGGCCCATAGACCATGGTCACATAGAAGCCGAGGATGAACAGGATCAGCACCACCATCGGCTTGTCGACCAGGGCGCTGTCGGCCTTGGCCGGATAGCCGGCGGCGGTCAGGGCCTCGCCCAGGCTCTTGTCCCAGGTCTTCTTCTGGGCCGCGAAGTCGGCCGGAGCCATGGCGTCGCCGCGGAAGCTGGGGATCACGATCTGATCGCCGATGCGGACCTGGGCCACCGTGCCGGCCGGGGCGGCTTCGTTGGTGTAGGTCACGCCCGCCTTGGCCAGATAGGATTTGGCCACGTCGCAGGAGTGGTTGAACACCGTCTTGCCCACCGGATCGAACTGCAGGTTGCAGTCGGCCGGATCGGCATAGACCACGACCGGCGCCGAGGCGGCTGCGGCGGCCAGGCGCGGGTTGGCGGCCTGGGTCAGGGCGTTGAACAGCGGGAAATAGGTCAGGGCCGCGATCAGGCAGCCGGCCAGGATGATCGGCTTGCGCCCCACCTTGTCCGACAGCCAGCCCCAGAAGATGAAGAAGGGCGAGGCGGCCAGAAGCGCGATGGTCAGCAGCACATAGACCAGGGTGGCGTCGACCTTCATGACCCGTTCCAGGAAGAACAGGGCGTAGAACTGGCCGGTGTACCAGATGACGGCCTGGCCTGCGGTCAGGCCCAGAAGCGCGATCAGCACCAGCTTCAGGTTCGGCCATTTGCCGAAACTGTCCTTCAGCGGGGTCTTGGAGCCCTTGCCCTCGGCCTTCATCTTCTTGAACGACGGGCTCTCGGCCAGCTTCAGGCGAATCCACAGGGACACGCCGAGCAGCAGGATCGAGACCAGGAAGGGAATGCGCCAGCCCCAGGCGGCGAAGGCTTCCTCCCCCACGGTGTAACGCACGCTCAGGATGACCAGCAGGCTCAGCACCAGGCCGGCGGTCGCCGTGATCTGGATGAAGGAGGTATAGAAGCCGCGCTTGCCCTGCGGGGCGTGCTCGGCGACGTAGGTGGCCGCGCCGCCGTACTCGCCGCCCAGGGCCAGGCCCTGGATCAGGCGCATCAGCACCAGGATGATCGGCGCGGCGATGCCGATGACCGCATAGGGCGGCAACAGGCCGACCACGAAGGTCGACAGGCCCATCAGCAGCATGGTCACCAGGAAGGTGTTCTTGCGCCCCCAGAGATCGCCCAGCCGTCCGAAGACCACGGCGCCGAACGGACGCACGGCGAAACCGGCGGCGAAGGCCATCAGGGCGAAGATGTAGCCGGTCGTCTCGTTGACGCCCGAGAAGAACTGGACGGTGATGATCGCCGCCAGCGAGCCGTAAAGATAGAAGTCGTACCACTCGATGACGGTGCCGACCGACGAGGCCAGGATGACCAGCCGATCGCTGCGATCGACCGTGTGCTCCCCGTCCCCGGACGCAATGGGTGCGTCGGTTGCCATGATCCATTTCCTCCCAAGTCGCCGTTATCGGCCGTTTTGCACATCCTTCAGGATGCATGGACGCCGACATTGGCCGAGAGGGAGGCGGCTGGAGAGAGCGACTTTGGTCGAGGATCGATGGTCGCCAAGCAGGATCAGCCGTCGATGGAGATAACCGGCCCGAGTTTGGGCTGACGCCGGCCGCGACGGGCCGTGCGGCGTTTCAGCGCCGCGCGAATCCGGTTCTGCAACGGATTGTCGATGGCGAAGTGGAAGGCGAAGGCGAAGCCGACCGCCGCCGCGACGCCCAGGCCCCACAGGCCCCATTGGACGGCGACGGGCAGGGCGACGCGGGCCTCCAGCGCATTGACCACGCCGAACCAGGCGATGCGGACCACCTCGTTGGAGATGAACATGGAGAAGGACACCATGGCGGCCGTCTCGACCACCTTGGACGGACGCTTCACCGGCACGGCGCCGGCGGCCAGGATGATGATCGAGATCAGCGCAAGCGCGACGAGGGCGTGCTTGTCGTGAAGCTCAAGCGCAAAGAAGCCCACGGCCGCCAGCACGCCGGCCCAGCCGGCCAGACGCGGCGCGATCCAGACCTTCTGGGCGAACCAGGCCAGGCACATGCCCAGGAAGAACAGGGGCAGGGCGCGCACGATGCCATAGCCCATCGGCATCTGATAGACGGGATAGCCCAGGAACGACCAGCACAGCTGGTTGGCGACCAGATAGACGCCGACGCCCACCGCCAGGGCCGACCACGGCCCCAGCCGCATCAGGCCGCGAATGATCCAGGGGAAGGCCAGGTAGCAGCCGATCAGGGCCGAGATCGACCAGGTGGGCGCGTTCCAGCCCAGGCCGCCATGCACGCCATAGGACTGCAGCAGCAGCAGCTGCGCCGGCAGCTGGTCCCAGGCGAACCATTCGGGATTGCGCGGCGGCGCGCCGGCGGCCGTCGCCAGCAGCACAAGTCCGACCAGCGACAGGCCCATGATCAGGTGGGCGGGCACGACGCGCAGGAACCGCTTCAGGAAGAAGTCGCCCGGCGACATCCGGCCCTTGTCCACCGCCGCCCCATAGACGCGCATCAGCACATAGCCGCTGTCGATCAGGAAGAAGTTGGTCAGCAGGAAGCCGCCGCGTTCGAAGATCGGATTGATCAGATGCGCAAGGGGCTCGGGCCCGGCCGCCTGGAAGTGATGCAGGATGATCAGGAAGGCCACGATGAAACGCAGCGCGTCCAGCCAGCCGCCGCGGGCGATCTGGACTGTCTCATTGCGGGTCGAAATCAGGGACCAGGGCATCGTCGGCGCCTCCTTCGGCCCGTTCGACGCAAGGGCGGCGCCAGTGCGCGCCTTGAGGGAAGATCAGCCCCTGACCAGACGCAGGAACTCCTCGCGGGTGCGGGGATCGTCGCGCACGACGCCGATCAGGTGGCTGGTCGACAGGCTGGCGCCCGGCGCATTGACCCCGCGCAGGGTCATGCAGGAATGCTCGGCCTCGATCACCACGCCGACGCCGTGGGGGCGCAGCACGGTCTGGATGGCCTCGGCGATCTCCGACGTCATCTTCTCCTGGATCTGCAGGCGACGGGCGAAGCCACGCACGACGCGCGCCAGTTTGGAGATGCCCACGACCCGGTCGGTCGGAAGATAGGCGACGTGCGCCTTGCCCACGACCGGCAGCATGTGGTGCTCGCAGAAGCTGACGAAACGGATGTCCTTCAGCACAACCAGCTGGTCGTAGCCCCCCGTCTCCTCGAAGGTCTTCTCCAGATAGGACAGGGGATCGACCTCATAGCCCTGGAACAGCTCGCGATAGCTCTTGGCCACGCGGGCGGGGGTTTCCAGCAGGCCCTCTCGCGTGGGGTCGTCGCCGGCCCATTCGATCAGGGTGCGCACGGCGGCTTCGGCGTCGGCCTGGGAGACTTTCGGAGATCGGGCGTCGGTCATGGCGGCTACATAGCCACAAGCGAAACGGAAGGGGAGAGGCTGCGACCATCAAGCCTTGGTTAGCGGCCTGTTAACCATCCTGTCGGCATTTTCTGCCCAGTAGTTGCTGGAGTGGGCCGATGAACGGCGCGGAAGTTCTGGACGTCGGGCGGGACGCCATCTGGCTGACGATCCAGCTGTGTCTGCCGGTGCTGCTGGTCGGACTGGTGGTCGGCGTGGTGATCGGCCTGTTTCAGGCCCTGACGCAGATCCAGGAACAGACCCTGATCTATGCGCCCAAGATCATCGCCATCTTCGTTTCGCTGATCCTGTTCCTGCCGCTGATGGGGGCGCTGCTGGGCGGCTTCATGCGTCAGATCGCGGCCCGCATCGCGGGGATGTAGTGGACGGCCGCTAGTCATGGATTCGTGGGCGACCGCCGATCAGGTCTGGGCCGGGGGGCTGATCTTCGCGCGGGTCGCGGCGATCCTGATGCTGATCCCCGGCTTCGGCGAGGCCTATGTGCCGCCGCGCGTGCGGCTGTCGTTGTCGCTGGTCATCAGCCTGGCGCTGTGGCCGGTGGTGCGCGGCGCGCTGCCGGCCCTGCCCGACAGTCTGGGCCTGATGGTCGGCTGGATCATCCGCGAGGTGGTGGTCGGCCTGATGATCGGCCTGTTGCTGCGGATGTTCATGACCGCCCTGTCTACGGCGGGCGAGATCGTGTCGCTGCAGACCACCCTCAGCTTCGCCCAGACCGCCAACCCCATGCAGGCCCAGCCGGGCACGACCATCGCCGCCTTCCTGACCCTCTTGGGGGTGACGCTGCTGTTCGCCACCGACACCCACCACCTGTTCATCGCCGGGATCGTCGGCTCCTATCAGCTGATCGCCCCGGCCAAGCCGCTGATCATGGCCGACTTCACCCAGATGGCGGTGCGGACCCTGGGCGACAGCTTCATGCTGGGGGTTCAGCTGGCCGCGCCGGTCCTGGTGTTCGCCCTGATCTTCAACCTGGCCTCGGGTCTGGTGGCGCGGGTCATGCCGGCCTTTCAGGTCTATTTCGCCGCCGCCCCGCTCAGCGTCATCCTGGGCCTGTCGATCTTCGCCCTGAGCCTGGGGGCGCTGGGCGCCGTCTTCATCGACCGCTACCGCCGCCTGGCGGAGTATTTCGTATTCGGCGGTCCAGGGGGAGGCGCCGGTGGCTGAAGGCGCCGATCCCGAATCCAAAACCGAAGAGGCGACCCCGCGAAAGCTTGAGGACGCGCGAAAGAAGGGCGACGTCGCCAAGTCGCCCGACGTCGCCCAGGTCCTGTCCCTGGCCGGGGCGGCGGCGGTGATCCTGATGACCGGCGGCTGGTTCGCCTCGTCCATCGCCGAACAGATGCTGCCCTTCATCGCCGCCCCGCATCAGATGCTGGGCACGCTGAACTCGGGCGCGGGCAATCAGATCATGGTGCGCGCCGTCTGGGCCGTCGCGCCCTTCCTGGGGGCCGTCATGCTGGCCACCATCATCGGCGGGGCCGGGGGCAATCTGGCGCAGTCGGGCCTGATCTTCACCGCCGAGAAGCTGAAGCCGAAATGGTCGGCGGTCAGTCCGATGCAGGGGTTCAAGCGGATCTTCGGTCCCGACGGCCTGGTGCAGTTCCTCAAGACCTTCCTGAAGCTGGTCGCCGTCTGCCTGGTCTGCTGGATGGTGCTGAAGCCCCATGCCCGCGAGTTCGAGAACCTGGTCGCCGTCAGCCCCATGGCCATCCTGCCGCTGGCGCGCGACATGGCGATCTCGCTGTTCGTCTCGGCCATCATCCTGCTGGGCGCCACGGCGGGGGCCGACTTCATCTGGCAGAAGATGCGCTTCGCCAAGCGGATGCGGATGACCAAGGAAGAGCTGAAGGAAGACTTCAAACAGTCCGAGGGCGACCCGCACATCAAAGCCAAGCTGAAGCAGATCCGCATGCAGCGCAGCCGCCAGCGGATGATGGCCAATGTGCCCAAGGCCACCGTCATCGTCACCAACCCGACCCACTATTCCGTCGCCCTGCGCTACGAGCCGGATCAAGGCGACGGGGCGCCGATCTGCGTGGCCAAGGGCGTCGACGCCCTGGCCCTGCGCATCCGCGAGGTGGCGACCGAACACAATGTCCCCATCGTCGAGAACGTGCCCCTGGCCCGCGCCCTCTACGCCACCGTCGATGTGGACGAGGTCATTCCGCGCGAGCATTTCGACGCCGCCGCCAAGATCATCGGCTTCGTCTTCCAGTCGCGGGCGCGTCGGTAAGGGTGCGTCAGGATTTGAGCGTATGATGAAGTCCTTGATTCGCGAGGCCGTATGACGTCCACCCGCCGCTCCCCGTTCGATCTGTTGTCCGCCGTGATGGCGTTCGGCGTCGTGGCGGCGATCGCGGCCCTGGCCTATCCGGCGTTTCGCGACAATCCGGTCTCGGCGCCGGGTCTGGTGCTGATCCTGACGGTGGGGATGATCGCGCTGATCGGCCTGTTCGGATTTCGTCGCGCCGCCGGCGCCCGGCCGGACAGCGATGCGGCCGTCGAGGTGCTGGACGCCATGGCCGAGCCCGCGGCCCTGGTGTGGGATTCAGGTCAGATCCTGGCCTTCAACGCCGCCTGGGCCGAGGCCAATGGTTCAACAACGGCCCTGCCGCGCGGCAAGTCGGCCCAGGCCCTGTATATGGCCTTCGCCCAGGCGCGGAAGGGCGAACCCGGCCGCGCCATCGTCCTGATCGGCCAGCGCGAGGTCGAGGTGGTGATCGGCCGGGTCGCCGAAGGGCGGTTCCTGATGCGGGCGGCCCCCGACGCGGTCCTGCCCATCGCCTCGGCCCAACTGCCTTCGCCCATGGCCGCCGCCGCGACCGGAGAGGCGCGCGCCATGGCCGCCGGGGCGCCGTTCGGCTCGGCCGTCATCG
>NZ_DALZQC010000132.1:0-8285 GCF_032017145.1 Brevundimonas sp.
ACACGACGGATGAACTGTCCGAGCCGACCCCGCGTCAGATGGTGCCCAGAGAATGCGCTGACGGCCTCGTCGATGATGGTTTCGACGATGAGGAGACGATGCTCGTCCGCATACCGCTGGGCCGCCTCAAGCTGGCGCCGAAGGCTGTCGCGCCCTGTCTGCGCTTCACTCGACCAGCGCACATAGACGGTGGCAGGAATCGTTGGCTGGATCGTTCGGGAGACCATGCCCGGACCATGACAATCGACCATGGTTCGAGCAGGTTGTGGCCGCCCGCCGCCGCGATCTCCAGCGCCCGCTTGGCGCTTTCCTGGCCCTTGACCTCGCGCAGGTCGGGAACGGCGGCGCCTGGGGCCAGGGGGCCGGGTTCGGGCGCGCGCAGCACCTGGGTTCCCTTGAAATGGTTGACCACGCCGATCAGGGAGCGCGGCGCCAGGATGCGCGCTCCGCCGGCCCAGGCCGCTTCCGGCCCCGTCGCCTCGGGACAGATCAGGCCCAGCCCCATGGCGTCGGCGGCCACGGCGGCGGGCAGGGCGCCGCCGACCCGCGCGATCTGGCCGTCCAGCCCCAGTTCGCCGATCGCCGCCCAGCCGTCTAAAGCATCCGGTGCGATCACCCCCATGGCCGCCATCAGGGCCAGGGCGATAGGCAGGTCGAAATGGCTGCCTTCCTTGGGCAGGTCGGCGGGGGCCAGATTGGCGATGATCCGCTTGGCGGGCAGGGCCAGGCCAATGCCGGCGAAGGCGCCGCGCACCCGCTCCTTGCTTTCGGCCACTGCCTTGTCGGGCAGGCCCACGATGTTGAAGATGGTCGGCCCGTCATTGCCGATCAGCTGGACCTCGACGTCCACGCGCCGGGCTTCCACCCCGTCGAAGGCGACCGTGACGACGCGCGCGACCATGTTCGTTCTCCCGCTCCAGCGGCAGAACGAACCATGAACTGAAATCTAATGCAAGTGGCGTTCACGCAACCTGGGCGGCGCGCTTCCTTTCGATCACGTCCCACATCAGGGCCGTGGCGTCGATGCCGGTGAAGGTCTTCAACTGCTGGGCGCCGGTGGGCGAGGTGACGTTGATCTCGGTCAGATAGTCGCCGATCACATCGATGCCGACGAAGATCAGGCCGCGTTCCCTCAGCGTCGGGCCGATGGCGGCGCAGATTTCCAGGTCGCGCGGGGTCAGTTCGACCGGCATGGCCGTGCCGCCGACGTGCAGGTTGGAGCGCACCGCGCCCGCCGCCGGAACGCGGTTGATGGCGCCGACCGGCTCGCCGTCGATCAGGATGATGCGCTTGTCGCCCTTGGTCACGGCGGGAATGAATTTCTGGATCACCAGCGGGTCGCGGCTGCCCGCCGCATGGATCTCGATCAGGGCGTCCAGGTTCGGGTCGTCGGCGCGCAGCTTGACCACGCCCGAGCCGCCGTTGCCGTGCAGCGGCTTCAGCACCACCTCGCCATGCTTCTTGTGGAAGGCGGTCAGGGCGACGGGGTCGGCCGAGATCAGGGTCGGCGGCTGCAGGCCGGGGAAGGCGGTGACCATCAGCTTCTCGGGCGCCGAACGCACCTCGGCCGGATCATTGACCACCAGCGTCCTGGGGTGGACCGTCTCCAAAAGATAGGTGGCGGTGACATAGGCCATGTCGAACGGCGGGTCCTGACGCATCAGGATGACGTCGACGTCCTCGGCCAGGTCCAGCCTTTCCCAGTCGCCGAAGTCGACGTGGTTCCCGGCCTCGCGCCGCACGGTGATCGACCGGGCGCGGCAGAACAGGCGCCCCTCCTCCAGCGCCAGGGTGCGGAAGTCATAGACCCACTGTCTGTGCCCCCGCGCCTGGGCCGTCTCGGCCATCAGGAAACTGGTGTCCGAGGTGATGTCGACGGCCTCGATCGGGTCCATCTGGATGGCGACTTTCAGCATGAATGGATCCTTGGGCGCAGGTGGATGGAGTGAGGGCGATCCCTCCTCCTCGTCATCCTCGGGCCTGTCCCGAGGATCCATACGCGCCGTCGATATCGTGAGGCACGACATGAACCGAGCGTATGGATCCTCGCCACAAGGGCGAGGATGACGGGCGGTGGGCAGGCGAATCAGTCCAGTGGGCGCGCTTCCTCGGCCAGCATGATCGGCACGCCTTCGCGGATCGGATAGGCCAGTTTGGCGCCCGCCGAGATCAGCTCATTGGCGTCGCGGTCATAGGTCAGCTTGCCGCGCGTGACCGGGCAGACCAGCACCTCGAGCAGGCGGGGATCGACAGAAACGGGGGTGTTGAAGGCGTCGCTCATTGTTCCGGGCCTGACGCGCTTAGCGCTGTTTGAGGCCGTTGTAGGGGGCCTTGTCGCATCGCGCTACTGTATGGACGGCGCGGCGTCGTCACCGCCATCGGCGGCGTCGATGCGAAGGAGCGCGGTCAGGGCCTCGGCGCGGGGCATCAGGCCCATGGCCTCCAACAAGGCCTGTTTCTCGGCCGGTTCGAACGGCAGGGCCATCGACAGACTGTTGACCAGGGCCTCCATCGGCGCGGTCTCGGCCGTCTCCCAGTCGATGTCGAGCAGGCGATGGGCCATATAGGCGCGCAGGGCGTCCAGGAAGGCGTGGCGGTCGAAATCCGGCTCGTCGGCCGGCGTCGTCAGATCGGCCTCATAGGCGTCGAACGCCGCGCGCACCTGGCGATAAGGGGCCTTGGACGGCAGTTCGGCGGCGATACGGAACCGCGACACCCCCGTCAGGGTGATCAGATACCGGCCGTCGGACGTCTCGGCGAAGCTGGTGATCCGCCCCGCGCAGCCGACCGACGACAAGGTGGGGTGGGCCGCCGTGCCGCCGTTGGGCTGGATCAGGCCGATCATCCGATCACCCGCCATGGCGTCGTCCACCATGTTCAGATAGCGCGGCTCGAAGATGTTCAGCGGCAGCTGGCCGCGCGGCAGCAGAATGGTCCCGCCCAGCGGAAAGACCGGGATCACCTGCGGCAGATCGAGCGCCCTGACATAGCCCTGCGGCATGAAGCCCTCGATGCGCTTATGAAAACAGGATGGACGACAGTCGGCGTCGCCCGTCCTTGGCTACGTCGGAACTCAGGCCCGCCGCCTCGAAGATGACCAGCAACTGTTTGCGCGCCGCCTGGTCGTTCCATTCGCGGTCGGCCTTGACGATGTGAAGCAGGTTGTCGACGGCGCCCTTGAAGTCGCCGGCCGCGCTCTGGGCCTCGGCTAAATCAAAGCGGGCCTGATGATCGTTCGGATCGGCGGCGACCTTGGCCTCCAGTTCGGCCGAGGCGCCGGAAGGGGCTTTCGACGCCAGGGCCAGCTGGGCGCGCACGCTCTGGACCGTCGGCTCCTTGGAATCCTGCGGCGCCATGGCGATGGTCTGGGCCGCCTGTTCGGGGTCGCCGCCCGCCAGATAGACCCGCGCCATGCCGGCGATGGCCTTTTCGTTCTCCGGCTCGATCGACAGGACGTGGGCGAAGGCCTGGGCCGCGCCGCCGAAATCGTTCAGGCCCAGCGATTCCTCGCCCAGTTCCAGCAGTTGCGCCGTTTCGGTCGAGCCCCCCTGACCGCCGGTCAGCTTGTCGATGAAGGTCTTGATCTGGCTGTCGGGGATCGCGCCCTGGAAACCGTCGACCGGCTGGCCGTTGACGAAGGCGTAGACGGTCGGGATCGACTGCACCCGCAACTGGCCCGCATAGGCCGGGTTGGCGTCCACATCGATCTTGACCATCTTCACCGCCCCCTTGGCGGCGCGTACGGCCTTCTCAAGCGCAGGCCCCAGGGTCCGGCACGGCCCGCACCAGGTGGCCCAGAAATCGACGATGACCGGCTGGATCTTCGACGCCTCGATCACGTCGGTCATGAAGGAGGCGTCGGCGCCTTCCTTGATCAGGTCGCCGGCGGCGTCGGGGGTCAGGGTCGGGTCGAGCAGGGTCATGGGCGAGGTCCGCAGAGATCGGTCAGGTTCAACGGTTCAGATGGCGTCGGGATGCGTCGGCATCAAGCCGCGAAAAGGTCGCGCCGGGATTTCAGACGGTGGTCATGAAAAAACACCGTCTAATTCGTCTAAAATCGCCTCTCGTCGCCGCGCGCTCGCTCCATGATTTGCGAGATGGGGCCTTGGCCACGAGGTTCAAGCGGTTGGCGTCAAGCGGTGACGACCGCGCAAAAGCAAAGCTAGCCGGCCTGCCAGAAATATGACGCTAGGCCGATCAAGGTGGCCAGGCCTAGGCAGCCTCTAAGCGCCAATGAGGGCTTGTACCAATCATCGCGGCCCTGGAGCACTGCCGTTTGATGTTCACGCACGCCGCGTTGCAACATGACGAAGGTTGATAGGCCGACGAGCGGCAACCACGCGTACGAAGACGTGACCCAGATCCAAGTCTCTCGAATCAGGTTGTTCACCCCCAAGAAAGATAGGGTCGCGACTACAAGTGAGATTATCGCCAGCGCCCACATTGTTATTGTCCAACGATCTTGCATCAAACGTCCCCCAAAGCCCCGAAATCCACCAAGATCGGCTCCCGCCCCAGCAGCGCCAGCACTCGCCGGAAGGCCGTCTGATCCAGGGCGGTGGTCGCCGTATTGGTCAGGGGGTGGAAGTTGACGACAGCGGCGTCCCACAGGCGGCGGTCCAGCACGAAGGTGACGCGGCGGTCGGTGTCGTTGATCAGGCCCAGCGCCGTGACAGAGCCGGGGCGGACGCCCAGAGTCTCCCACAGCAAGATTTCGTTGCCGAACGACAGCCGTCCCGACCCCATGGCGCCCGCCGCGCGCTTCAGGTCGATCATCGTGTCCTGACGCGCCGAGATCAGCCAAAGCCGGTCTTTGTGATCCTTGAGGAACAGGTTCTTGGTGTGGGCGCCGGGCAGGCCGGCCTTGAGGTCCAACCCTTCCTCGACCCGAAAGACGGCCGGGTGGTCGTGGGTCACATGGTCCACGCCGTTGTCGGCCAGCCAGGCGGTCAGTCGGTCGCGGTCGAAAGACGGGGTGGGCGCGGGTGCGTCGGTCATGGTTGAGCCGTTGGGTTTCGGGCGTTAGGAAATGTCCATGGTCGATACCGTCAACACGCGCCCGCTGGAACTCGAATGCTATCCGATGACGGCCCGGCCGCCGGACCTGGTGCCCGGCCGCCAGTCGCGCAACTGGATGGACGCCTTCATCAGCCGCCACCCCTATCGCTGCCTGCCGCTGAACATGGCCAACACCACGGGGTGGGAGATCCTGTGCCCGTTCGGCTTCTCGGCCGAGTGGAACGGCGGCCCGCGCCAGGAAGACATCGTCATCACGCCGGACCGGCCCCAGCACGACCTGGACCATTTCGTCACCTCGCACTTCTCGCGCGGGGTCATGACCATGCATCCCCAGTATCTGTTCCGCACGCCGCCGGGCTGGGGGATGATGTGTTCGGGGTCGCCCAACCATGTGAAGGACGGGATCCAGCCGCTGGTCGGCCTGATCGAGACCGACTGGCTGCCCTTCCCCTTCACCATGAACTGGATCTTCACCCGGCCGGGACGGATCACCTTCGAGAAGGGCGAGCCCTTCTGCTTCATCAATCTGATCGAACACAAGAAGGTCGAACAGTTCCAGCCGATCATCCGCACGCTGGAATCCAACCCGGTGATGAAGGGCCAGTTCGAGGCCTGGAACCGCGCCCGCACCGACTTCAACCAGCGTCTGGCCGGCGGCGATCCCGATGCGGCCAAGGAGGCGTGGCAGCGGTATTACTTCAAGGGCGAAGTGCCGGAAAACCTGGGCGCCGCGCCGGCCACCCACTCCAACAAGCGCCGGCTGAAGTCGCCGCGCGTCGGATAGACAAAAGCCCTCTCCCGGCAGGGAGAGGGCTTGAGCATACGGCGGCGAAGGCCGTCGTTTACGAGGTCGGGCGCGTGACCTGCGGACCCAGGTTCTGGATCACCTCGCGCGCGTCGAAGGCGTTGGGGTCGTTGGCGGGCTTGGCGCCACGGCCCATGATGATCTCGGCGTTGGCCTCGAAGCGGTCGACCTGGCGCACGTCGAAGTCGCTGGCGCCCCAGCCCCAACGGTCCCACGGGCTCCAGAAGCCGCCGCGGTAGTAGCGCCACGACGGACCCCAGTAGGGGCCATAGAAGCTGTTGTAACGCGAGTAGAAGGGGTCGGGCGTGCCGACGAAGCGGGTGTCGCGGTCGGTGGCGCGGTTGACGGTGGCGAACCAGTCATAGCCGCTTTCGGCCGTCAGTTCCGCCGAGCGCAGCAGCAGGCCCATCTCGACCTGATCGCGCGAGGTGACGGAATTGCCGGCGAAGCTGACGCGGAAGCGGTTGTTCTCCAGCCGCTGTTCGGCATAGCCGCCGCGCTGGCCGTTCAGGCCGGCGGGTTGATACGGGGTGGCGGTGGCGCAGGCGGCGAGGGCCAGCCCCGCAGCCACCGTCATCGCCAGGGTCTTCAAAGGTAGGGCTTTCATGAAATCAAACTCCTTGATCGCCCATTCGGGCGCGCTGACGGCTGAACGGAGCATGAACGGCGGCGTTCCAATCCAATCTAGGACGAAGCGTCGCCATTTCTAGAGCCTTGCGACGATCAGCACCGCCGCCGTCATCAGCAGCACGCCGACGAAGACGCCGAACCCCTTGCGAAAGCGGGGCTGCTGCATCCGCCGCGACAGGGCCGCGCCGGACAGGGCGTAGGCGCTCATCGACATCATATCCATGCCGATGGCCGCGACGGCGAACAGGGCCATCTGCGGCGCGACCGGCCGGCTGACGTCCACGAAGGGCGGCAGGACGGCGGTGAAGAACAGGATGGCCTTGTGGTTGGCGATCTGGACCGCGAAACCGTCGACCAGGGCGCTGCGGCCCCGGCGAACCACGACATGGTCGGGCTGGGCCGCGGTGGCGTAGGCGCCGCGCAACGCCTTGATCCCCAGCCAGGCGACATAGAGGGCGCCGAGCACGGCGATGACCTTGAAGGCGGCGGGAAAGGCCTTGACCAGGGCGCCCAGACCCAGCGCCGCCGCGCCGAACCAGACCAGGGTCGCCGCATTCATGCCCAGCACCCCGACCAGGGCCGAGGCGCGGCCCTTCTCCACCCCGGTCGCCACGGCGAACAGATTGGCCGGACCCGGCGTGACGGCCATCACCGCCATGACGCCCAGGAAGGTCGAATACAGGTGCGGATCGACGGGCAGGGCGGACATGCGGCGCGATGTCGCCGGTCCGCCGTGCGCGGTCAAGCCGTGCGCGTCAGCCGCGCCCGGAAATCAGGCGCGCGGACGGCGGGGCGTTTGGGGCGGTTCAGGCGGCGCGGCGGCCTCAACCGTCTCGGGCGCCTCGACCGCTTCAGGGTCGACGGCGTCGGCGGCCTGATCCAGCGCATACTGGGCGATCAGCCCATAGGTGACCATCTGCTCGGGATCGGGATTGGCCCAGGTTCCGTTCTGCGCGATGCCGGTTCCGACGACCGAGCCGTAGCGCGCGCCGTCCTCGATCGCCTGTTTGACCTCCGGGTCGTTCAGGGCGTCGGCGACAAGGGTGTCGACATCGATGTTCTTCAGCGCCTCGGCCGCCATTTCGCCGGCGTGTTTGGCCGTCTCGGCGGTGAAGGCGGCGACGTCCGGGGCGTATTCGCTCCACAGGGCGGCGATGCGGCTGCCCCGCTGCGCCTCGCTGAGGCTGGGGTCCTCGGAAAGCGCCTCGGCGCGTTTGCCGAACTCCTCCATCCGCGCCTCGAAGGCGGTGGAGGCGGCCTCCATGCGGGCCTCGGCCGCCGCGGTCGGCGCGTCCTGGACGCGGGCGGCCGCAGGCGAGGCGAGGCTGATCAGCACCAGAGGCAGGGCGGCGCCGAGGCCGAGCAGACGGATCATGGGACAGCTCCCCCAAAAATGACCCGTGCAAACTCCGCTCTCGGCGGCCCCGCCTCAAGTGAAATCGCGGTAAGGCGGCCTTACTGCGGTTGGGCCGGGGCCGATGCGGCGGGAGCGGCGGCCGCTTCCTCGGCCTTGGCGCGGACCATGGCGGGGATGGATTTGATCTGGGTGGCGGCCATGGCCATCTGATCGGCCGGGGCGCCCTGGGCGACCGCATAGGTCCGCAGTTCCTCGGCGAAGGTATCGGCCTGACCCTGATAACGCGCCTGCAGGGCGTCCAGATCGGTCTTGGCCTTGGCCTTGTCGGCCTGGGCGGCGGCGGCCTGCATTTCCGTCGCCATGGCTTCCATGCTTTCGCCGAAAGCCTCGCCCTTGGCTTCAAAGGCGGCGGCTTCCGGGCTTTCGGCCGCCTCGGCGGGCGCGGGAGCGGCGGGCTGGGCGGCGGGGGCCGGG
>NZ_DALZQC010000133.1:0-8171 GCF_032017145.1 Brevundimonas sp.
GCCGTCCCGCCGTCGCCGCGACGCCGCCCGCCGCCGGGCCTCAGGCCTATCAGCCGTCTAACGCCGCCAACGCCCAGCCGCGCCAGACGGTGCAGTAAGGGCGCGGCGCCGACCACGCTTTCGGTTGGCATCCGCGTCGGGCGCCGCTATCACCGCGCCTTTCCGAGACCCCAGGCCCGCATCATGACCGACACGCCCCCCGACCGTCTCTCGGTCGATCCATCCAGCCCTCACCACGACGCCGAGGTTCTTCAACGCGGAGTGGGCATCCGCTTCAAGGGCGAGGAGAAGACCAATGTCGAGGAATATTGCGTGTCCGAGGGCTGGGTGCGCCTGGCGCTGGGCAACCGCGTGGACCGCAAGGGCAAGGCCCTGACTGTCAAATTGCAGGGGCCGGTCGAACCCTATTTCCAGAACGGCTGACACTGAATAGGGTCCGGGCCTTCGCGTTCAGGAGCCTGTTCCCATGTCCCGTCGTCTGATGACCGCCAGCGCGCTCGCGCTGGGCCTCGCCGCCTTTACGCCCCTGGCGCACGCCCAGGACGCCGCCGTGGTTCAGCAGGCCATCGTGGTGCGCGACGCGGCCATGCGCTCAAACATCGCGCTGGACTATGTCACCCAGCTGACCACCCGGTTCGGCGCCCGTCCGGCGGGCTCCAGGTCCGAACAGAACGCCGCCGCCTGGGCCGCCGACTATCTGCGCGCCAACGGCTTCCAGAACGTGCGGATCGAAGAGTTCCCGCTGGTGGGCTGGGAGCGGGGCGAAAGCTCGGCCGCCATCGTCGGCGACCATGCCCAGACCCTGGTCGCCGCCGCGCTGGGTCATTCGCCCGCCACGCCGCGCGGCGGGGTCGAGGCCGAGATCGTGCGGTTCGCCTCTATGGAGGACCTGCAGGCCGCGCCCGACGCCGACGTGCGCGGCAAAATCGTCTATATCGACCTGGGCCAGATGCACGCCATGCAGGACGGTTCGGGCTATGGCCCCCAGACCCGTGTGCGCGGCGCCGGCCCCGGCGTGGCGGCGGCCAAGGGGGCGGCGGCCTTCATCATGCGCTCGGTCGGCTCGGACGAGAACCGGATGCCCCACACCGGCACGACCCGCTATGTGGACGGCAAGCCGACCATCCCCGCCTTCGCCCTGGCCGCGCCGGACGCCGATCAGGTCAGCCGCCTGGTCGGCCTGGGCCAGCCGGTGCGGATGCGCCTGACCTCGACCGCCCGCACCTATCAGACCCACAGCCAGAACGTGATCGGCGACCTGCCCGGCGCCACCCGGCCGGATGAGATCATCGTCCTGGGTTCGCACATGGACAGCTGGGACCTGGGCACCGGGGCCATCGACGACGGGGCGGGGGGCGCCATCACCATCGCAGCCGCCAAGGCCATCGCCGACAGCGGCCGCCGCCCGGCGCGCACCCTGCGCGTGATCTTCTACGGCTCCGAGGAAGTGGCCCAGCCGACGGCCCAAACCGGCAATGGCGGCGCCGTCTATGCCCGCGCCCAGGGCGCGGCGCTGGACAAGCACATCATCGCCGGCGAGAGCGATTTCGGCGCCGATCGCGTCTACGCCCTTCGCCTGCCCGCCGGCGCGCAAGGGTCGGACTTCCAGAAGGCGGCGACCCGCGTCCTCTATCCCATCGGCGTCCTGGCTTCGGACCGGGTCGAGACCGAAGGCGGCGTGGACGTCGGCCCGATGGGACCGCTGGGCGTGCCCTTCTTCGGCCTGGCCCAGGACGGAACCCGATACTTCGACCTCCACCATACCGCCAACGACACCCTGGACAAGATCGACCCGGCGCAACTGAGCCAGAACGTCGCCGCCTGGGCCGGCCTCTTGTGGCTGATCGCCGATTCCGACGTCGATTTCCGCGCCATGAAGCCCGCCTCGGCCTCGACCGCGCCGGCGCATTAGACCGCTTGGAGATCGGTCCGGTTCTGTCTATACGAGCCGGACCAGCACGCGGGCGTGGCGAAATTGGTAGACGCAACGGACTTAAGCTGAAGGATTGAGTGCGCCGGGGGAAACTCCGGACGTAGAACTGCTCAAAGTCGGGGAACCCTGTCAGATGGCGATCCCGAGCCAAGCCCGATCCACTGGACGGGAAGGTGTAGAGACTAGACGGGCAGCGCCTAAAGCTCCGGCCATGGCGAAGGGATAGTCCAGACCACGAACGCCGTCAGGCGGCGGCGAAAGCCGAAGTGGTACGAAAATCCGTCGGGCGAAAGCCCTTGCCGGTTCGACCCCGGCCGCCCGCACCAGCCCCTTTCCAAGATGCGGTTTTGACATATCGCGTGAGGGGCGGCGCGTGGGCCCTCCATCAGCGTTTGGTCGAGCGGGCTTAGGTCGGCCGGCGCAGCGCCTTGGATTGCGCCGCGCAGGCGGCGCGATCGGTTGCGAGATGGCGGGGTGCGGAGCGGTCGCACGCCGTTGGTGATTCTTAGTGAGGCTCGCCGTCCTGGATAATCGGCGACAGGTCGACATGGTACTGTCGAGGGTCGGCGGGATCGATCAAGACGCGCAGTTCGCGCCCGGCCAGTTTCTCGGAGGGATCGACCCAGATCGGCTCGCTCTCGAACCGCCGCAGGCGGCCTGTGGCCGGGTCGGCCGCCTGCGCCACGACGCGGAAGGGATGCTCGCCATTGCGCGAGCGGCGGGTGTCGCGAAACGCATGAAGGAAGCTGGCCTTGATGGGCCTTCCGTCCTTCAGCAGACGGGAGACCTTCTTTCGACGCCGAAGTTCGATGGTCAGCAACGTCCCGCCTAGCAGGGTGAAGATGGCCCCCATGCCCAGGAAGATGGTCGAAAGTCCCCGTCGCCCCCAGAAATCGTCGACGGTGGCGTGAGAAATCCGCCGCCGGTCATAAAGGACCGGAACCGTATCGCCGACGGCGAAGCGTGGCGGATTGGTGCGTACGGTTTCGCTGAACTCGTGGCGCCGCCCGTCCTCGGCCCGGAAGGCGACGACCGCCGAATAGCTGACGCTTGACGATCGAGTCCTGTCCCGGTCCCGGTCGACATGGCGAACCAGGTCCACCACCACGCCCGATGTTCGCACCGCCCGGTCGCTGAACCCTCGGTCGCTGACCAGCAGGAAGCCCGCAACAGCCAAGAAGATCAGCCGATTCCGCCAAACAGGCCGCCGACCCAGAGGAAAATGCTCTTCATGGCGACAGGGTGCCTCTTGTAGGCCCGCCATGGCAACCGCTGAAACGCCGTCCACGAGGCCGAGACATCAAGTCGTCTTGCCGGTTCACCTCCCGCTCCGGTATCGGTCAGGCATGACCAAGGATGGCAGACCTTCTTGCGTGCACGATGTTCGCCTGTTTCACGGCGGCCGGAACCAGTACTTAAAGGATTGCCCCGGCGCCTGGGCCTTCGGGCGGCGGCTGGCCTGGTGGTTGAACGGCATGGATATCAGTGTCGGCAGCCACCCGGCGGTCTATATCCACTTCACGTCCGAGATCGCGGCCGGACAGGTCGAGATCGCCCCGCCGAACAGTTCTCGCGAGAACTGGTGGTGGCGCGACGTCCATGTCGGCGTGCCGGCGGACTTCCTTCCCCATGGCGGCGATCCGAGGCTTTCGACAGGGATCGTCGCCGCCCTGTCGGCCTTGGCCCCGCATGAGCGGCCCCATATCGACGAGGCGGCGCGGATCGTGGCCGAGGCCGGCGACGAATGCCGGTTCCTCATCCGATCCAAGGACACGGCGAAACACGTCATCGACGTGTCCACCACCATCGGCTTCCCAAAGCCGTCGCGAATGATCGTTTCTCTGACGGACAAGGTGACCGGCGCCTATCTCGAAGCGCCGCCCGTGGCCATGAAGGGCTATGACGACGCGGTCAGTCTGGCGGGCAAGGTCAAGGTGACCAACAAGGCGCTCGCCGTCGCATCGCGCGCCTCGACGCCCGCCCAGATCATCACGCAGCAGTATGGTGACGATTTCCGATGGTCGATCGACGACTTCTCGCCTGCTGAGGCGCCCACCCGATCCGGCTTGTTGAAGTTCCGCTGACGCGAGGCAAAGGTGCAACCGGAACGCTGCGCCTTCGTCGGCGCCGGTGATCAGGTCGGGCACGACCTTGGGTCACTGTCCAGGCTGCGACAGACGCCACCACGGCTTCCACGGCGTCAGGTGATGTTCGTGGTGGCGGCCGAAATGAAAGCAGGTGAGCAGGGACAGGATGGGGCCAAAGGCGCTGGTGCGGGCGTTGTGGTGATCGGGAAAGGCGTCGTCCGTGTGACGATGCGGCAGCCAGGTGCCGAAGGTGAACAGCTGCAGGGCGGACAGCAGGGCCGGCGCGGCCCAGAAGACCAGCAGATTGGGTATGCCTGCGCCGAGCACGAAGACGGCGAGGCAGACCAGGATCGTCAGGACGCCCATCTCGCGCCAGCCGAAATAGGTGCGAAAGAAGCCGTAGAACCACGGGGCGAAGGCGCGCGGCGCCGCGGCGTGGAAGTCCGGGTCCTGGGCCGTGCCGGGCGCCGCATGATGCGCGGAATGGGCGGTCTTCAGCGGCATGAAGCGAAAGCCGGCGTACAGCCCCAGCGCCAGGCTTCCGATCGCCAGGTTCAGGCGAGGGCGGCCGGGCGCCAGGGAGCCGTGCATGGCGTCGTGCGCCACGATGAACAGGCCGACGGACAGCCAGGTCTGGATGGCGACGATCACCGGCGCGATCAAAAGGCTCCAAGCCGACCAGCGATGAAAATAGACGCCATGGATGTGCAGGGTCAGCCAGGCGGTCGCGATCAGGCCCGCCAGCGTCAGACTGATGAGGGCCTGATGCGGCACGATCCGGGGCTCGGGCGACACGACGGCCATGGCGCGACACTTAGCGCATTTGGAGCCCGGAAACAGCCTGTTCGCTTGCCGCTTCGGTCGTCGCGTGCCACCTGTGGGAAATGCCGGCTGACGCCTCTGACACTTCCGCGCCGGACCTTCTGCTGGTCGGCGGCGGACTGGCCAACGGGCTGTTGGCCTTGCGGTTGTCGCATGTTCGACCGGATCTGGACGTCCGCATCGTCGAAGCGGCCCCGGCGCTTGGCGGCGTGCATACCTGGTCCTTTTTCGAAAGCGATCTGACCCAGGCCCAGCGGGCCTGGATCGCGCCGCTGGTCGTGCATCGCTGGCCGACGTACAGCGTCGGATTTCCACGGTTCGAACGTGAACTCTCGACACCCTATTGCAGCGTCACGGCGGAACGGTTCGCGGCGGTGCTGAGCGCGGCCCTGCCCGGAAAGATCACCCTGGGGACGCCGGTTGTCTCGGTGTCGCCCAAGGAGGCCGTGCTGGAAGATGGGCGACGGTTGCAGGCCAGGGCGGTGATCGACGGGCGTGGGCCGACGGCGACGCCGGATCTGGCGCTGGGGTTCCAGAAGTTCGTGGGACTGGAGGTGCGACTGGCGGCGCCCCATGGGCTGACGGCGCCCATCGTCATGGATGCTCGCGTCGATCAGGCCGGCGGCTATCGTTTCCTCTACACCCTGCCGTTCGACGCCAGAACCTTGCTGATCGAGGATACGCGCTACACCGACGGCGCCGAACTGGATCACGACGTGTTCCGGCAAGGGGTGCTGGATTATGCGGCCGGGCGGGGCTGGGTCATCGAGGACGTGTTGCGGGAGGAGGAGGGCGTCCTGCCCGTGGCCCTGGACGGCGACATCGGCGCCCATCTGACGCGGATGGGCGCGACGGCGCTGAGCGGTCTGCGCGCCGGCCTGTTTCATCCGACGACCGGCTATTCCCTTCCGGACGCGGTGCGACTGGCGGACAGCCTGGCGAATGATTTCCAGGCCGCGACCCTGGTCGCCGACATCCGTCGTCACGCCACCGACGTATGGGCCGGACGAGGTTTTTATCGGTTGCTGAATCGCATGTTGTTTCGCGCCGCGCGCCCTGAGGAACGATACAGGGTGCTGGAGCGGTTCTATCGTCTGCCTCAGCCGCTGATCGAACGCTTCTACGCCGCGGACTCGACCTTGGGCGACAAGGTGCGGGTTCTCAGCGGCAAACCCGCGGTGCCCATCGGCGCCGCACTGGCCTGTCTGGTCGAAAAAGGACGTGCGTGATGCGAGCTGCAGTAATCGGGTCGGGGTTCGGAGGGCTGTCGCTGGCCATCCGGTTGCAGACGGCCGGCATCCAGACCACGGTGTTCGAGGCGCGCGACATGGCGGGCGGCCGCGCCTATGTCTTCAAGGACAAGGGCTATACCTTCGACGCCGGCCCCACCGTCATCACCGACCCCTCGGCCCTGGAGGAGTTGTTCGAGGCGGCCGGGCGCAAATTGTCGGACTATGTCGAGCTTCTGCCGGTCGCGCCCTTTTACCGGCTGTGCTGGGAGGACGGCGACGTCTTCGATTACGTCAACGATCAGGACGAGCTTGATCGCCAGATCGTCGCCCGCAATCCCGCCGACAAGGACGGCTATCGCAAATTCCTGGCCTATTCGCAGGATCTGCTGAAGGAAGGCTATCTGAAGCTGGGGGCCGTGCCCTTCCTCGACTTCGCCAGCATGGTCAAGGCGGCGCCGGAGCTGATGCGGCTGCAGGCCTGGCGGTCGGTCTATGACAAGGTCGCCAGCTTCGTTCAGGACGAGCACCTGCGTCAGGCCTTCAGCTTCCATTCCCTCTTGGTGGGCGGCAATCCGTTCGCGACCTCATCCATCTACGCCCTGATCCATGCGCTGGAGCGGCGCTGGGGCGTGTGGTTCCCGCGCGGCGGCACAGGCGCGCTGATCCAGGCCATGGTGCGCCTGTTCCAGGATATGGGGGGCGAAATCCGGCTGAACAGCCCGGTCGAGCGCATCACAATGGCGCATGACCGGGCGACCGGCGTGGTCGTGGGGGGCGAGACGCTGGCGTTCGACATGGTCGCCTCCAACGCCGATGTGGTGCACACCTATCAGCGTCTGCTGGGCCAGGAGCCGAGGGGCCGCAAGGAGGGCGCGCGTCTGGCGGCCAAGCGGCATTCCATGTCTCTGTTCGTCATCTATTTCGGCCTGAAACGGGTCCATCCCGAGGTGCGCCACCACACGGTGCTGTTCGGGCCGCGCTATCGCGAGCTGATCGGCGAAATCTTCAAGGGGCCGGATCTGCCCGACGACTTCTCGCTGTATCTGCACGCGCCGACACGGACCGATCCGTCGCTGGCGCCGGAGGGTTGCGACGCCTTCTATGTGCTGGCGCCCGTGCCGCATCTCGCCTCGGCCGACGTCGATTGGGCGGTCGAGGGGCCGCGTTATCGCGATCGGATTCTGGCCTATCTGGAGCAGCACTACATACCGGGGCTGACGGCGGATCTGGACACCTGCCGCATCTTCACGCCGGTGGATTTCCGCGACCAGTTGAACGCCCATCAGGGCTCGGCCTTCTCGCTGGAGCCGATCCTGACGCAGAGCGCCTATTTCCGCGTTCACAATCGCGACGATCAGATCCCCAATCTCTACTTCGTGGGGGCCGGAACCCATCCGGGCGCCGGGGTGCCGGGGGTGGTCGGCTCGGCCAAGGCCACCGCCGGCCTGATGATCCAGGACGCCAGGCAGCCCGCATGACCGACGCCGTCCTGGACCACAGCCGCCAGTCGATGGAGCAGGGCTCCAAGAGTTTCGCCGCCGCCGCGCGGCTTTTCCCGGCGGCGATCCGCGACGACGCCTGGATGCTGTATTCCTGGTGCCGGCATTGCGACGACGAGATCGACGGCCAGGTTCTGGGTCACGGCGCGGTGGGCATCGATCCTGTCCTGGCGGGCGAAAAGCTGGCGGAACTGCGGGTCCGCACGGCGGCGGCCCTGGCCGGAGAACCCCAGGCCGACCCGGTCTTCACCGCCTTCCAGCGCGTCGCCATGCGCCACGGCATCCCCGCCGACGAGGCCATGGACCTGTTGCAGGGATTCGAGATGGACGTGGTGGGGCGGCGTTACGACACGCTGGAGGACACGCTGGACTATTCCTATCACGTCGCCGGCGTGGTCGGCGTGATGATGGCGCGCATCATGGGGGTGGAGGACGCGCCCACCCTGCGACGGGCGCAGGATCTGGGGCTGGCGTTCCAGCTGACGAACATCGCCCGCGACGTGGTCGAGGACGCCCGGGGCGGTCGGGTCTATCTGCCGGGCGCCTGGCTGGACGAGGCGGGCGTGCCGCGCGACCAGGTGGACCAGCCCCAGCACCG
>NZ_DALZQC010000134.1:0-7688 GCF_032017145.1 Brevundimonas sp.
TGCACCTCGCCGCAACCATCTTATGGATGCGATAAGTGTCCACAGAACCTAGGCGTCGATAGCGGCCAGTGCGCCGTCGGGCAGCGGGCGCTGGAGCGCCTTGGCCGTCTCCCACGGCGCCGTCATCCAGGCCTCAATCTCGTCGGGTTGCGTCAGGATCACCGGCATGGCCTTGGGGTGAACCGCGCCAACCTCGGCGTTGGGCTCGGTCGTCGGAAAGGCGAAGACGTCGATCGTCTCCATGCCGGTCTTCAAAAAGGGGATGTTCACCGCCACATCGGGCGAACCAAGGGCGGTCTGAACTCCAAGCTGCACACGGTCTGCGACGGCCGGGGCAGGCCCGTGATCATGCTGTTGTTCGAAGGCCAGATGAGCGATCACAAGGGGGCCGGTAACCTGACCCGCTCTCGTCCGGGCTTGATACGGACGGGCGACCACCGGCAGAGAGCTTTAAGAGCGACTCGCCTCATTCCAGCGCCTTCATGACCACTGCGGTGTCGGTGTATTGGACAAACCGCACCAGCTTTCCGTCGAGCAGGGTCCACACATGGGCGAACGGCGCGCGAAACGCCTTGCCGGACTTGAGGTAGCGGCCGCTGTAGTGGCCGAGAACGACGACCGTGTCGCCTTGCGCGACATAGGTGTCGGGCTCAGCCTGATAACCCTCCCACTCGGTGGCGAGCCGGGCGAACACCCCCTGCACGATTGCGTCGGGGCCTGAGTAGAGGCCGGCGTAGGGATAGCCTTCCGCCTCCGTCCATTGGATGTTCGGGGCCATGTCGGCGAGAACCGCTTCGAGATTCCCCGTGGCGAAGCCGGCGTACAGACGTTGCACGACCGCGGTGTTTCTCTGTGTGTCTGGCATAGAGAGTGTCCTTGTGTTGGTCCGCGCGCCGTTGATCGGGGCGACGGAGGCGGTGGATCGGAATCTTCGAAGTTTCAGTCTGGTCGAAGGCGGCGGTGTGGAACGGGGCGGGGTCGTTCGGGCGGGACAGGCGGCGACCCCTCAGGGGGCGGATGCGGTGCGAAGCGGATTTCGAACCGGGCTCCTGATAGGGGAGCGGGCGCATAGCGAACCTCGGCGCCTATACGCTCGCAGAGGGTGCGGACGATGAACAGGCCCAGCCCTGCACCGCCCGGATTTCGCTCGTCTGCGGATGGCGCGCGCCAGAATTTGCGGAAGATGTGGGAGCGGTCCTGCTCACGCACTCCCGGCCCCTGATCCTCGACCGCGAGGACGGTGCGGCCGTGCTCGTCCTGGCAGGACACGACGACCCTGTCGCCTGGGGATGACGCCTGGATCGCGTTGGTCAGCAGATTGTCGAGGATCTGGGCCAGAGCGCCCGGCTCACCCAACGCCAGGATGGGGAAAGGGCCAGCGCGCAAGGACAGATCGACCTCGGCGCCCTTCGCCAGAGGCGTGACCCGCGCCAAGGCTTCGCAGGCCTGTTCGTGCAGATCGATCACCGCTAGGGACCTGGCGCATCGGTCCGCCTGATGATCGTCCAGAAGACGGCCGATCAAGCTCAGCATGGCCTCGACGCTACGGCGGGATTCCACCATCACCTGCAGGAGGAGCGCCGCGTCGCCCGGCGACCGCTCGGTCGCCAGTCTCATCAGGTTGCGCAGCCCGAGCAAGGGGCTGCGCAGATCATGAGCGGTGACGGCCATCAGGTCGTCCAGTTCCCGGTCGCGCGCTATCAGACGCTGGTTCTGTCGCCAGATCACAGCCCTCTGTTCGTGGTCCCGGCGGCGGGCGCTGTAGATCAACAGGCCCGAAGCGATCGCCACGGCGGTGCAGATCAGCCACGTCAGCACCGCGACGGCCTTCTCCCACGTCGTCACTGGCATTCGGAGCACGACGACGGCGTAGCTGATCAGGCCAGCGCCCAGGATCGTCATCAGGGTTCTGGGGGAAATACGAAGACGAGAGCGACAGCCAGAACAACGAGGGGGTAGCCGCTGGTGAGCCGGCCATCCTGGGCGATCACCGACACCGCCGCCTGCGCCAGACCCAGGCTGAAGATCGCAAGAAGAACCGGAAGCGCGCGCCGCAGCCCGGCGACACGGCCGTGGCGAACCGGTGCGGCCGCCAAGCCGAAGCCCAGAAGGACGGGAAGGGAACCGACCGCCAGCCAGCTGTCGACGGTCATAACGCTGGTTAGGCCCAGATAGATCTGGATGACGCTGTTGGCGAGGCTGACGATGACGGCGAGCTCAACCCGGTGGAGGTTGATCTGAACCGCCGCGCTTTCGAAGGGTTCGGACGCCTCAGGGGCGGCCTCGTAGTCCCAGCGATGACGAAGCCGCGACGCCAACCCCTGATCGACCTTAGCCATCCGCGTTCTCCGCAAGCCTGGCCGCAGCGAGGCGTTCGAGAGACCGCACGCTGTCGAGGCCGAGCTTGATCTTGAGCCGCTCGCGGTAAGTGCCGATAGTCTTGACGCTGAGGCAGAGTTCGCGCGCCAGGGACTGGAGGTCGAGACCCTGCGCCATCAGGGTCAGGACCTGTTGTTCCCGCGGCGACAGGTCGTCGATCGCCGGCCTTGTCGCGGCGTCTTCGGAGACCCGCCAGGGAGTCGGCAAGCCTGGACGCAGATAGACGAGGCCAGCCAGAACGGCGACGATGGCGCGCTCGACGGTCTCCAGCCCCTCGGTTTTCGACACATAGGCTCGGGCGCCGGATCGCAGGGCCTCACGCGCATGCACCGTCTCGTCCTGGCTGGAGTACACCACGATCCGCGTTCCCGGCGAGGCGGCGACGACGTCTTCGATCAGGTGATGGCCGTCCCGACCGCCCATCACCAGATCCGTGACCATGACGTGCGGCCGCAACTCTTCCGCCAGACGCCGGGCGTCGTCCGCGTTCGAGGCTTCGCCGCAGACGCAGTAGCGCGGATGATCCCTCAGCAATAGCTGGAGGCCGAACAGCATGACGGGGTGGTCGTCCACGATCAAGACGCGGGCCGGCTTGTGCATCGGTTCTCCCCGACTTCGGAGACATGCTCTTAGCGCGTCGCACGCAGCCGCTGTAGGTCAATGACCTACAACAGCAGGAGACGACCGTTGTACTGGCCTGCCGGATCGGGGGGAGCGGATCGGGGGCAGTCGGATGTCGAACAGGTTGAACCGCGCCTCCAAGGCGGCGCCGAGACACAATGCGCGCGCACCCCGGACGGCCATAGGAACGCTGTCCTCAGCGCTCGGGCGGGCGCTGGCGAGGACCGCCGCTCCGTCAGCGCGTGCGCTGTCGTGCCTCATCCTCGCTCTCGCGGCGGTCGCTGTTCCATCCGGGGTTCTAGCGCAGTCGGGTGCGTGCCAGGCGGTTTCCGGGTTCTCGGGACCCTTCGTCGTAGACGCGGCGGGCAATGAAACGACCAAGGTCAAATACCCAACGGAACAACGGTTCGCTCAGGGAGAGACCATAACCTATGCCTGGTCCGGAAACACCCGGGGCGCCTATGTCTCCGTTAAGTACTCCCAGACCAATTCAAGTTCTGAGCAAGGGGTCACGGACTCGACGGCAGACAGCGGTAGCGGATCGATCACGGTCGACTGGACACGGAACTCTCCCCCCTCAAGTGACACCTTCATCGCCAGCCTGGCAAGCGGGCCCGGTCGCACGAAGGGACCCTCGTCGTCCTGGAACAGCCGCGTCGAGTTTACGCTGAGCTGTTCGCCTCCGCCGGTCACGATTTCCATCAACGACTTCGTTCAATCGGAAGGCGATCGCGGCACGACGCTCTTCTTCCCCACCGTGTCCCTGTCCCGAGTGAGCGACACCCCGATCTCTGTCAATTTCACCACGGCGGACGGGACCGCGACCGTCGCCGACGGCGATTATGCTGCGACGAGCGGCACCCTGACTTTTTCGCCCGGAGACAGGTCCAAACAAGTCGCTGTGTCCATCAACGGCGACCTTCAAGCGGAGGCCGATGAGACCTTATTCGTCAATCTGAGCGGCGCGACCAACGCCACGATCGCTAAGGGCCAGGGAATCCTGACCATCAGGAATGACGATATCGCGCCGATTGTTACGCAGATCACACCCCCCAGGGGCCTACCGCAGGGGGGATCAGCATCGCGATCAGGGGGTCGGGTTTTTCCAATGTTTCGGGCCCCTCGGGCGTAAGGTTCGGTTCGACGCAGGCCACGAGCTACGTGGTGAACAGCAACGCAGAAATCGTGGCGGTGGCGCCCGCACTGCCGGCGGGCGTGGTCGATGTGACCGTGACGAACGCGACCGGCGTCAGCGCGACGTCAGCCGCGAGCACATATACCTACGTCGCTGCGCCAACTGTGACCGCGATCTCACCGACAGCGGGGCCGCGCAGCGGCGGAACGATCGTGACGCTCGCGGGTACGGGGTTCGCGTCCGCAGCGCGGGCGGGGGCGGTACGGTTCGGAGCGGTCGGCGCGGCCTATACTGTGGACAGCGATACCCAGATCACGGCGACGGCTCCGTCCGGTACGGACGTTGTGGATGTCACTGTTACGACTCCGGGCGGGACCAGCGCGACCTCCTCGGCGGATCGGTTCACCTATTTGGCGCCCCCGACCGTCACGCGGGTCTCGCCAGCTCAGGGAACGACCGCCGGTGGTCAGTCGATTACGATCGGCGGCTCGGGATTCACAGGCGCGACTGTCGTCGGCATAGGCGCTGGAGCCGCCACGGGCGTCACCATCGTCAACGACACCCAGATCACAGCGACGACGCCGGCGGGCGCAGCGGGTTCCGGCGATGTCCGGGTCACGGCGCCAGGGGGCATGGCCACACTTATCCGGGGCTACACCTACATCACGCCGCCCACGGCCACTGGCCAGACCGTGACGACAGCCTATCAGACGGCGCGGACCATCACGCTCCAGGGAACGAACGCCGCCAGCTACGCCTATACGCAGCCGCCGGGCGGCGAAGGCATCGTCTCGGGGGCCGGGCCCAACGTCACCTTCACACCGGCATCCGGTTACAGCGGCACGACCAGCTTCACCTTCACCACGGAAAACGGAACCGGCCCCGGCGCGCTGCAATCGGCGCCGGCGACCGTCACCGTCACCGTCACCCCGGCCGCGCCGACTGTGCTGGCCCAGCCCTCAAGCCAGTCGGTGACGGCGGGCGCGACGGCGACCTTCGCCGCTCAAGCATCGGGGGCGTCGACCGTTCAATGGCAGGAATCGTTCGACGGCGGCGCCAGCTGGGCCGACATCGCCGGCGTGACCTCGACTGTCTATACGTTGCCCGCGACGACGATGGGCGACGACGGCAAGCGGTTCCGCGCCGTGTTCAGCAATGCAGGCGGGACCACAGCCAGCAACGTGGCGACTCTGACCGTCGTCGCGCCAACCATCACCATCGCCCCGACCGCCTTGTCGAGCGCCAGGGTCGGCGTCTCCTACAGCCAAACGATCATCGCCAGCGGCGGCACGGCTGACTACCGCTTCGCTTTGACGGACGGCGCCTTGCCGGCTGGTCTGAACTTGTCTTCCACAGGCGTACTCAGCGGCACGCCGACGTCCGGCGGAAACTTCACCTTCACCGTGAAAGCGACCGATGGTTCTTCGGCAGCGGGCGGTCCCTTTTCCGGCAGCCGCGCCTATTCGCTGACGGTCGTCGACGCGATGATCGCCGTTGGGCCGGCATCCTTACCGACGGGCGACGTGGGCGCGGCCTACAGTCAGACCTTGACGGCCAGCGGCGGCACGGCGCCTTACCGTTACACCGTGACCGGCGCCTTGCCACCCGGCATCACGCTGGCGTCCAACGGCGTGCTGTCGGGGACGCCCACAGCGCGCGGCAGTTTCAACTTTACGATCACGGCAACGGACAGTTCAACGGGAGCGGGTTCCTACAGCGGCTCGCAGGCCTATTCCCTCAAGGTCAATGCGCCTCCGCTGACGCTATCTCCCCTCAGTCTGCCCGACGGACAGGCCGGGGTCGCTTACAGCCAGACATTGAATTCCACGGGCGGCGTGACTCCGTACCTCTATACAATCTCGGAGGGCGCGCTTCCCGCCGGCCTGACCCTCAATGCCACGACCGGCGCGATCAGCGGCACGCCAACGGCCCAGGGCGCCTTCCGCTTCACCGCGAAGGTGACGGACAACGCTGCTGTCTCGATCAGTTCGGCCTATTCGATCGTCATCGCAGCTCCGACGATCGTCATTACGCCGACCACCCTGCCGGCCGGCGAGACTGGCGTCGCCTACAGCCAGACCTTCAGCGCGACCGGCGGAATATCACCGTATGTCTATTATGTCGGTGCGGGCGCCCTGCCCGCGGGCCTGTCTCTGTCGTCCTCCGGCGCGCTTTCCGGCACGCCCACGGCGTCGGGGAGATTCGACTTCACCGTCACGGCGACGGATTCGTTGGGCGGGACAGGGACGTTCAGCGCCAGTCGAGCCCTGACCCTAACGATCGACGCACCCACCATCGCCATGACGCCCAACGCTTTGCCGAACGCCAGCGTGGGCGCCGCCTATAGCCAAAGCATCACCGCCGCAGGCGGCGTCACGCCCTACAGCTATGCCGTTACGGCGGGCGACCTGCCGGCTGGCGTGACCTTGGCGACGAACGGCTTGCTTTCCGGGACCCCGACGGCGGGAGGGAATTTCAGCGTCACAATCACCGCGACCGACAGCTCGACCGGAAGCGGCGCGCCGTTCAGCGCCAGTCGCGCATATACGCTGATGGTCGGGGCGGGGACGATCACGGTCATGCCGACCTCATTGGCGGGCGGTCAGGTGGGAACACCCTTCAGTCAGCAGCTTTCGGCGTCCGGCGGGACAGGTCCCTACGCCTTCGTGATCTCGGCAGGCGTTCTGCCGGCCGGTATCAGTCTGTCGTCCTCCGGCGTGATCAGCGGCACGCCGGGGCAGAGCGGTCTCTTCAACTTCAGTATCACGGCGACCGATTCATCGGGCGGCTCGGGTCCGTTTTCAGCGATCCAGGCCTATGCCTGGAGCATCGCCGCGCCCAACCCGCCAATCGCGGGTGATGTCTCGGCGTCGGTCGGCTACGGCTCGACCGACAACCCGATCACAGCCAATCTCTCAGGCGGAACGGCCGACAGCGTCGCCGTGGCCGCCGGTCCGGCCCATGGCGTCGTGTCGGTCAGCGGGAAGGGCTTTCTCTACACGCCCGTCGCAGGCTACTTCGGCATCGATAGCTTCACCTATACGGCGAGCAACAGCGGCGGCGTCTCGGAGCCAGCCACCGTCAACATTACCGTGGGCACGCCGCCTGCGCCTGACACGACGAACGTGTCAGGCGTGACGGTCCCCTACGACAGCCCCGGTCAGGCCATCGATCTGTCGACCTCGATCAGCGGCGTCTATGCGTCGGTATCGGTGGCGACGGCTGCGCCCCACGGGACGGTCGGCGTGTCCGGTTCGGTCGTCACCTATAGGCCGACGGCGGGCTATTATGGCCCAGACAGCTTCACCTATACGGCGACCGGCCCGGGCGGGACGTCCAGCGCCGCGACCGTGTCGCTGATGGTGGCGACGCCTTCGGCCCCGACGGCGGCGAACCGCTCCGGCGTGGCGGTCCCCTACGACAGCCCCGGTCAGGCCATCGATCTGTCGCCCTCGATCAGCGGCGTCTATGCGTCGGTATCGGTGGCGACGGCTGCGACCCACGGGACGGTCGGCGTGTCCGGTTCGGTCGTCACCTATAGGCCGACGGCGGG
>NZ_DALZQC010000135.1:0-7473 GCF_032017145.1 Brevundimonas sp.
GCCGGTCAGGGCCCGCGCCGCGTCGGCCTCGACCAGACCCGCACCCGCCGCCTCGGTGTCCAGGGCGTGGCGTTCGGGCGAATCGACGGCGGTCAGGGCGGCGGCCATTCCGCCCTGCGCCCAGGCCGAGGAACAGGCGTTCAGCAGCGGCTCTGGCGTGACCACCAGAACCTTCGCGCCCGCCCGCACCGCCTCCAGCGCCGCCGAAAGCCCGGCCAGGCCCGCGCCGACGATCAACGGCCCGTCATGTCGCGTCCGGTTCACCGTCCCACCCCGAGATAACTCAGCCCCAGTCGCACCGCGCCCGCCGGGTCGCCCTCCGTCACGGGCAGCAGGGCGCCGACCGCCGCCGCCGCGCACACCGCCAGGGTCAGAAGATAGAAGGCCAGGCTCTTGCCCGCCTCGGGCCAGCTCAGCGTGCCCCAGGCCGCGCGCCAGACGCCGCGCTTCATGTGCGAGAAGACCGACAGGGCCAGGAAGGCGGCCAGGATGAACCGGCCCGTGGACAGCCCCCACCAGACCACCGCGACGCCGATCACTAGCAGCACCCCCTGCTCCAACCGGGGATGCACCCGCGTCAGCACCGGCCCCAGCGCCTTGGATCCATCCAGCGGCGGGGCGGGCGCCAGGTTCACCAGATTCAGCAGGGCGATGAAGAAGGCGCCGGCCAGCCATTCGGACTGACCGAGAACCAGACCCACGCCCATGAACGGGATCATGGCCAGAAGGCCGAACGCCGGTCCGGCCAGCGACACCAGAACGCCGTGCCACTCGCTCTTGGGCTCGCGCCGGGCCTTGGCCAGACCGCCTAGGAACGGAATGATGTAGATGCGCGCCGGCCCCATGCCGAGCCGGTTCATGACCAGGGCGTGGCCCGCCTCATGGACGAACAGGCCGATCAGCACGGCCCCGGCGACGATGGCGCTGCCCGTGATCCACCACAGGAAGCCGCCCATCAGGGCGGTGGAGGCCAGGGCCCAGACCAGGCTTTGGTCCTTTTCGACCGGCTGTTCGGCGGCGGGCGCCGCAGCGGCGGAGGCGTGCCGCGTCTCGGGCTGCGGGGACGGTTGGACGTCCCAAGGGCCAGGCGTGCGGCCGGGGGTGCGGGGTGTGGTGTCGATGTCGCTCATGGCGTCCAGATGGGCGCGGGCGTCGGTTCCGTCGCCGGGACCGAACGCCGCGCCTCAGATCAGCTCCACATCCACATGATGACGCGCCTTGACGATGTCGTAGCGGGCCGGAACGGCGGGCGGCGGCAGGTCGATCATCCGCTGGACGGCCAGACGCCCGCGCTCGATCATCTCCTCAGGCACCGTCACCTCGAACTGCAGGTTCACCAGGCAGTCGTGGATGTTCTGCAGCGTGATCCGCTTCATGTGCGGACACAGGTTGCAGGGGCCGACGAACTCGACGCTGGGCACGTCGCCCTTGATGTTGGACGCCATCGAACATTCGGTGATCAGCACCACGCGCTTTGGCCGGCGCTGCTCGACATAGTCGGTCATGGCCGCCGTCGATCCGGCGAAGTCCGAGGCCGCCAGAATCTCTTCCGGGCATTCGGGATGGGCCAGGACCTCGGCGTCGGGCCAGGCGTCGCGCATGTCGGCGATGTCCTGGGCGGTGAAGCGCTTGTGCACCTCGCAATGGCCCTTCCAGGCGATGATGCCCACCGTGGTCTGGGCCGCCACGTTGCGGGCCAGGAACTCGTCGGGGATCAGGATGACGCGATCGACGCCCCATTCCTTCGCCGCCCATTCCACCACCTGAACCGCGTTGGCGGATGTGCAGCAGATGTCGGTCTCGGCCTTCACCTCGGCCGTCGTATTGACATAGGTGATGACCGGCAGCCCCGGATAACGCTGCTTGATCAGCCGCACGTCCGCCCCGGTGATCGAGGAGGCCAGCGAGCAACCGGCCTTCAGGTCGGGGATCAGCACGGTCTTCTCCGGGCTCAGGATTTTGGACGTCTCGGCCATGAAGTGGACGCCGGCCTGGACGATGACCCTGGCGTCAGAGCGCGCGGCCTCCTTGGCCAGGCCCAGGCTGTCGCCGACATAATCGCCTACCCCATGGAAGATTTCCGGCGTCATATAGTTGTGGGCCAGGATCACGGCGTCGCGCTCGCGCTTCAGCCGGTTGATCTCGCTGATCAGCCGCGCCTGCTCGGGCCATTCCAGGGGGGTGACGTGGTCCTTGACCTTGGCCCACACCCCGGCGGTCTCCCGCTCCAGATCCTTCGTCAGACCGAACATGCCGTCCGCCATGACCGCCTTCTCCCTACCCTTATGCTCAAAGTTAGCATAAGCAGAACCAATGTAGGCCGATAGAGGGCGCGCGCAAGAGGAAACCGAGGTCGATGAGCCGAGGCCGCGTTTGGCGGCATGGCCGAAGCGCAAAAACCTTTCCCAAAACCGCCGCCATCGCCTAGACGAAAGCCCGTTTCATTTCCGGCTTCAGCGCGTTTTCGATATTTCCATGCAGGACACCATTCGCCGCATCCTGACCGCCCGTGTCTATGACGTGGCGGAGGAGACGCCGCTCGATCCCTTGCGTCGCCTGTCGGCGCGGATGCAGCGACCCGTCCTCTTGAAGCGCGAGGACCTGCAGCCTGTCTTCTCGTTCAAGATCCGCGGCGCCTACAACAAGATCGCCGGCCTGTCCGAAGGCGAACTGGCGCGTGGCGTCATCTGCGCCTCGGCCGGCAATCACGCGCAGGGGGTGGCTCTGGCGGCGGCGCGTCGCGACACGCCCGCGACCATCGTCATGCCGACCACGACGCCGGGCATCAAGGTCGCCGCTGTCCGGGCGCTGGGCGGCGAAGTCGTGCTGCATGGCGACAGTTTCGACGCCGCCTACGCCCATGCGCGGCAGTTGGAGCAGCAGACCGGCGCCGTATTCATCCATCCGTTCGACGATCCCGACGTCATCGCCGGACAGGGCACGGTCGGGCTGGAGATCGCCCGCCAGCACGCCGATCCGATCCAGGCCGTCTTCGTGCCCATCGGCGGCGGGGGCCTGGCGGCAGGGGTCGCCGCCATCGTCAAATTCCTGCGGCCCGAAACCCGCGTCATCGGGGTGGAGCCGGTCGACGCCCCCACCATGAAGTCCGCCCTGGACGCGGGCCAGGTCGTGACGCTGAACGAGGTCGGCCTGTTCGCCGACGGCGTCGCCGTGCGCCGGGCAGGCGACCAGACCTTCGACCTGTGCAAGACCCTGCTGGACGAAATCGTGCTGGTGGACACCGACGCCATCTGCGCGGCGATCAAGGACATCTTCGACGACAGCCGCGCAATCGCCGAGCCGTCCGGCGCCGTGGCCCTGGCCGGACTGAAGGCCTGGGCCGCCGCCAACCCCGGCGAAGGCTCGCTGATCGCCATCAACTCGGGCGCCAACGTCAACTTCGACCGACTGCGCCACGTCGCCGAACGGGCCGAGATCGGCGAAGGCGCCGAAGCCCTGCTGGCCGTGGCGATGAAGGACGACCGCGACGACTATCGCCGCTTCCTGAACAGTCTGGACGGCCGGTCGGTGACCGAGTTCAACTATCGCTGGTCCGGCGACGGCCAGGCGCAGATTTTCGTCGGGGTGGCGCTGAGGAACGGCCCGCACGAGCGCGACGACCTGATCGCCGCCCTGCGGTCGGGGGGCTACGCCGTCGAGGACATGAGCGACAACGAGACGGCCAAGCTGCACGTCCGTTACATGGTCGGCGGCCGCACGGTGGGCCTGCCGCATGAACGCATCCTGCGCTTCCAGTTCCCCGAACGGCCCGGCGCCTTCCTGCGGTTCCTGAACAGCCTGCAACCCGCCTGGGCCCTGACCCTGTTCCACTATCGCAACCACGGCGACGACGTGGGCCGGGTGCTGGCGGGAATCAGCGTGCCGCCGCAGGACCAGGATCGGTTCTCGGCCGCCCTGGCGGACCTGGGCTATCCCTATGTGGAGGAGACCGACAATCCCGCCTGCCGCCTGTTCCTGGACGGCGCCTGAAGGACCGGCGGCGACGATGCGTCGCATGGGAACGGAGCGATGATGACGAAACCGTCGCATCTTCGTCGCCCACGCGACATGCGACGCCCTTAGCTGGCCCCGGATCGATCCGGGGGACCGCCATGCGACTGTTTTCGACCCTTGCGCTCTGCGCGCTCATCGGCGCGGGCGCGGCCCAGGCCCAGGTGGTCGCGCCGCCCGACCCCGATCCCCTGCCCCCGCCGGCCCAGGCGCCGAACGGACGCTACGCCGCCAAGGGCTGGGCCGACCGGATCGTGCTGTCGCCCGGCGCCGACGCCGCGCGCGAAATGGCCGTGGCCTGGCGCACCGACACGCGCCAGACCGCTGCCGAAGCCCAGATCGCCCTGGACATCGCCGGTCCCCTGCTGGGCCATGCGGCCCGAACGGTGGCGGGGGAAACCCTCGCCGTCACAGCCGAGAACGGTCCGGCCCGTCACCATCACGTCCGCTTCACCGACCTGACGCCCGGCGCCCGCTATGTCTATCGGGTGAAGGCTGCCGACGGCTGGTCCGAATGGCTGCCCTTCACCACCGCCAGGGCCGAGCCTGCGCCGTTCCGCTTCCTCTATTTCGGCGACACGCAGAACGACATTCTGGAGATCGGATCGCGCGTCATTCGCCAAGCCTTCCTGTCGTCCGGCCCCGTCGCCCTGGCGGTCCATGCGGGCGATCAGGTGGCCCAGCGCGAGACCAAGGTGAACGACGACGAATACGGCGAATGGACCGAGGCGGGCGGCTACGCCTTCGCCATGATCCCCCAGGCGGTCGCCGCCGGAAATCACGAATACCGCGACGCCGTGGCCGCCGACGGTTCCGAGACCCGCGAACTGGGACCGGGCTGGACGCCGCACCACGCCCTGCCGGCCAACGGCGCGCCGGGCGCCGAGGCGACCTCCTACGTCTTCGACTATCAGGGGGCGCGGTTCGTGGTGCTGGACGGCACCTCGGCCCTCGACCTGGGCACGCTGGACAGCCAGACCGCCTGGCTGGAGCGCGTGCTGTCCGAAAGCAAGGCGCGCTGGACCATCGTCCTGATGCACCAGCCGATCTTCACCTGCGCGCGGCCCAACGACACCGCCGCCCTGAAGGCCGCCTGGAAGCCGATCTTCGAACGCCACAAGGTGGATCTGGTCCTGCAAGGTCACGATCACTGCTACGCCCGCGTCTCCAACGAGGCCGGGGCCGCCGCCTCCCGCGCGGCGTCCGATGAGGGCCAGCCGACGGGGCCGGTCTATCTGGTGTCGGTGGTCGGCTCCAAGATGTACGGGCTGAACGACCGGGCCGACGTGCAGCCGGTTCGCGCCGCCGAGAACACCGAACTCTATCAGGTCATCGACGTCGCCGACGACCATATCTCCTTCCGGGCCTTCACCGCAGACGGCGGTCTCTATGACGCCTTTTCCCTGAAGCGCGGGGCGGATGGCCGAAATCGTCTGGTCGAAACTGACGCGACGCTGCCCGCCGCCCGACGCTGCGACGGCGCAGCCGGTCCCGACGACCGGCCATGCACGGCCGAGATCAAGGATTGACGACGAAAAGGGGGGCGCTTGCGGCGCCCCCTCTCCGCCTGAGCGTCAGACCGGAAGGATCAGGCCTTTTCGATGGCGGCCGTGATCTGGTCGCTGGAATGGCCGGTCAGGTCCTTGGCGAGCTCGCCGACCAGCTTGCCCTGCAGATCCTTGTGCCAATGCTTGCGCAGTTCGCCCAGGGTCTTGGGCGCGGCGATCACCAGCAGTTCGTCGATCTTGTTGGTGACCGACCATTTGTTCAGCACCTCGGCCACGCCCATGGCGAAGCCGTCCTCGGCCTGGGTGTCGTTGTCGGGATTGGCCTCGTTGGACCTGCGTCCGGCGGAACCTGACACGCGGTCGGCGATGGGCGGGTTCTCCAGCGGGACCAGGGTGATATCGGAACCGTTCGTGTTCTTGAACAGGGCCAGCTTCTCGCCGTCCACCACCGCCACTAGCGCGCCATTGGAAAGTTTCATCGTCGGTTCTCCAGTCTCTTTCGGGCTGTAGGTAACGAACCGGGGCCCGCGCCGTTGCGCGATGCGGTGATCCCATGATGTCGCGCGACAAACTGCAGGGATGTCAGGGCAACCGACCGCCCGCTTCATGGGCCAGCAGCCAGCGTTTGCGTTCCAGACCGCCCGCATAGCCGGTCAGGGCGCCGTTCGCGCCGATCACGCGGTGGCAGGGTACGATGACGCCGACCGGATTTGCGCCGTTCGCCAGGCCCACCGCGCGAACGGCCTTTGGCGCGCCGATGGCGGCCGCCAGCTGGCCATAGGTGCGGGTCTCGCCGGCGGGGATGTCGCGCAGCGCCCGCCAGACCGCGCGCTGAAACACGGTGCCGCCGGTGCGGACCTTCAGCCCGTCGAAGGCGGTCAGGTCGCCGCCGAACCAGGCGTCGACGGCCTCGCGCACCGGCTGAGGCGCCCGGCCTTCGTTCAGCACCACCGCGCCATAGTGCCGGTTCAGCAAACGCCGCAGCCGTGGCTCGTAGTCGTGAAAATCCAGCGCCCGCACCGCGCCATCGGCATCGGTCACGACCAGCACCTCTCCGACCGGCGACGCCAGCCGATCAAGGGTCAGCATCAGGGGCGGCTCAGCCTGTCCGGTCATGTCGAAGCTCCTCGTTCAGGGTCCAGTAAAGGGCGCCGTAGGCCCGCCACGGCCGCCACGGCTCCGCGCGAGCCAGCAGATCGCCGTCGCGCGTCACCAATCGGTCGCTGGGCGCGTCCTGGCCCACATCGATCCAGTCGCCCGCGGGCCTCAACCCCGGCCGGGCCTGGAGCGCGAGGCGCAGGATAGGATCGACCGATAGATCACGCGCGATCGCCTCTGGGTCGGCGGCGAAATCAAACACCCGCCGCACGCGGGCCAGAACGCCCGGCAGGGCCTTCAGCGCGCCGATGCGCGCCTGGACCTCCGCCCTGCCCTGGGCGGCGGGACGCACCGTCACCGATCCGTCCGCGCCATCGACCGCCGCGCGCAGCCGTCGCGTCCAAACGCCCTCAGCCACCGTTTCGTCCGCCGCGCCGCGCGCCGCCAGGGCGCCCATCATGGCCAGCCAGTCATAGGGCGGGCGATAGGCCAGACCGAGCCGGATCGCCCCGCCCGCGTCGCCCCCGGCCTCGCCGCCAGTCTTGCGTCGCCGCAGGTCCGACGGCGCCCGGCCATACAGGGCCTGAAAGGTCTCGTTGAAACGCCGCACGCTGCCGAAACCTCCCGCCAGAGCCACATCGGCCATCGACAGGTCGGTCTCGTGGATCAGTTGTTTGGCCAGAAGCACGCGCCGGGTCTGGGCCACGCTGACCGGGGCGGCGCCCAGGTGCTGGCGGAACAGCCGGCGCAGTTGCCGCTCGCCTAGCCCCAACCGCGCGGCCAGGGCCTCCGTGTCGCCGGCGTCCAGCGCCCCCGCCTCGATCAGGGCCAACGCGCGGCTGACCGTATTCGCGGT
>NZ_DALZQC010000136.1:0-7384 GCF_032017145.1 Brevundimonas sp.
CCCCGGTCGCCGACGCCCGCGCGGCCGCGACGGCTCTGCAGGCCGCAGGCGGCGCTGCGGCCTTGACGGTGTCGCGAGGGGGAGAGACCCAGACCGTGACGCTGAACCCGTAGGGGCCGGCGTTCCGGCGGGCTCCAGACAGCGAAACGCCCGCCTTGCCAGGGAGGGGGAGGGGAAAGGCAGGGCGGGCGCTCGCTTGGAGGAAGCATCGGCCGCCGGAGCCCGTAAACTGGAAACATCCAGGGGGGCTGGGGGGGGCTGTTCAGGATCCGGGACGCTTCCGAACTCCGACGAGCCGATGATCGATATTTCGTCGGCCATACAGGCGGGCGAAGGACCGAAACGGGGCCATTTCGTGTCTGGGTCGATTTTCCTCGGCGACGATACGGCCGGCGCCTCTCAGACCCTGGCGTCGCCTGCGGCGCGGCCTAAGTTGAGGACATGAGCATGACCCCTCACGACGCGACGCCCGCCGCCGGCCCTGTCTTCTTCGACCGTCGCGAACTGGACCCGATCCTGCGGGTCTATGGCCGGATGGTCGCCCAGGGCGAATGGCGCGACTACGCCATGGTCGGCCACAGGGACTTCGCCGAGTTCGCCGTCTTCCGCCGCAGCGGCGACGCCCCCGCCTACCGCATCGAGAAACGCCCCGCCCTCCAGACCCGCCAGGGCCAGTGGGCCGTCATCGGCGAAGGCGGCCAGATCCTGCGCCGCGGCCGCGACCTGGCCCAGGTGCTGCGGGTGTTCGATGGACGTAAGTTCCAGGTGGTGGATTAGGTCAACGTCGAGCGGTTGGCGTCACGTCACGGATCCGCGCACCCTGCACCTCCCACAGCTTGTCACCCGCCATGGTGTAGATCGGCAGCCGGTTGAGCAGAGACAGGAAGACGTGAACCTCCAGCGGCTGAGACGCGACGACGACATTCGTCACAAGGCCGACCGTCTGCCCGCCCCGCTGAGCCTGACTGCTGTCCATGTCGAGGCAGCCGCCTGACAATTGCTCGCGCTTCTCGACCGTTTGGCCGTCCGCGCTGATGTGAAATCGGTAATGGCCGCCCATCGGCACGACATTCGGCTGCGTGGTCGACGCCAACAACCACACCAACCATCCCGGCCCTTCGGGATCCTTCAGCATCACCGCATTGTAGCGCGCTGAGCAGCGCAGCGGACCGATGGCCTGGGCGGCGGTATTACGCGCCGCGAACTGCGCGACGTCATCCGCTGAGAGCCCAGGTTCGGCGACGTCGATGACAGCACCGGCCTTGAGCTGGGAATCGACCACAACGTCCTTGAAGGCGTGCGGCGCCGCAGGTCCGCTCGACAGGAATCTGACGCGCTGACCGCTACCCTCCGGCGTGACGATCCAACCGATAACGCCCTGCGGCGACTGACCGCCCGAGGCCGCAAGAAGGGCGTCGGTCGCGCGGGCGGCCGCCACGTCCTGGCGCCATATGGCCGTCCCCAGACGCCCCGTTTCGGCGATCGAGAAGGCCTCCACCTGGGCGGGACGGTCCTGCGCCAGAGCCGGCGCGGCGCACAAGGCCGACATGGCGAGCAGCAATCCGAATGCGCGACGGACCATTACGGAAACTCCTTCCAGAACCTTTTGGGAGAGTGACACACAACCCTCACGCTGCATAACCCTTGGCCAAAAAGAAAGGGCCCCGCGAGGGGGCCCTTTCGCATTGGTCTTTCGATGATCCTTAGTTCCGGTTGCCGCCCATGAAGGCCAGCAGGAATTGGAACAGGTTCACGAAGTTGATGAACAGGCTCAGAGCGCCGAAGCCGGTCGCCACGCCCATCGCATTCTGGTCGCCGCCCAGGGCGTAGTAGGTCATCTTCAGACGCTGGGTGTCATAGGCGATCAGGCCGGCGAAGATCAGCACGCCCAAGCCCGAGATGATCAGATAGAAGGTCCCGGACTGCATGAACATGTTGACGATCGAGGCGACGATCAGGCCGATCACGCCCATGATCAGGAAGCTGCCCATGCCGGTCAGGTCCTTCTTGGTGGTGTAGCCCACCAGGCTGAGGCCGCCGAACGCCGCCGCCGTCACCAGGAAGGTCGAGGCCAGCGAACCGCCGGTGTAGCGCAGGAACAGGATGCCCATGCCCGCGCCGATGGTGGCGACCACGGCCCAGTAGAGCATGTTCACGCCCTTGGCCGTCGGGTTCTTCATGAAGAACATCGAGCCGAACAGCATCACCAGCGGCGAGAACTGCACGATCATGCCCAGCATCGTCAGGCCGATCCGGCCGTCCGCCGTCTGGGCGAACAGCAGCTGCTGAACGGCCGGCACATTGCCGGTCACATAGGCCAGGGCCCCAGCGACCACCAGACCCAGAGCCAGCTTGTTGTAAACGCCCAGCATGAAGCTGCGCAGGCCGGCGTCGACCGACATGTCGACGGTCTGCGGCATGGGACGGGCGTAGCCGTTGTTGAAATCGCTCATGGCGACGAACCTTCTCCGATTGGCCGGAGAGGCTTCTCCGGTCACTGGCCTCGAATATCGTGAGCCGAGGCCTTCACTGCAAGGAAAACCGGGCTTGGAGGCTTGTGTTCCGGCCGCTACCTTCCGTCGCATGGTTCGTCTGTTCGCCGCCCTGACCCTGCCGCCCGATGTCGCCGACACGCTGCAGCGCCGCCAGTCGGGCCTGCCGGGCGCGCGGTGGCGGCCGCTGGAGGCGCTGCACGTCACCCTGGCCTTCTATGGAGAGATGGACGAACGGCGCGCCGACGACCTGGCCTCGGAACTGGCGCGCGTGGTCGGCGCCCCGTTCGAGATTGCGCTGAAGGGCGTCGGCGACTTTGGCGACGACCACCGCAGCCACACCCTGTGGGCCGGGGTGGAGACGCCCAACGAACGGCTGTCGGTTTTAGCCGGACGTTGCAAGGCGGCGGGCCAGCGCGCGGGCGTGGCGATGGAGGCGCGCGACTATCGCCCCCACGTCACCCTGGCCTATCTGAAGCCCCAGACCAATCCCGACCGCATCGGCGCCTGGATGGCCGGGCACAATCTGCTGCATTCGCCGCCGATCTGCATTGATCGCTTCGGCCTGTATTCCAGCGTTCTGACCGAGGCCGGCAGCCATTACGACCTGGAACGGGAGTATCTGTTGTGAGCCACGCCTACGCCGTTCCGCCGCATGTGATCCTGGGTCCGACGCTGGAGACCGAGCGTCTGATCCTGCGTCCGCCGGCGGTCGAGGACTTTCCGCGCTGGGTCGACTTCATGGCCGACGCCGAAACCACCCGCTTCATCGGCGGGGTCCAGGCCGCGCCCCAGGTCTGGCGTCTGATCTGCACCGTCGCCGGCATGTGGGCCCTGACCGGCGAAGGGATGTTCTCCATCCTGGAGAAATCGACCGGCCGATGGATCGGGCGGATCGGCCCGCTGCACCCCTATAGCTGGCCTGGCCGCGAGGTGGGCTGGAGCCTGCACCGCGACGCCATGGGCCAGGGTTATGCGGTCGAGGCCGCCGCCGCGACTCTGGACTACGCCTTCGACGTGCTGGGCTGGGAGGACGTGATCCATTGCGTCGCGCCCGACAACGCGGCCTCGGCGGCGGTCGCCGCGCGCCTGGGATCGCGCAATCGCGGCCCCGGCGTCCTGCCCGAGCCGCTGCAGGACGAGGTCGTGGACCTGTGGGGCCAGACCCGCGCGGAATGGGCGATCAACCGACACGCCTTGGCGCGCTGACAACCGATCACGGCTGCGATCCGTATTCCCTTCATACCGAACGAGGATACGCCCGTGTTTCGCACCCGCCTGACCGCCGCCTCCGCCGCCCTCGCCTTCCTGCCCGCGACAGCCTTCGCCCAGGCGTCCGGCGTGGATCTGGATCGGTTCGACGGCCGCTGGTTCGAGATCGAGCGCAATCACAACACCGTCCAGAAGGACTGCAGCCGCGCCCAGATCGACTTCACCCCGCAGGGCGCCGCCGACCGCTACGCCATCGCCGTGACCTGCACCCGTCGCAACGACGGCAAGGTGGAGGTGCTGCGCGCCAACGCCCGCGTCACGGACACCGCCACCAACGCCAAGTTCCGGTTCAGCCTGACTGGCCTGCTCAGTTTCGGCGGCCTGGGGGGCCAGAACTACTGGGTCTACGACCACGCGCCGGACTACAGCTGGGCCATCATGGGCCTGCCGGACAAGTCGAACTGGTGGATCTGGCACCGCAATCAGAACGCCTCCCAGGCTGATCGCGACCGCATCCTGGCCCGCGTCCGCGTCATGGGCTTTCCGACCGGGCGGCTGGTCCACACCGGCCTGTAAAGGCGACGCTTGCGATGGGAACGTAGCCGGAACATAAGCTGTCGGCATGTCCGCCGCCGTCCATCTCGAACTGGTCTTCAGCCGCCCGGAGACGACCCTGTCGGTGACCCGGGGCGCCGCGCGGCTGCTGATGGACATGGGCTATGCGCCGCTGCTGGAGGTCTGCCTGCCCAACGGCCGGCGAGCCGACGTCATGGGGATCGGGCGCAAGGGCGACATCGTGATCTGCGAGGTCAAGTCGGGCGTCGAGGACTATCGGGTCGACCGCAAATGGCACGAGTACGGACCGTTCTGCGACGCCTTCTTCTTCGCCGTCGCGCCCGAGTTTCCGCAAGCCATTCTCCCCGACGAACCGGGCCTGATCGTCGCAGACGGTTTCGGCGGGGCGGTCGTGCGAGACGCGCCGGTGATCGGCTTGGCGCCCGCCCGCCGCAAGGCGCTGACCCTGGCCTTCGCCCGGCTGGGCGCCATGCGGACGATGCGGGACTAAAGGCGGCGGAAAAGCGCGGGTTCGAACCCTTCGGCGATCAGGCGCGCCTCGACCTCGGCCAGGGGTTCGACGACCACCCCCTTGCCGCCCGTGGCGTGGATGATCCGCTCGCCGTCCAGCATCAGGGCCGAATGGCCGGTCCAGTCGTGATCGCCTTCAGGCGCGCGCCAGACGATGATGTCGTTGCGCCGGGCCTCGCCGGCGGCGACCGCCCGTCCGAGCTTCGCCTGGGCGTCCGACCGGCGCGGGCCGGCCAGACCGCAGGCCAGCAGCGCCTGCTGCACCAGGCCCGAACAGTCGGTGGAGATCGAGGATCGCGCGCCCAGGGCGTGCGGTCGGCCCAGCAGGCGCTCGGCCACCGCGACCAGATCGGTCTCGAAGACGCCGACGGGGCTGAGATCGCCTGCATCCAGTCCCTCGCGCCCCTCGACCACCAGGGCGTTCAGGGGCAGGGCGGCGTCCACGGCCGCCACCCGATGGGTCGCCAGGGGCGCGCCGGCCGACAGACTGTCGGCCACCACCCAGCCGACCACGCCATCGCGCCGCGCCCGACCCCAGGCCCGGCCGTTCGACCGATCCAGAACGTCGAAGATTTCGCCGTGCAGCAGTTGGTCGATCCGCGCCTCCGCGTCCGACAGCACGTCCGCCACCGCCACGCGGCAATGCATCGCCTCGGTCGCGCGATAGGCCCCGGCGCGCACCAGACCCTCCAACGCCTGTTCGGCGAGGTCGGGGCGGGCGAGGCGGTCGCCGGGCGGAACAAGATCGAGGACGTCGGTCAACGTGAACTCGCGTGATTGAGCCCACAGCCTTATCCCCCGATGGCTTAGGGGCCGTTAACGCGCGTCGCTTTTTCGAAGGAAATCAACAGAACTGCGTTCTTCGGCTGCCCGCCCATCTTGAAGCGTCGCCGCAAGTGCCCACGTCGGAAAGCATTGCGAATGCGGGTGGAGCGTATCGTGCTGGTGTTTCTCTTGTTGTCGATCCTGTTCGGGCTGACCGCCTTTGACCCCAGCGCGGCAGGTGAGGCGCTGCGTCGCGCCCTGGTCCAGGCGCCCGCGCGTATGCTGGGGCGGGTGGCGCACGGCCAGGTCATCAGCCTTTTGCTGGTCGCCACAGTGATAGTTGTCGCGACCTTTGTGTTCGAGGCCGAGGGATTGAAGCTGGCGGCGATGGCGGCGCCCGACATGATCGGCTGGGTGTTGATGTTCGACGTCACGGTCCTGTTCGACCTGATGGTGTTGGCCATCAGCCTGAAAGCCTTGGCCGGTTGGCGCGGCCTGACCCATGTCGCCACCGCCCTGCGACGAAGAACCCTGCAAAGGATTGAGCGTCTGGGCGCACGCCAAGTCCGACGCCCCCGCAAGCCACGACGCCCGCGTCCGCCACGCCCCGGATCGGACGAGGCCGAACCGGGTCTGGTCTTCGCCTAGGACCAATCGACATTTAGCCGGTCGAAATCTTAGATCGTCATTCCGGGGCCGAGCGAAGCGAAGAACCCGGAACCCAGGGCTTCGACGCCGTTGCTAGACGTAGTCGGCGGCGGATTGCGAGCCTCTTGGGTTGGCTGCTACGCGCCGCCCTTCGGGTCCGGGTTCGTCCTACGGACGCCCCGGAATGACGATGAAAAGGTATTCGGCCCTACCCCGAATAACGCGCTTTCAGCATGGCGTAGCAGGCGCGCAAAGTCTGGGCCTCGCCGCCTTCGGGCCAGCCGGGGCGGGCGCGCGGGTTCCAGGCGAAGATGTCCATGTGCGCCCACGCGCCGGTCGTCGGGGCGAACTTCTGCAGGAACAGGGCCGCCGTGACCGATCCGGCCTGGGCCCAACCGGCGGGGTCGTTCCTGAGGTCCGCGATCTCCGCGTCCAGCGCCGCGCGATAGCCGGCCCACAGGGGCATCCGCCACAGCGGATCGCCCACCGCGGCCGACGCCGCCAGCAACTGACCGGCCAGCGTCTCGTCGTCGGTATAGAGCGGCGGAAGCTCCGGCCCCAGGGCGATCCGCGCCGCCCCGGTCAGGGTGGCGAAGTCCAGCGTCAGGTCCGGTTCGTGCTCGCCCGCCCGCGTCAGGGCGTCGGCCAGGATCAGCCGGCCCTCGGCGTCCGTATTGCCGACCTCTATGGTCAGACCCTTTCGGCTGTTCAGGATATCGCCGGGGCGGAAGGCGTCGCCGGACACCGCATTCTCCACCGCCGCCACGATCACCACCAGACGCACCGGCAGGTCCGCCTGCATGACCAGACGCCCCAGCGCCAGGGCGTGGGCCGAGCCGCCCATGTCCTTCTTCATGTTGCGCATTCCGGCGGCCGGTTTCAGGTCCAGCCCGCCGGTGTCGAACACCACCCCCTTGCCGACCAGGGCCACCAGCGGCAGGTCGGCCCGGTCGAGCTTCCAGCCGATCTCGATCAGGCGCGGCGCGCGGTGCGGGGCGGCGGCGCGGCCGACGGCGTGAATGGCCGGATAGTTGTCGTCCAGCAGGGCGTCGCCCTCGGTCACCGCGATGGTCGCCCCGGCGCTCTCGGCGATCTCGCGCGCGATGGTCTCGATCTGCAGCGGTCCCATGTCGGCGGTGGGGGTATCGACCATCTCGCGCGCCAGGGCGCAGGCGGCGGCG
>NZ_DALZQC010000137.1:0-7240 GCF_032017145.1 Brevundimonas sp.
GTCCTCGTCGCTTCAATCCGACTCTGGATCAAACACTTTGTCCACACTGCCTAGAGCGATCCACCGCTTGTAAGAAGCCGTCATTCCGGGTTCTTCGCTCCGCTCAGCCGCGGAATGACGGGTTAGAACGTCAGCCAAATGAAGGTTGATCGAACCCAGGCCCTTCTCCTCACCAGATCAGACGGCCTCGACCTGCGGCTCGTCTTTCAGGCGGGCCGCGTCTTCGCGTGCGTAGCGCTGGGCGATGATGGTGCAGGCGAACAGCTGAATCTGGTGGAACAGCATGATCGGCAGGACGATCAGCGGGACCGAGGCGCTGGCGAACAGGATGCTGGCCATGGGCACGCCTGCGGCCAGCCCCTTCTTCGATCCGCAGAACAGGATGACGATCCGGTCGCCCCGGTTGAACTTCAACGCGCGGCCGATGGTCAGGGTCAGGCTTAGAACAATGGCCAGAAGGGCGAGGTTCAGCGCCAGAACCTTGGCCAGATCGCCCAGCGAGACCTGCGACCAGACCCCCGCGACCATCCCCTCGCTGAAGGCGGCGTAGACGATGAGAAGAATAGAGCCGCGGTCGACCATGCTGGTCAGTTTGGCGTGTCTGGTCAGCCAGCCCACCAGCATGGGCCGGAACAACTGACCCACCGCGAACGGGGCCAGAATCTGCAGGCCGATGTCCAGAATGGACTGAAGCCGAATGCCGCCGCCCGCGCCGCCGATCAGCCAGGCGACCAGCAGGGGGGTGATTATGACGCCCAGCAAATTGGACAGGCTGGCGCTGGTCAGGGCGCCGGCCACATTGCCCCTGGCGATGGAGGTGAAGGCGATCGACGACTGAACCGTCGAGGGCAGCAGGCACAGATACAGCATCCCCGTCAGCAGGTCGGGCTGAAGCGAACCGCGCATCAAGAAGACGATGCCCAGACCCAGGATGGGAAACAGAAGGAAGGTGCTGAGGAAGACGGCGCCCTGCAGACGCCAGTGCATCAGACCGGCGCCGATGGCGGCGGGCGACATCCGTGCGCCGTAAAGGAAGAACAGCAGGGCGATGGCGACCTTCACCACCCCGTCCAGCACTACGGCCGCTTGACCGCCAGCGGGCAACAGAGCCGCCAGAACCACCATGCCGATCAGGGCCAGCAGATAGCCGTCGATCGGCAGGCGGGACAGGAAACGAGGCATGGGCTGGCTCAGGCTGCGGCGGGTCGCCGCAGTGATAGACCGCCAAAGGCCGGGCTTGAAGCGCGCGCCCCTATTTCAGCCCTCACGACCCGGAGCGGTTCTTGACCAGATCGTCCACCACTGACGGATCGGCCAGGGTGGAGGTATCGCCCAGGGCGCCGATGTCGTTCTCGGCGATCTTTCTCAGAATTCGCCGCATGATCTTGCCGGACCGGGTCTTGGGCAGGCCCGGCGCCCACTGGATCACGTCGGGCGCGGCGATGGGGCCGATCTCCTGGCGGACATGGGCGATCAGGGCCTTTCGCAGGTCCTCGGTCGGCTCGACCCCCTTGTTCAGGGTGACATAGGCGTAGATGCCCTGGCCCTTGATGTCGTGGGGGAAGCCGACCACGGCCGCCTCGGCGACATCGTCGTGCAGCACCAGGGCGCTTTCGACCTCGGCGGTGCCCATGCGGTGGCCCGAGACGTTGATGACGTCGTCCACCCGGCCGGTGATCCAATAGTAGCCGTCCGCGTCGCGACGACAGCCGTCGCCGGTGAAATACCGGCCCGGATAGGTCGAGAAATAGGTGTCGAAGAAGCGCTGATCGTCGCCATAGACGGTCCGCATCTGACCGGGCCAACTGTCGGTGATGCACAGATTGCCCGACACGGCGCCGTCCAGCGGCCGACCTTCGGCGTCCACGATCTCAAGCTCGACGCCCGGCAAGGGCAGGGTGGCGGAGCCGGGTTTCAGGTCCGTGGCGCCGGGCAGCGGCGTGATCAGATGGCCGCCCGTCTCGGTCTGCCACCAGGTGTCCACGATGGGGCAGCGGCCGTCGCCGACCACCTCGTGATACCAGCGCCAGGCTTCCGGATTGATTGGCTCGCCCACCGTGCCCAACAGACGAAGCGAGGCGCGCGACGACGCCTTCACCGGCGCGTCGCCCTCTCGCATCAGGGCGCGCAGGGCCGTGGGTGCGGTGTAGAAGATCTCGACCTTGTGCTTGTCCACCACCTGCCAGAAACGGCCGGCGTCGGGATAGTTGGGCACGCCCTCGAACATCAGGGTCGTGGCCGCGTTCGCCAGCGGCCCATAGACCATATAGGAATGGCCCGTGACCCAGCCCACGTCGGCGGTGCACCAGAAGACCTCGCCGGGGCGATAGTCGAAGACGATCTCGTGCGTCCAGGCGGCCCAGAACAGATAGCCGCCCGTGGTGTGCAGCACGCCCTTGGGCTTACCCGTCGAGCCGGAGGTGTAGAGGATGAACAGCGGATCTTCGGCGTTCATCGGTTCGGGCGGGCAGTCGGCATCGACCTTTGCGGCCTCCAGCCCATAGTCGAAGTCGCGCCCCTCGGTCATCGGCACGTCGCGGTCGGTGCGGCGCACGACCAGGACGGTGTCGACCTTCACCTTCTTCAGCGCCTCGTCGACATTGGCCTTCAGCGGCACGTGCTTGCCGCCGCGCAGGCCCTCGTCGGCGGTGATGACCAGGTTGGAGCCGCAGTCCTCGATCCGGCCGCACAGGCTGTCGGGCGAAAAGCCGCCGAACACGACCGAATGGATCGCTCCGATCCGCGCGCAGGCCAGCATGGCGTAGGCGGCCTCTGGGATCATCGGCAGATAAAGGGTGATCCGGTCGCCCTTCTTGGCCCCATGCGCCTTCAGCACATTGGCCATGCGGCACACCTCGGCGTGCAGCTCGCCATAGGTGATGCGGCGGCTGTCGGCGGGGTCGTCGCCTTCCCAGATGATCGCCGTCTCGTCCTTGCGGTGGGGCAGGTGGCGGTCGATGCATTCGGCCGAGACGTTCAGCACCCCGTCCTCGAACCAGCGGATGCGGAAATCCTCCTTCCTGAAGGAGACGTCCTTGATCCTGGTCGGCGGGGTGATCCAGTCCAACCGCCGGGCCTGTTCCGCCCAGAAAGCGTCCGGGGTTTCGCGTGCGGCGATCCGCGCCGCCTCATAGGCCTGCCGGTTCATATGGGCCTTGGCGGCCCAGTCGGCGGGAACGGGATAGAGGTCGAGATCAGGCACGAAAGGCGTCTCCGGCGGAAATCAGAATCCGTATTTGGCGAACAGGATCAGACGGGTCATGTCGCCGCTGGCGCCGGTCTCGATCTCGCGATCCGCGAACATCAGTTCGGCCCCCACATCAAACGCCGTAACCGGCGACCAGATCAAGTTGGCGTGGAGGCTCTGGGCCGATCGGTTGGCGGACAGGCCGGTGAAGGCGACGTCGTTGTCCACCTTCTGCGCCGACCAGATCAGGCTGGAGCGCCAGCCGGGCGCCCAGACGTGGCGATAGGCGGCGAAGCCGGCGACCACGCCGATGGCGTCCAGATCGCCCGAGGCGTCCAGCACCGCGTCGTTGGAGAAGTTCAGCCCCACATAGCGGCCGATGCCCTCGCCACCGGTCACCATAAGGCGCAGATCGTCCTTCGACCCGACCTTGATCTTGGTCGAGGCCGACAGACCCCAGCCGGTCGCGGTGGAATCGATGCTGGTCGCCGGGTTCTGATACTTCAGTTGGCGCAGCAGTCCGGCGACCTGGACATCGCCCCAGGGTCGGGACACCGCATAGCGGGCGGTGAAGTCCGGCAGGCTGTTGTCGTCGGCGACGATGCGCGCCCCGCCGCCGAACGGGGTCACGGTCGTCTCGGGGTTCTCGACCGAGACCGACAAGGGACCGCGCGTATAGCGGACCTGGACCTGACGGGCGAAGACCGTGCCTTCCGCCGCGCCGATGAAATCGGCGGATTCGGGCAGGACGGCGGTGTTCTGGAAGTTGGTCCACTCCTGGCCGATCAGCCAGTTGTCGATGGTGACGAAGGCGCGGCGCAGGGCCGGGTTGGCCGGGCTGGTTGTGCGTTGATCGCCGGCGCCGGGCAGGGTCTGGAAGTCCATCTCCATCCGCGTGCCGATCTTGTGGCCGCCGACCACGCCGTCGGTGGTCAACCAGAAGCGGGTCTGGCGGGCGTTGAAGTCGGTCGCCGTATCCTCCTTCGCGCCGCCGATGGGGATGGAGCCGGGAATGTGGAACTCGCGCAGGGCGTCGCCATTGACCGGATCGCCGCCGGAATAGCGGCTGGCGTAGGCGTCAACCTTGACGAAGCCGCCGAACTTGACCGTGTGGTCGCCGATGCGGAAGCCCTCGCTCAGGGATGCCGGCGACGCGGCCTGCTGGACAGGGGCGGGCGCGGCCGGCCGGGTCTCCAGGCGGATGATGTCCTGGGCCTGGGCCGCCTGCTGGGTGCGGGCGGCGACGACCTCGCCCTTCAGGGCGTTCAGCTCGGCCTCCAACTGGGCGATGCGGGCTTCCAGCGCCGCCTGGCTGGACTGGGCCGAGGCCATGCCGGGCGCGGACAACAGGGCGACGACGGCGGCGCCCGCGAAAAGGGTGGTCCTGGTCATGCTGATATCCTCCGCGCCCGTCTCCGCAGGCGTCCCTGATCCCAGCTTTCCGCCTATGTCCTCGCCAAGCCATTGGCCATTGGTCTAGTTTCGACCAAAGTCGAACGGCGCCATGGTGGCGGCGACGCGGCCGGTCAGACGCCGCGCATGGGAAGACCGCCCCAGGGAAGGACGCCTATGGATCGCATCGTCGTCGCCGACGACCATCCCCTGTTCCGCGCCGCCCTGCGCTCGGCGGTCGACAAGGCCGCGCCGGGCGCGGAGGTGATCGAGTGCGCCAGCCTGGCCGAGGCGCGCGCCGCGCTGAAGGCGGGGCCGGTCGATCTGCTGCTGCTGGACCTGAAACTGTCGGACAGCGAGGGGATGGCGGGGCTGGCGGCGCTGCGGGCCGAACATCCGGCCGCGCCCGTCGCGGTGGTCTCGGCCAGCGAGGAGGCGGCGGTGGTGCGAAACGCCCTGGGTCTGGGCGCCGCCGGCTTCATCCCCAAGTCCACCGCCCTGCCGCAGATGGTCGAGGCCATCGCCGCCATCCTGGCCGGCGACGGCTGGTCGCCGGACGTGCCCCAGGCCGAGAACGACGACCTGGCCGAACGGGTGGCCAGCCTGACGCCCTCTCAGCTACGCATCCTGGAGGGGCTGAAGGCCGGTCGGCTGAACAAGCAGATCGCCTTCGACCTGGGCGTCTCGGAGGCCACCATCAAGGCCCACCTGACCAGCGTGTTCAGGAAGCTGGGCGTCCACAACCGCACCCAGGCAGTCATCCTGGCCAAGCAGATGGACCCGGCTTGACGCCTTCATTGGACTCATCCGCGTGGTTCAAAAGCTTCATCACAGCGGTCACGGCGAAATCACAGCGAACAGGAGGGCGCCTTGCCCGTTCAGCACGTCCTGAAGCTCTGCGGCGGCGGCTTGGACGCGGAACGAGGAGCCCACCCGCGTTCGGTTGCGTCGTGTCCTCCGTGACTTCGTCGTTACCGTCGTGATGGACGCCTTCCAAGGCCCCATGACCTGGGAACACGATCACCCTAACTGGACAGAAAAGCCTTCAACGCCGCCGGCTTGATCGGCTTGGGCAGCAGGACGGCGCCGGCGGCCGTGGCCTGTTCGTTCAACCCGTCGCGGGTGTCGGCGGTGACCAGGGCGATGCGGCGCACGCCGTGGGGGCGCAGCCAGTCGATGACGGCGAAGCCTTCCGGCCCGTCGCCCAGATGAAGATCGACCACGGCGGCGTCGAACGGTCCCGGCGACGCCATGGCCGCCTCGACGCCGGCCGCCAGCGTCGGCCGCGCGCCCCAGCGGGTCAGAAGGGCGTTCAGGGCGTCCAGGATCACCGGCTCGTTGTCCACGCACAGCACCCTCAGCCCCGCCAGCGGCAGGCGCACGTCGCGCGATGGCGCGACCTCGGCGGCCACGTCGGGCGCGCAGCGTCTCAGGTCGATGCGGAAGGTGGCGCCCGCCCCCAGCGTCGAGGTCAGCGACAGCGGATGGTCCAGCAGGCTGGACAGGCGTTTGACGATGGCCAGCCCCAGGCCCGCGCCGGGTTCGTCCACCGCCGCGCCGGGCAAACGCACGAACTCGTTGAACACCGTCTCTTGCTGCGCCTCTGGAATGCCGCGCCCGGTGTCGCAGACGAACAGCCGCACCGTCTCGCCGCGCCGCCGCACCCCGACCAGAACCCGGCCCCGGTCGGTGTAGCGGATGGCGTTGGCCACCAGATTCTGCAGCATGGAGCGCAGCAGGTCGCGATCCGACGTCACCCACAGTCGCGTCGGCGTCAGGGTCAGGCACAGGCCCTTGGCCTCGGCCACCGGCGCGAACTCGCGCCGCAGATCGTCGAACAGGCCGCCCAGCGACACGCGGGTCACGTTTGTCCGCACCCCGCCGGCCTCCAGCTTGGACAGGTTCAATAGGGCGGTCAGCAGCCGGTGGGCGCTGTCGATGGCGCGGTCGGCGTTGACGGCCAGGGTGCGGCTGGCGGGATCCTCCAGCGCCGGCTCCTCCTTCAAGGCTGCGATGAACAGGCGCGCGGCGTGCAGGGGTTGCAGCAGGTCGTGGCTGGCGGCGGCCAGGAACCGGGTCTTGGAGGCGGTGGCGTCCTCGGCGATCTGACGGGCCTCGTCAAGTCGCGCCGTGCGGTCGGCGACGCGGGCCTCCAGCCGTTCGTTGGCTTCCTCCAACTGGCGCGCGGCGCGGCGCAGGGCCGTGATGTCGGTATAGCTGGTGGCGTAGCCCCCGCCGGGGATGGGCGCGCCGGAGGATCGCAGCACCCGGCCGTCCGGCTGCTGTCGTTCGTGATCGTGGGGGATGCGGCGGCTGAGCGCCTCCAGGCGGCGTTCGACCCAGGTCTCGATATCGTCGGGGCTTTCGCCGCGCTCGGCGTTCAGTCGATAGATGCTGGCGATGGGCAGGCCGACGTGGACGAAGCCCACGGGCAGGTCGAACATGCCGACATAGCGCCGGTTCCAGGCGGTGACGCGCAGATCCTCGTCCACCACGATCACGCCCTGGTCGATGTTGTCCAGCGTGGTCTGCAACAGGTCGCGGTTGAACTGGACGGCCTGGGACGCCTCGTCCAGCATCCGCACCACGTCCTCGGGCGCGCGTCCGACCCCGGCCAGGGCGGCGGAGATGACGCGCCGGGCCGAGGCCGCGCCGATGGCG
>NZ_DALZQC010000138.1:0-7024 GCF_032017145.1 Brevundimonas sp.
CCCGCCGCCGCTGCGCCGGCCGCCCCGCGCGCCGACCAGCCGCGCGAAGAGCGGGTGAAGATGACGCGCCTGCGTCAGACCATCGCCCGTCGCCTGAAGGAATCCCAGAACACCGCCGCCCAGCTGACCACCTTCAACGAGGTGGACATGACCAACGTCATGGCCCTGCGCGCCCAGTACAAGGAAGTGTTCGAAAAGCGCCACGGCGTGAAGCTGGGCTTCATGTCCTTCTTCACCAAGGCGGTGGTCGCGGCCCTGCACGAAATCCCGGCCGTCAACGCCGAGATCGACGGCACGGACATCATCTACAAGAACCACTACGACATCGGCGTCGCCGTCGGCACCGACAAGGGTCTGGTGGTTCCGGTCCTGCGCGACGCGGATGCGCTGTCGCTGGCCGGCATCGAGAAGGGCATCGGCGCCCTGGGCAAGGCCGCCCGTGACGGCGCCCTGACCATGGATCAGATGCAGGGCGGCACCTTCACCATCACCAACGGCGGCACCTATGGTTCGCTGATGTCCACGCCGATCCTGAACGCGCCCCAGTCGGGCATCCTGGGGATGCACAACATCGTCCAGCGCCCGATGGCCATCAACGGCGAGGTCAAGATCCGCCCGATGATGTATCTGGCGCTCAGCTACGATCACCGCATCGTCGACGGCAAGGAGGCGGTGACCTTCCTGGTTCGCATCAAGGAGCTGCTGGAAGATCCGCAACGGGCCCTGCTGGACCTGTAAGACTTTGAAGAAGGCGGCGAGGCTCTCGCCGCCTTCTCTAATTCACACTGCGCCTGAGATCAGATGCTCAAGGCGGCGATGAACGACAGGGCTATAATGCCCGCTATCAACGCCAGGCCGATCCAGTGGATGGTCCGCAGCCGCTGAGGCAGGCTATTTCCCCAGAAGGCGCCCATGAACGCCAGCGTCAGGGCCATTCCCCGGCCGAGATTGCGGGTCGTCGAGCTTGGGGCGATCAGATCCTCTTCGTCTTTGGCGGCGAATTCACCCCGCGCGGCCCGCGCCAACAGATCCCGCGCCGCCTCCACCTGATCCGACGGCGCCATAAGCCTCAGTCCCAGCGCGCGCTGCATCAAAGGATCGACGGTGGTCTGGAAGCGTTCGGTCACCTCGACCTGGATGCCTTGATCCGCCAGAAACGCCGCCGCCAGATCGGCTTCGTAAACATCCGGGAAACGGGTGATCTCGACCAGGGCCATGGGGCGCTTGTTTCACTTGGAGTGGGGGACGGTGCAGTATGGCGCCGGGGCGGGAGGGACGCACCACGCAAATGCGCGGGGCTGCGCATCATGACGACGACACGATGAACAGCGATTAGTTGCAGGGTTGCGCCCAGGCTCGCATATCGTCGGTTGTGTCTTTAAGGCTTCGATCCGTCGTGGATCGAGCATCTCAGTTATTTTGTCGGATTACAGGGCGCAAAAACGGTGGCCATATTCTCGCCATGGAGTGGGCAGCGCGCGCGATCGGGGTGTTTTACGTCTTGGGCGGGCTGATGCTTCTGTATCAGGCCTGGCTCAATTGGCGGCTTCAGCAGGCCCTGTCGGGTCTGGTGTCCACATCCTTCAACGATCAACTGGCGGACGGTGTGATCGCGCTGGGCGGGCTGCTGGTTCTGACCTCGGGCCTGGCCCTGGCCGCGCTCAGCGCCTGGGCGGTCATCGCGTTTCTGGCGGGCTGGACGATCCAGGCCGCCTATCTCCTGTGGGCCAACCGCTCAAACCTGAACGATCCCGCCGCCTCCGGCCGCCGTCGCACGGTGCACGCCTTCGCGGGCTATACCGCCGCTACCGCCCTGGTCCTCATCCTGCCCCTGACCGGCGTGCTGGCCTGAGGTCTCAGCCGAACTCGGCTTCCAGATCGGCCAGGCGGGCGGCCTGATCCTCGGCGATCAGGGCGTTCAGCAGCGGGTCGATATCGCCTTCCAGAACCTGCGGCAGGCTGTGCAGGGTCAGGCCGATGCGGTGATCTGTCACCCGCCCCTGTGGGAAGTTGTAGGTGCGGATACGCTCCGAGCGGTCGCCCGATCCCACCTGCGACTTGCGCGAATCCGCCCGGGCCAGATCCTTGGCCTGACGCTGCATGTCGTACAGCCGCACCCGCAGGTTCCTCATCGCCTTGTCGCGGTTCACGTGCTGGGACTTCTCGGAACTGGTGGCCACGATCCCGGTCGGAATATGGGTGATGCGCACGGCCGAATCCGTCTTGTTGACGTGTTGCCCGCCCGAGCCGGAGGCGCGGAAGGTGTCGATACGGATGTCCTTGTCCAGGATCTCGATCTCGACGTCCTCGACCTCGGGCAGGACCGCGACCGTGGCTGCCGAGGTGTGGATGCGCCCCCCCGCCTCGGTCGTCGGCACGCGCTGAACCCTATGGACGCCGCTTTCGAACTTCAGCCGGCCGAAGACGCCCTCGCCAGTGACGGTGGCGATGATTTCCTTATAGCCGCCCGCATCGCCCTCGGTCGCGGAATCCAGTTCGATCCGCCAGCCGCGCGTGGAGGCGTAGCGCGAATACATCCGAAACAGGTCGCCGGCGAACAACGCCGCCTCGTCGCCGCCGGTTCCGGCGCGGACTTCCAGAACGGCCGAGGCGTTCTCGTCGGCGTCGCGGGGCGCCAGCAGCAGGGCGACGTCGCGCTCCAGCCCCGGCAGGGCGTCGTTCAGAAGCTGCAACTCGTCCTGGGCCATCGCGGCCATTTCCGGATCGGCGGTCATGGCCTCCAGGTCCGCCATTTCGGCGCGGGCGCGGGCCAGGCCCTGAACCGCGTCGGCCACCGGCTTCAGTTCGGCGTGCTCCTTGGACAGGCGCACGATCTCGGCCCCGTCGGTCGCCGCGCCCATGCGGGCCTCGACCTCGTGAAAGCGGTCGAGCACCTGATCGAGACGGGCCTGGGGCAAACGCAAAAGACGGTATCCTGGAAGCGGGCGACAGGGCGCCTGTCCTTAGCCGCCAGGCGCGGTCGTGTCGATTGCAAGCCGCTTCGCCGCCCAGCGCCGGTCGATAAGGCGTTCGTGATCGGCGATAACGTCCCGGTCACGATGGCGTCAGGCGCGGTTACGAAATCCGCCTTGGCCGTTTAGCTGGTTCGAAGGCAAGGCTGTTAGGAGGACTTTTCATGTTCGATCGCCCGCCCGTAACCGAACCCGATCACGCGCCCACCCAAACCGACCCGGTCGCCGACAGCGTGGAGCGTCTGTGCCGGCTGTACGACACACGCTTGGCCGACACCGGCGGCGACCTGTCGCCCGAGGATGCGCGCGAACTAAAGGCCATGGCCGCCATCTACGACCTGGACACCGACCGGCCGTCGGCCGAGGTGTGGCGCGATCTGCGGGCCGTGGTGACGCGCCAGGCGCCGGCCGCCTCCAGCGACGCACCGCGCTCCGACGCCGAGGCTCTGACGCTGCTGGTGGTCGAGGACGACGCCGACGCCGCCGCCAGCCTGACCGAGCTTCTGACCGAGGCCGGGCACAGCGTCGTCGGACCCTTCCACAGCGCCGCCGCCGCCGAGGCCGCCGCCGCGCTCCACGCCATCGACGCGGCCCTGCTGGACATCAACCTGTCCAGCGAGATGACGGGCGTGGAGTTGGCCGAGGTCCTGACCTCGCGCTGGGACGTGCGGGTCATCTTCATCTCCGGCGACGTCAGCGCCGCCGCCCGGCACGCCGATCTGGCCGAGGCCCTGGTGCTGAAGCCGTACAACGGCGCACAAATCCTGGAGGCCGTCGCTCGCCTGGGCCAGACCGGGTGAAGACCGTCTTGCGCCGGTCGGAGCGGCGCGCCATCACAGGCCATGCTGTCGAACCGGTCCCGCTATGCGCTGCGCGCCATGGTCCATCTGGCCGGCCTGCCGGGGGGCGGGCCGGCGACCATCGCCGAAATCGCAGAGGCGTCGGCGGCCCCGCGCAAGTTTCTGGAGGCCATTCTTCTGGACCTCCGCCGACAGCATCTTCTGATGTCCAGGCGCGGGCGGTCGGGCGGCTACGCCTTGGCGGCGCCGGCCGACGCCATCAGTTTCGCCGATGTGATCCGCGCCCTGGAAGGGCCGTTGGCCCTCGCCCCTTGCGCCTCGCGCACCGCCTATGGCCCGTGCGAGACCTGCCCGGATGTCGAAACCTGCCCGCTGCAGCCCGTGCTGCGCGACGGCCGCGACGCCCTGGCGGCGGTGTTCGAGGCGCGAACGCTTCTGCAAGCCGCCGCCATTTCTTCTCCTATTGACCCGCTAGGGAAATAGATCGCAACCTTCGCCCGTCGTTGGGGCCGCCATGCAAGATTTCCTTCTCTTCCTCGCCGTCGGGTTCCTGGCCCAGATCGTCGATGGCGCCCTGGGCATGGCCTATGGGGTGATCTCCTCGACCGTGCTGCTGTCGTTCGGGGTGCCGCCTGCGACCGCCTCGGCCAGCGTCCACGCGGCGGAAGTCTTCACCACCGCCGCCTCGGCCGGATCGCACACGGTCAACAAGAACGTGAACTGGAAACTGTTCGTGCCCCTGGCCCTGGGCGGGGTCGTCGGCGGTGGGATCGGGGCCTTCGTCCTGACCAGCATCGACGGCGACGTGATGCGGCCCTTCATCACCGCCTATCTGGCGGTCATGGGCCTGGTCATCATCTGGCGCGCCACCCGCCAGACGCGCGAGCGGATCTTCCCGCGCAAGTTCGCAGGACCCCTGGGCCTGGTCGGCGGCTTTTTCGACGCGGTCGGCGGCGGGGGCTGGGGCCCCACCGTCACCACCACCCTGGTCGGCACGGGCCAGGACCCGCGCGCCTCGATCGGCACGACCAATACGGCCGAGTTCTTCGTCACCTCCGCCATTTCCGCCACCTTCCTGGTCGCCCTGTTGACCGGTCATTGGCAGGAGGCCGAGGGCATCGCCACCCACGCCATGGCCGTGCTGGGCCTGGTGGCCGGCGGCCTGATCGCGGCGCCCCTAGCCGGCGTCATCGCCCGCATCGCTCCCCGCCGCGTCCTGACCTATGGCGTCGGCACTGTGGTCCTGCTTTCGGCCGGCTATCAGGCCCTGCGCCTGTTCAAGGTGATCTGAGACGAGAAACGGCGGCGGACTGGCGCCCGCCGCCGCGTCTTCGCCGTCGTCGATGACGCCTATGGGTTGCTGGCGGCCGGCGCCGGTGTCGCAGCGGCCCGCGCCGGCGCCGCCTCTTCCGCCGGGGTACGCAGGGTGACGACCAGAGGGTTGGGCTTGAGATCGTTCATCGCGCCGGACGTGGCGTCGATGGCTCCGCCGATGAGGCCGCCGATCAGGATGTTGCCCGCCATGGCCGTGCCGCCGGCGCCGGAGACGCTGCTGCTGATCTCGTGCGTCTGGGCGACATAGCCGTCCTTGGCCACCGTGATGCGGAAGGCGTCCTTGCGCGGCATGCGGAAGGTGCAGGGTGTGGCCTGGCATTCGAAGCCGTTCGACGTGCTGACCTGGGCGCCGGGCGGCGTGCTTTCGACCGTGAACTGCTGGCTGGATCCCCGCGTCACGGTGGCGCACGCAGGCAAGGAAAGCGCCACGCCGACCAGCGTGAACGCACGCGCGCCAAAGCGCGCGACGGTCTTTGAAATCATGAAACCCCTCGGTGAAACAGGGTCCGGCCTCCCCAGGCGGACCTATAGCCTAGGTTGCACTTTCACTCTCGAGCGTCAATCACGGAACGGTGAAGGTTGAGCGGCGGAAAGCGCGAGATGACCCAGTCCTATTCCGCCGCCTGAAGCGCCGCCGAACGCGCGGCATCCAGTTCGGCGGCCTTCTGTTCGACCAGTTCGACGATGTGGTCGATCATGCCGTCGTTGGCCTGTTTGTGGGCGATCTTTCCGTTCAGATAGATCATGCCCGCGCCCTTGCCGCCGCCGGTGAAGCCGATGTCGGTATAGAGGGCCTCGCCCGGTCCGTTCACGACGCAGCCGATCACCGACAGGCTCATGGGCGTCGAGATGTGGGCCAGCTTCTCCTCCAGCACCGCCACCGTCTCGATGACGTTGAAACCCTGACGGGCGCAGGACGGGCAGGCGATGATGTTGACGCCACGGTGGCGTAGGCCAAGCGACTTCAGGATGTCGAAGCCGACCTTGATCTCCTCGACCGGATCGGCGGCCAGCGACACGCGGATGGTGTCGCCGATCCCGGCCCACAGCATGGAGCCCATGCCGATGGCCGACTTGATCGTGCCGGTGCGCAGGGGGCCGGCCTCGGTCACGCCCAGGTGCAGGGGGCAGTCGATGGCCTCGGCCAACTGCTGATAGGCGGCGACGGTCAGGAAGGGGTCGGACGCCTTCACCGAAATCTTGAACTCGTGAAAGTCGTTGTCCTGCAGGATGCGGGCGTGGTTCAGCGCGCTTTCGACCATGGCGTCGGGGCAGGGCTCGCCGTATTTTTCCAGCAGTTCCTTCTCCAGCGAGCCCGCGTTGACGCCGATCCGCATGGAGCAGCCGTTGTCGCGGGCGGCCTGGATGACATCGCGCACCCGGTCGGGGCTGCCTATATTGCCCGGATTGATCCGCAGGCAGGCGGCCCCGGCCTCGGCCGCCTCGATGCCGCGCTTGTAGTGGAAATGGATGTCGGCGACCAAGGGGACCTTGGCCTCGCGCGCGATGGTCTTGAAGGCCTCGGTGGATTCCACGTCGGGGCAGGAGACGCGCACGATGTCGGCCCCGGCCTCTTCCAACTGGCGGATCTGGTCGATCGTCGAGGCGGCGTCCGACGTCGGCGTATTGGTCATGGACTGGACGCTGATCGGGGCGTCGCCGCCGACCAGAACCGACCCCACCCTGATCTGGCGGCTCTTGCGACGCTCGATATGGCGCCAGGGACGGATGTGAGAATGATCGCTCATCGCGTGCTCATATAGGCCGATGATGACGGCCACGCCACGGCGGACCGATCAGTTCGGCGCCGTCGGCATGGTCGGGGAAGCGGCGGGTGTCGTGGTCGGCGGCGAAGAGGGGGCGGCCGCAGCGGATCGCCCGCCGGTCTGTCCGCCGCTCTGCCCGCCGCTCTGGGCG
>NZ_DALZQC010000139.1:0-6973 GCF_032017145.1 Brevundimonas sp.
GATCGGTCCACCCTGCCCGCCCCTCGACCCAGAAGGGATCGTCGACGCCCTGCTGGGCGCCGGGCGCCGCGCCGCCGTCGGCCTGAAACTTCAGCAGCTGCCCCGCGCCGTTGGCGCCGGAGCCCTGGGTCACATAGACCGCATCGGACGTATCGACGGCCTGGAAGCCGACGGTCTCGCCCACGGCGCCGCGCACGCGCAGCGCCCACTGGTCCGGCCCAGCCGGCAGGGTGATGGTCTTGGATCCGCTCTTGATGACCTTGGGCTGGCCCTCGATCATCTGACGCTCGACGCGGGTGTCGACCCCGGCGGCCTCCAGCGCGCCGTTGATATGGGCGATCACATTATCCATCGTCCGGGGCGTGGCGCCCATGTCGGACAGGTCGATCCCGACCGACTGCGTCCCGGCGTTGGTGCGGATGGTGACGGCGAACTTCACGTCGCCCTGAAACGCCTTGACGCTGTCGCTCAGCGCGCCGTCGTGGATTGGGGTCGTGGTGAAGGTGGTCTGGGCCTTCTCCAGCGCGAAGCCGGTCTTGACCGTGGACTTGGACACGCCCTGCACCATCCGCACGTCCTCGAAACCGGCGGACTTCAGATAGTTGGACATCTCGACCATGCCCGCTTCGAACCGCTTGCCGACCTGGGCGGCTTCCGCGCTGCTCAGGCCCTTGGCGTTGGCGCGGTCGGCTAAGGCGCTGAGGGCGTTCAGCCCCTGATAAAGGGCGAACAGCTTGCGATAGTCAGCCGAGGCGCCGGCCATATCCAGATCGACGGCGGCCTCGTTGATCAGTCGCCGCCCGGCCAGCGCGGCGCGCACCATGTCGCTGGCCTTGGGCGCCGCAGCGGCGGCGGTGGAGGCCCACGGCGCCGTCGGCTGGGTCTTCCTGGCCTTTACAGGCGCGGCCATGCCGATCGGCGACGACGACGCCCCCGTCGACGTCCCGAACAGACCCAGCAGATAGCTGTTGTTGATCATTCAGGCGGCTCCGCGTCGATCATGCCGCCCGGCCCGATAACGAACCCTTAAATCCCGATCAGCCCTTGAACAGCGACAGGATGATCTGCGGCGACTGGTTGGCGATGGACAGGGCCTGGACGCCCAGTTGCTGCTGCACCTGCAGGGCGGTCAGGCGGGCGCTTTCCTTGGCCATGTCCGCATCCACCAGATTGCCGATGCCCGCCTCCAGCGCATCGGACAGTTTGCCGACATAGGTGGTGTGACGTTCGATCTGCTTGGACTGGGCGCCCAGTTCGGCCAGACGCGCGGTGCTGGTGGAGATGGCGGCGTTGATCCGCGTCAGGGCGTTGTCGGCATTGGCCTTGCTCAGCAGATCCGGCGCCGTCGTGGCCGGCGTCGCCGCGGCGTTGGCCGCCAGACCCAGACCCGCCAGCGTCAGGTTCTGGCGGTTCAGCGTGATGGTTTCCGCACCATCGGCGCTGGCCAGGAAATTGACGCCGGCGGTCGCCGACCCGTCCAGAATGTTGGATCCGTCGAAGATCGCATTGTCCGCGAACGACTGAATCGACTTCAACAGCGCCTGGAACTCGTCGTTGTAGGAGGTCCGCATCGCCAGGGTGGCGCTTTCGTCGGAGGCGGCGGTCGCCTTGCTCTTCAACTCGACCAGCAGGTCCGAAATCTGCTCGCCGGCCGCCAGCGACACATCGGCGATAGAGGTCGCGCGTTTCAGGCTGGTCGCGACGGCTTCCAGCGATCCGCGATCCGCGCGCTGGCCTTGGGCGACGGCCCAGACGGCCGCGTTATCCCGCGCGCCTTGAACCTTCAGCCCCGTATTCACCCGGCTCTGTGTAGAAGCCAACTGGTCGTTGGTTCGATTCAGGTTCTGCAGGGCGATCATCGCCGAGGTGTTGGTGTGGATGCTGGTGGTCATGGCTTCAAGCCCCGGACGTTCTGTTCCGTCCAGAGTTAACCATGAGTCGTGATCGGAGTGTTAACGCGCCGGAAACCATGATTGCGCCGTCCGGCGAGCCGGCGGCGTTAACAGTTTCAGAGCCGATCCCAGTCGTCAGACCGAGGTGTCGACCACCTTTCCGCCACGATAGGTCGGATCGACGGCCAGCATCTCAACGTCCTCGCGCGGCAACTGACGGATAACCTCGCCCGTCACCCGGTCCAGGACCTTGTAGACGTAGCGATTGTGGCCGATCGCCTCGATCGTCAGGCGATACTGGCCGACGTCGCTGTTGTCGTTTCGGGCGTGGGGGTGCGCGACCGGGCCGGACGCAGGCGTTGAAGGGATCGGGGGTACGCTTGTTACTCTCGCGACATGGTTTGTCATGGCTCCCCGCGGGAATGGATCCCCGCGCCTCTAGGGGTGACGGACGCTCGGCCGGGGCGACGGGGCCGCCCCGGCCGGTCGCCTTAGCGGAACAGGCCCAGCAGGATCGAGCTGGACGAGTTGGCGATCGACAGCGCCTGCACGCCAAGCTGTTGCTTGGTCTGCAGGGCCGTCAGCTTGGCGCTTTCCTTGGCCAGATCGGCGTCGACCAGATTGCCGATGCCGGATTCCAGCGCGTCCTGAAGCTTGCCGACGAAGTTGATCGTGCGACCGACCGACTTCGACTGAGTGCCCAGGGTCGCCATGTCCGTGGTCATAGCCTTGATGGCTGCGTCCACCTTGGTGGCGAAGGCGGCTGTGGTGGCGGCGTCCGTCGGAGCGGCGGCGGTCGCCGTGATGTCGGTGATCGCCGTGGCGGCCGCCTTGTCCGTCGTTCCAAAGCCGATCTGGTAGGTGTTGCCCGTCGATGCCGTCGAGGTCGTGACATTGGTCGCCGTGGTGGTGTTCCACAGGTTCACGCTATCGAAGCTGGCGCCTTTCAGAGCCGAATCGACCTCCTTGCCCAGCGCGTTCCAGTCGGCCAGATAGGCCGCCTGGGCGTCGCCCGACGAAGACGCGATGTTGACCGCCAGGGCCTTCATCTCCTGCAGGGCGGACACGGCCGTATCGCCCGCGGCCAGGGCGACGTCGATGATCGACTGACCCCGTTGCAGCGAGTTCTTGACCGCATCCTGCGCGCCCATGCTGGCCCGTTGGCTCGTGGCGATGGCGAAGATTGCGCCATTGTCCTTGGCCGACGACACCTTCTGACCGGTGCTGATCCGGTTTTGGGTCGTCGACAGCTGAGCGTTGGTGGCGTTGAGGTTCTGCAGGGCGATTGCAGCGCCGTAGTTGGTATTGATGCTGTTAGCCATTTTGGCTGTCCTTCTTCACTTCGTGATGGCCGTCGCCGTTTTGGCGACGGGAGCGTTTTGCTCAGGGCGTTGGCGGCCGGCCGAAACCGGCCCCCGGTGACGAAGCCTTGGCGCGCCGTCGAAACGGATCACGCCTCCGGGCCTCAGCGGAATAGGCTCAGCAGGCTCTGGCTGGAGGAGTTGGCGATCGACAACGCCTGCACGCCCAGTTGCTGCTTGGTCTGCAGCGCCGTCAGCTTGGCGCTTTCCTTGGCCAGGTCGGCGTCCACCAGATTGCCGATGCCGGCCTCGGTCGCGTCCTGCAGCTTGCCGATGAAGGTCAGCTGACGGCCGACCGACTTGGACTGGGTGCCCAGGGTGGCCAGGCTGGTCGTCACGGTCTTGATCGCGGCGTCCACGTTCGCGACGGTCGCATTGGCGGCCGTGATCGCGCCCGTGTTGACGGCGGTCAGGGTGGCGTCTGCCGACGGCGCAGCGGCGAACCCGATCCCATAGGTTCCGCCCGACGTATTGGTCGTCAGGTTGGTGACGGCGGCCGTGGTCCACAGGTTCACGCTGTCGAAGCTGGCGCCCGAAAGCGCGGAAGCGACTTCCTTGCCTAAGGCGTTGTAGTCGGCCAGATAGGCCTTCTGAGCATCCGAGTCCGTTGCTGACGATTGGATGTTGACCGCCAGGGCCTTCATCTCCTGCAGGGCCGAGGTCGCGGTGTCGCCCGCCGCCAAGGCCACATCCACGATCGACTGACCGCGTTGCAGCGAGTTCTTGACCGCATCCATGGCGCCCATGTTGGCGCGCTGGGTCGTGGCGATGGCGAAGATGGCGCCGTTGTCCTTGGCCGAGGAGACCTTCTGACCGGTGCTGATCCGGTTTTGGGTCGTCGACAGCTGAGCGTTGGTGGCGTTGAGGTTCTGCAGCGCGATGGCCGCGCCGTAGTTCGTATTGATGCTGTTAGCCATTTTGGCCGTCCTTTTTCACTTCAAGTGATGTCCGGCGTCATTTTGACGCCAGGAGCTTTTTGCTCGGTGGGTAAGAAGCAATTGCCGGGCCAGGCTCGTCGGCCCGCAATCCTCATAAGTCACTGATTTTACGTGTTAACCTATGATTTACCATCCTTCCTTCTCGGCAGAAATTGCCGAGCCGTACGCTGCACCCGGCAAGATCTGCCTAGGTGCAGGCATGATGTACGGGGCGGACGCGCGACTGGCCCGCGCCCGACCGTGACGCCGAACCGCCGCCTTAGTTGCGGAACAGGCTCAGCAGGATCTGGCTGGAGGAGTTGGCGATCGACAGCGCCTGCACGCCCAGTTGCTGCTTGGTCTGCAGCGCCGTCAGCTTGGCGCTTTCCTTGGCCAGGTCGGCGTCCACCAGATTGCCGATGCCGGCCTCGGTCGCGTCCTGCAGCTTGCCCACGAAGGTCAGTTGGCGCCCCACCGACTTGGACTGGGTGCCCAGGGTGGCCAGGTTGGTGGTGACTTCCTTGATCGCCGCATCGACGATGGTGGTCGTGGCGCCGGCCCGATCGACTGCGCCGCCCGAGACAGCCGTGATCGGGGCCGCCGCCGCCTTGTCCACCGTGCCGAAACCGATCTGATAGGTCCCGCCGCTGACGCTGGTGGTCAAGCTCGTCGCCGTGGTCGTGTTCCACAGATTCACGCCGTCGAAGCTGGCGCCCTTCAGCGCCTTGTCGATCTCTCCACCCAGCGCATTGAAATCTTTCAGATAGGCGGCTTCGGCGTCAGAGCCGGCGACGGACGACTGGATGTTGACCGCCAGCTGCTTCATCTCTTCCAGAGCGGCGGTGACGGTGTCGCCGGCGGCCAGGGCCACATCGACGATGGACTGTCCGCGTTGCAGCGAATTCTTGACCGCATCCATGGCGCCCATATTGGCGCGCTGGGTCGTCGCGATGGCGTAGATCGCGCCGTTATCCTTGGCGCTGGCGACTTTCAGGCCCGTGTTGACACGGTTCTGCGTGCGATCCAGCTGAGCGTTGGTCGCATTGAGGTTCTGCAGCGCGATGGCGGCGCCGTAGTTCGTATTGATGCTGTTAGCCATTTTGGCTTTTCCTGTTCACTTCGTGTGATGTCCGACGCCATTTTAGCGCCAGGAGCGTTTTGCTCGGTCCCATCAGGAGCAAGGGCGGGGCCAGTCGCCAAGGCCCGCGCCGGGCCGGCCTCGCCTTGATTTCATTGAACTTATAGACCTGATGGGCGCAACGACCCGGCAAGTCCGGCCGTCGGGCGGCAGAAGTTGCCGAGTCGTTTCTGCAGGGCTTTCACCGGCGCGCGCCCTGCCCGGGCTGTTGCGCGGCCTGCATGGCCCGTTCGGCCAGCAACGTCTCGACCGCCAGGCGTCGCGCGCCGTCACAGGCCACGATCTGGGCGCCGCGCAGCACATAGGCCGCCTCCAGATCTCCCGCCGTCGGCTCAGCCGGCAGGACGGCCAGGGCGCAGGGCCGCGTCGCCGCCGGCGGCAGGGCCAGTCGCGGCGGCGCAACCGTCGAGATCGGGCGCGATCCGGCACAGCTGGCCGTCATGATCGCGCAGACGATCAGCGCGACGGGGGTCCAAGGGTTGGTCGGCGTCATCGGCGCTCCTGGCCTGGACGAGGATGGCGGCGGTCGCCCGCTCGGCCTTCGTCGTCTTCTGTTGATAGTGGTCGACGCGCAGCGCCTGATCCGCCGCGCCTTCAGCCTCCAGTCGCCGCGCCCGGTCCTGCGCCGCCGCTTCGGTCGAGGCTGTGCGGGCTCGATCCTGCGCGGCCGCCAAACGCTTCTGCTGAAGGTTCAGCGGGTCCCAGCGAAAGCCCAATCCGCCCAGCAGGACGACGAGGCAGATCACGGCCGCCACGCCCGCCGCCATCCAGCCCACCGGCGTCAGGACGCGAAACAGCGACGGCGGGCTCATGGAAACGCCTTTCGATCCAGCTCGAAGTGCGGCCCGTCGCGCAGCGTCTTCCAGTCGCCGCCCCAGATCAGGGGCGTCTTCCGCTCAAACGCCGCCGCCTTGAACGCCTCGGCGATCCGGCCATACAGCGGCCAGTCCCAGCGCACCTGCCCCTCGACCAGGGCGGCGACATCGACGGCATGGCCGGTCAGGTGGCGCGACCGCTGGGTGCGGCTGGCCCCGGCCGCGAGCAGGGCCGCCTGACGCGCGGGCGTGCGCAGCCCCTCGGTGATCATGAAGTCCACCGACGAGCGGACGATGGCCGCCTCCACCACGGCGACCAGGGCCGGATGCACGCCCTGCAGCCGCGCGCGCGACCGGACGGAAAGACGAAAGCTCATGGCCGCCCTCCCGGCATCCGCAGCCGCGCATTGGCCGACAGGGCGATCAACTGCTGGGCCGTCGGCGCCACCAGATAGAGGACCAGGATCAGGGCCAGCAGCCCCATCAACCCGTCCGCCGTGCGCGGCAGCATCTGGGGCGGCATCCGCCCCACCACCTGCATCAGCAGAACCCACAGCCCCGCGCTGACCGCAAAGGCGTAGAGGCGGCGAAACAGCCAGCGCCCCTCGGCCAGGGGTTTCTGCACACGTCCGCTCATCGTCCGTCCTCCTCGTCATAAGGGGCCGGGTCGCAGCGGCCGTCCCAGCCCGACTGCGCCCGCCATTCCGTGTCGCTGAGACTATCGGGCGCTTCCCACGCCTCGTCCTCCAGCACCTCGACCGGCTCGGCCGGATATCGACGCCGGCTCATCCGAACACCGTGATGCGAACCGCGCCGCCCGCGCCCGCACCGCCGGCGCCGCCCGCCGTCA
>NZ_DALZQC010000140.1:0-6937 GCF_032017145.1 Brevundimonas sp.
GCCGCGACGGCGCCGCCCACCGCCTTCAGGTCGATGACATAGCGATAGTGGCTGACCCCGTCGCCGGGCGGCAGCAGGAAGCGCCGCTCGATCTCGCTGCCGCGCGCCAGCTCCAGCTGGAGGCGCGACGATCCGCCCGAGGCCGATACGGCGTAGGATCGCACCAGTCCCGATCCGTCCCCGTTCAGCCCCCGGCCCGGCGCCACACCGTTCAGCGCCAGGGTGACGCGCCCCTGCCCGCCGGCGTCCACCACCCGGCCCTGCGCCGCCTTTTCCAGATCGATGACCACGCGGGTCCGGTCGCCGTCGGCGCCGAAGCGCACGCTGAGCACATCGCCCTGGGCGCCCCAGGCAAAGCCGCGCGTGCCGAACAGACCCACGGCGCAGATGACCGCGAAGGCCAGGGCGGTCATCGCCCATTCCTTCGCGCCCCAGCGCATCAGACCTGTCAAAACGCGACCGCTCATTTGCGCCGGCGAACCTACTGAAAGCCTACTCTGCCCCCAGGATGCCAGACGCTCGTATTCAGGGGGTTAAGGCCGACGCCTTTTAATTCGCGAATTGCGTGACTATGCTGTGACCGCTCGCGAACCGATCGCGCCGATTTCGCCCCCTGCGAAGCCTGGCGCGCCCTCCTCGCGGCGATGACTTTCACCAATCCTAGAATCTCCCGGCATCGCCGAGGGTTCGAAGAGCGGACCAGGGACGCGGCCTTCCCAAGGGATTGGCGCGCCCGGTTCAGGACCGACGACTTCCATGGGCCTTAACGCCTGCGCACCCCAACGGCTTGATCAAGCCCGCTTCGCCGTTCTCGGCGAGGGGATGTCGCGCGCGCCGGCCCCTAGCTTCATTCGGCGAGCCGCCATGATCCGACCCGGTGTTCCGGGCCGGCCGGCCAGCGCGCGCCAGAGAGAGATATTCCATGTCAAAGACCATGCTGATCGACGCGGCCCACCCGGAGGAAACCCGGGTCGCCATCGTGGACGGGCGCCAGATTGAGGAATTCGATTTCGAATCCCGTGCGAAGCGCCAGCTTCGCGGCAACATCTACCTCGCCAAGGTCACGCGGGTAGAGCCCAGCCTTCAGGCCGCCTTCGTCGAATACGGCGGCAATCGCCACGGCTTCCTGGCCTTCAACGAAATCCACCCGGACTATTACCAGATTCCCGTCGCCGACCGCGAAGCCATCATGGCCGAGGCGCACGACGACGAGGACGAGGACGATCTGGATCGCGAATCGACCGGCGACGACATCGACCCGGAAGCCGCCCTGGCGGACGAAGAGCGGCTGAAGCGCCGCCTGATGCGTCGCTACAAGATCCAGGACGTGATCAAGCGCCGCCAGATTCTTCTGGTGCAGGTCGTCAAGGACGAACGCGGCGCCAAGGGCGCGGCCCTGACCACCTGGCTGTCGCTGGCCGGTCGCTACTGCGTGCTGATGCCCAACACGGGCAAGGGCGGCGGCATTTCCCGCAAGATCACCAACACCTCGGACCGTCGCCGCCTGAAGAGCGCGGTCGCTGCGCTCGACGTGCCGAAAGGCATGGGCCTGATCATCCGCACCGCCGGCGCCAAGCGCACCAAGGCCGAGATCAAGCGCGACTATCAATACCTGCTGCGCCTGTGGGAGACGATCCGCGAGACCACCCTGGCCTCTCACGCCCCCTCGGTGATCTACGAGGAAGAGAACCTGGTCCGCCGCGCCGTGCGCGACATGTTCGACAAGGACTTCGACGGCATCCAGGTCGAGGGCGTCGAGGGCTTCAAGGAAGCGCGCGACTTCATGCGCGTGCTGATGCCGGCCCAGGCCAGGAAGGTTCACCTGTATCGCGGCTCGCGGCCTCTGTTCGCGGCCAACGGCATCGAGGAACTGCTGACCCAGATCCACCAGCCGGTCGTGCCGCTGAAGTCGGGCGGCTATCTGGTCATCAACCAGACCGAGGCCCTGGTGGCCATCGACGTCAACTCCGGCCGCGCCACCAAGGAACGCAACGTCGAACAGACGGCGTTCAAGACCAATATGGAGGCGGCCGTCGAGGCCGCCCGCCAGCTGCGCCTGCGCGACCTGGCCGGCCTGGTCGTGATCGACTTCATCGACATGGACGAGGGCAAGAACAACCGCGCTGTCGAGAAGGTGCTGAAGGACGCCCTGTCGTCCGACCGCGCCCGCATCCAGATGGGCCGCATCTCGCCCTTCGGCCTGATGGAGATCAGCCGCCAACGCCGCCGCCTGGGCGTGATCGAAGGCGCCACCGAGGCCTGCCCCCACTGCCAAGGCACCGGCCGCATCCGCTCGGCCGAATCCGCCGCCCTGATGACCCTGCGCGCGGTCGATATCGAGGCCGGCAAGAACGGCGCAGGCGTCGTTGTGCTGAAGGTCTGCACCGCCGTCGGCCTGTATATACTGAACCACAAGCGCGCCTATCTGCAGGCCCTGCTGGAACGTCGCGGCCTGAACGTCATCGTCCAGATCGACCACAGCCTGGGTCAGGGCGAACACAGTATCGAGCGCACCGAGACCAACGAGGACTTCGTCGCGCCCGAGATCGAAATGCCCGATCTGGACGACGACTTCGACGCCTCGCTCTATGAGGACGAAGAGGACGACGAGGACGAGGAAGTCGTCGCCGACGACGAGGACGACGACGAGGACTCGCTGGAGCGCGAGGACACCGACGACGACGAACCACGCGAGCGGTCGGAGCGTCACGACGGAAACGGCCGCGGTCGCAACCGTCGCCGTCGTCGCGGCGGTCGGCGCGACGAGGAGGCCGTGGACGCCGTGTCCGCAGACGACGCCTCTGACGACGAGGAAGACGAGAACGGCCGTCGTCGCCGTCGCGGCCGTCGCGGCGGTCGCCGGATGCGCGAGGACGGAGAGCGCGACGTCTATACCTGGGTGCGCGGCCGCACGCCCTCGCTGGACGATCCCTATGTCTGGTTCGACCCGCTGAACCCCGGTCGCGGCGAAGGCCGCAGCGAGCGCCCTGAACGCGCCGGGCGTCCTGAAGCTGACGCTGGCGTCGAGCCTCTGAGTGCGACGGTTGATGAAGCCAATGCCGAAACCACGAACGAGGAAGGCGGCCGCTCGCGTCGCCGCCGTCGTCGCGGTCGAGGTCGTGGCGGCGAGGCCGGCGCGGCGCACGAGATCAAGGTCGAGAACCGCGCCACCAACGAAGGCATGCCGCCCGACGGCTCGCCCGACACCCCGATGGCGGTGATGGTCGAACCGACCGGCGAGACCATCGAGGCCGCCGCGCCGGCCCTTGCGCCCGAACCGCAACGTCGCCGCGTGCGTCGCAAGTCGGCCAGCGCCAACGTCGAGATCGCGACCGAGCCGCACCCCGACACGGCCATCGAGCCGAACGAGGCGACGGTGGAAGGCGAACCGGCCGATCTGGACGTGACCCCGCACGAGGCGCTGGTTTCGGAGACGGTCGAGATCGCCCCGGTCGAGCAGCCCGCCGCGCCTGCGCCGTCGCCGGTCGAGCCCTCGCCCGCCGTCCTGGCCGAACCCTTCGTCGCGCCCAAGCCCGAGATCGACGTCGAGGCCATCATCGCCGAGGATCCCAACCAGATCGTCGCACCGCCCGAAAAGCCCAAGCGCGGATGGTGGCGCCGCTGATCGGTCACGATTAGATTGTCAGGATGCAGGCGGGGGCCGGTCGCTATTGGAGTTCAGCCATGAGGTGGCTTCCCCGATCTGCATCCCGTCTTCTGGCGGCGGCGGCGACGGCCTTGATGGCCTTGTCCGTCGCCGGCCAGGCCGCCGCGCAGAGCCTGATCCGCGACACCGAGGTCGAGGGGATCGTGCGCGAATGGGCCGACCCGGTCTTCACGGCCATGGGGCTCAACCCGTCCGACATCCAGGTCCTGCTGGTCAATGACGACGAACTGAACGCCTTCGCCACGCGCGGGCGGATCATGGGCGTCAACACCGGCCTGATCCTACGCACCAAGACGCCCAACGAGCTGCTGGGCGTGATGGCGCACGAGGCTGGACACATCAAGAACCGCCACACCCTGCGCGACGGCGCCCAGAACGCCGGCAAACAGCCGATGTTCATGACCATGGCCCTGGGCGCCCTGGCCATCGCGGCGGGCGCGCCCGACGCGGGCGTGGCCTTGCTGGGATCCAGCCAGTATTTCGGCGCCCTGGGCGCCCTGCGCTACATGCAGGGTCAGGAGGGCGAGGCCGATCTGACCGGCGCGCGCGGCCTGGAGGCGGCCGGCGAATCCGGCGCGGGCCTGGTGTCCTTCTTCGACAACTTCCGCTCGCAGGAGGTCTTCTCCGACGCCCGGCGCTATCCCTATTTTCGCAGCCACCCCCTGTCGTCCCAGCGTATCGAGACCCTGCGTCGCTATGTGCAGGAACAGCCGCACTACGACCATCGCGACAGCCCCGAGCGGGTGGCCCAGCACGCCCTGATCCTGGCCAAGATCCACGCCTTCATGGACGCGCCCACCGCCACGCTGCGGGACTATCCGTCCACCGACGTCTCCCTGCCCGGCCGCTACGCCCGCGCCATCGCCTGGTATCGCGACGGCCAGACGGACAAGGCCCTGGCGGCCGTGGACGCCCTGATCGCCGGCGATGTCGCGAACCCCTATTTCCAGGAGCTGAAGGGCCAGATCCTGTTCGAGGAGGGCCGACCGGCCGAGGCCGTCGCCTCTCACCGCGAGGCCGTGCGGCTGAAGCCCGACGCCCCCCTGCTTCGCGTCAACCTGGCCCACGCCCTGATCGAAACCAATGACAAGGCCAATCTGGACGAGGCCATCGACCAGCTGAAACGCGCGGTCGTCGCCGAGAAGGACAACACCATGGCCTGGCGCCTGCTGGCCCAGGCCTACGCCGCCCAGGGCAAGGAGGGCGAGGCGCGCCTGGCCTCGGCCGAATACTATTTCGCGGGCGGCGACGAGAAACAGGCGACCCAGTTCGCCCTGCGCGCCCGGTCCATGCTGGACCCCGGCTCCATCGAATGGCGCCGGGCGGTGGACATCGTCCTGGCCTCGGGCGCCACGCCCGACGACCTGCGCGACCTGGACCAACGCGAGGCCGCCCGCCGGCCCACGACCCTGAACTGATTTTCCCGACTGCGAGTATCCATGACCGACGACGCCCCCGCGCCTGCACCCGAACCCCAAACCGCGCCCCAGCCCAGGACGGCGGGGCTGCTGAGCGGCGGGCGCGCCGGCTACATCGCCCTGGGCCTGTCGGTCGTCGCCTTGGGTCTGGCGGCCGCCCCCTATTTCACCGGCGGCTCCAACGTCCGCGCCTATCTGCTGGCCCACCCCGAGGTCTTGCAGGAGGCCAGCCAGGCGCTTCAGGCCAAGGAGGGCCAGGCCCGCGTAGACGAGACCAACGCCGCCGTCGCCGCCAACGCGGGCCTGTTGGCCCCCGACAGCCGCGACCCCGCCTTCGGTCCGGCGGACGCCAAGGTCACGGTGATCGAATTCTTCGACTTCCGCTGCCCCGGCTGCAAGGCCGTGGCCCATGACTACCGCGCCCTGATGGCCGCCCACCCCGAGGTTCGCTTCGTCTTCAAGGACTGGCCCATCCTGGACCGCGGAGACGACGTCACCTCGCAATACGCCGCCCGCGCCGCCCTGGCCGCGCATCAACAGGGCAAGTATCTGGAGGTGTACGACGCGCTGATGAACGAACGCGCCCTGACCCTTCAGTCCATCGACGCCATCCTGGCCGCGCATGGCGTGGACATGACCCGCGCCAAGGCGACCCTGGCCTCGCCCGAGACCACCCGCCACATCGCCGACATCCACACCACGGCCGCCGCCCTGCGCCTGCAAGGCACCCCCACCTTCTTCGTCAACGGCAAGGCCGCCGCCAGCATCGACCCTGCCGAGATCGGCAAGATGATCGAGGCCGCGAAGAAGTAGGCCCGCCATGCTGAACCGCCTGCCCTGGGCTCTGGTCGTCTTTCGGCTGCTGTGCGCGCCCGCGCTGGTCGGCCTGGCGATCATCGCGCCCCAGGCGGGCGGGGCGGCCGCGATCCTGCTGTCGCTGGCGGTGTTGTCCGACATCTTCGACGGCGTCATCGCGCGGCGGCTGAAGCTGGTCACCCCGACACTTCGACGCTGGGACGGTCGGGCGGACGTGATCTTCTGGTTGGGGGCCGCCTTGGCCCTGTGGCTGATGCATCCCGCCCTGGCGGCCGTGGTGGGGCCGCTGGCCTTGATCCTGCTCGTCTTGGAGATCGCCAACCACGCCGTCAGCTTCGCCCGCTTTCGGCGCGAGGCTTCTCCTCACCACTGGCTGTCCAAACTGTTCTGCCTGTGTCTGTGGGCGCTGTTCGTTCAGCTGTTCGTGTTTGGCCAGGCCAGTTGGCTGTTGTGGCTGACCTTCGGACTTGGCGTGCTGTCGCAGATCGAGGCCTTCGCCATCACGATGCGGCTGAAGACCTGGCGCTGCGACGTGCCGTCCGTGTTCGCCCGGGGGCGCTAAGCCTCGGCCAAGGTCATCTGCCCGCCGATCCATTCGACGCCCGCGTGGCGCAGGGCGTCGTTGGCGGCCGCCTCGTCGCCCATCGCCTGTTCGGCGCGATACAGGACGTAATAGCTGTAGGGATCGTTCGGCCAGTCCTTCAGCAGTTCGCCGACCTTGGCCTTGGCCCCCGCCGCATCGCCCGACGCCAGCAGGGCGGCCGCCAGGCTGCGGCGCGTCGGATACCAGATCATCGGCGGATCGCCGCCTTCGGGGTTCATCGCCTGGATTTGCGCGGCCCGGCCATAGGCGGCGATGGCGGCGGGATAGTCGGCCTCGATCATGGCCGCCCGCCCCTCCAGCACCTTCTGGAACAGTTCGGCGAAGCCGGTCTGGCGATCCGCCATCGGTCCCTTGAACGCCTTGTCGGCCAACAGCGCGGCGATGCCCGCCGCCTCGGTCCGCACCGCACGCGCGTCGCCGCGACGCGCCGCC
>NZ_DALZQC010000141.1:0-6869 GCF_032017145.1 Brevundimonas sp.
CGGGCGTGGCCTGCACCGGCGCGGTTTGGGCCAGGGCGGGTGCACCCAGGCCGGCGGCGACGGCCAGCGCCAGCAGGCTGGAACGGGCGCTCAATCGAACGGCGGCGCGAGAGGTCATGTCATTCATTCGGGAAACCATCGGGGGCTGGCGTCGGCTCAAGAGACGAGCCCGCCGAGGAATTGGAATAGGTTGAGCTTCTGTAGGTCGTTCCACGTCGCGAACAACATAAATCCCGCCAAAAGCGCAAGACCTGCGCGATAGCCCATCTCCTGGAACCGCGCCGACACAGGTCGCTTGGCCACGGCCTCATAGCCGTAGAAAAGCAGATGCCCGCCGTCGAGGATCGGAATGGGAAGCAGATTTAGAAAGCCGATTCCGATCGAAAGTATGGCGGCCAGGGTCGTCAGCGTCAGGAGCAGATTGATCGCGATCTGGCCGGGCGCCGGGCCGGCCTCGACCGCAGCGGTCGTCAGCGAGCCGGTGGCCTTCGCGATGCCCAGCGGCCCGCTGAACTGATCGCCCGACTCTCGGCCGGTCAGCAGACGTCCAAGATAGGTCAGGGTCGAGCCGATCACATCGCCGGTCTGGCGCACGCCCTCGACCACGGCGCCGACCGGGCCATAGCGGATGTGACGCACGTCGGCGGCGGTCGAGCCCAGGCCCAGGCCGATGCGGCCGACCTTGACGCGGCCGGCGACCGGGTCGTTCTCTTCGCGCCGCTCGGGCACCGCCGTCAGTTGCAACGTCTGCGCGCCGCGTTCGACCGTGAACCGCACGGGATCGCCGGTGGACAGCATGACGGTGCGCGTCACCGCGCTGCCGTCCTTGATCGCCTTGTCGTTCACGCCCGTGATCAGGTCGCCGACCTGGAAACCGGCGGCGGCGGCGGGCGATCCCGCCTGCACCTGGGCCACGCGCGCCGGACGCAGTTGGACGCCCACGGCCATGAAGACGATGGCGAAGATGGTGATGGCCAGGATGAAGTTGGCGACAGGCCCGGCGGCGACGACAAGGGCGCGCTGCCACACGGGCTTGAAGTGGAAATAGTCGCGCTCCGCGCCCGGTCCACGCTCTGCGACGACACGCTGGCGCAGCTCGTTCAGCCCCGCCTGATCCGGCACGCTGGAGGCGTCCAGGTCGCCGGAAAACTTCACATAGCCGCCCAGCGGCAGCCAACCCAGCCGCCACTCGATGCCATGCCGATCGGTGCGGCTGAACACGGCCTTGCCGAAGCCGACCGCGAAACGATCCACCTTCACGCCAAAGGCGCGCGCGACCAGGAAGTGACCCAGTTCATGGATGGTGACGATAAAGGTCAGCACCAGCAGGAAAGGCACGATGTAGATCAGTATCTGACCCAGGACGCCCAGCATTCGAAAATCGTCTCCCCCGACCGATCAGGCCGCGCTCGCCAGTCCGGCGATTATGGAACCGGCCATCAGACGGACCTCGGCGTCGACCGACAGGGCCGCGCCGCAGGCGTCTCCAGAGCCGAAAACCATCCCCGCTTTCGTCGCACGTTCAAGGGTTTCGGCGACGACTGCGGCAATATTGAGAAACGCCAGCTTCCGGTCAAGAAAGGCGAAGGCCGCGACCTCGTTGGCGGCGTTGAAAACGGCCGGCGCCGCGCCACCGGCCTTCAGCGCCTGACGCGCCAGATCCAGGGCGGGAAAGCGCGCCAGATCCGGCGCCTCGAAGGTCAGTCGGCCCAGCAGGGCCAGGTCCAGTTGGGGCGCCGGCCAGGCGATGCGGTCCGGCCAGGCCAGGGCGCAGGCGATCGGCGTGCGCATATCCGGCGGCCCCATCTGCGCCAGGGTCGATCCGTCCACATATTCCACAAGGCTGTGGATGATCGATTCGGGGTGCACCACCACGTCGATCCGGTCCTGAGGCATGTCGAACAGATAGGCCGCCTCGATCATCTCCAGGCCCTTGTTGGCCATGGTGGCGCTATCGACCGAAATCTTGGCGCCCATGCTCCAGTTCGGGTGGGCCACCGCCTGCTCCGGCGTGATCGCCACCATCCGCTCGCGCGGGGTCTGGCGGAACGGCCCGCCCGATGCGGTCAGGATCAGCTTGGACACCCGCTCGGGCGCCTCGGCCGGGAAGACTTGGAAGATGGCGGAATGTTCGGAATCGACCGGGATCAGCCGTCCCCCTGCCCGACTGACCCGCTCGATCAGGGCGGGACCGCAGCAGACCAGGCTCTCCTTGTTGGCCAGGGCCAGGGTCGCGCCCGTCCCCGCCGCCGCCCAGGCCGACTTCAGACCTGCGGCCCCGACGATGGAGGCCATGATCCAGTCGGCGGGTCGGGTCGCCGCCTCCACGATGGCCGTCTCCCCCGCCGCCGCCGCGATGTCGGTTCCGACAAGGGCGGCCCGCAGATCGTCCAGCCGTGCGGGATCGGCGGTGACCGCCACCCTCGGCTTCCATCGGCGGGCCTGTTCGGCCAGCTTTTCGATATTGGCGCCGCCCGTCAGGGCCTCGACCTCGAAGGCCCCGGTTCCCGACGCCTCGGCCTGGGCCATCAGATCCAGGGTCGAGGAACCGACCGATCCGGTGGCGCCCAGCACGGTGACACGACGATGAATCACGCGCCGCGCTCCAACATCAAAACCAGCAACCGCCCAGCCGCCACCACGACCACGGCGAACATCAGCCCATCGACGCGGTCCAGCAGGCCGCCGTGGCCTGGGATGGTGTTGCCGGCGTCCTTGACCCCGAACCGCCGCTTCAACGCCGATTCCCACAAATCGCCCGCCATCGTGGCCAGCGCGGCCGCCAGGCCCAGGATGGCGCCCCAGACCACGGTCAAGGCGCCCATGTCGACCCAGGCCGTCATCAAGCCGCCCGCGACCGCGCCGGCCACTATGCCGCCAATGAAGCCTGACCAGGTCTTATTGGGCGAAAAGCGGGGCCACAGCTTGGGCCCGCCAAAGGTCGAACCGGCCAGATAGGCCACGATGTCCGCCGACCAGGCCACCGCGAAGACCAGCACGGTCCAATGCAGTCCGATCGGGCTGTCCACCCCGCGCAGCCAGATCAGCAGAACGGCCGGCCAGCCCAGATAAAGCACGCCGTAAGCCGCATCCAACGCCTCCTGCCCGCGACTGCGAGCATAGACTCCGGCGGCGGCCGCCCCGAACACCAGCATGATGAAGGCCACCGACATCACGCCGAAATGCGCGCTGATCACCGCCGCGACGACGCCGAAGCCGACGGCCCCGCCCATGACGCGCCGGGCGTGGGGCGCGCTCATCGCCGCCCATTCGAACGCCAGGACGACGCTGGCCGCCACCATCAGCGCCAGGAACCAGACGCCCCCGGCCCAGGTCGCCGCCACGGCGGCGGGCGCCAGGACCACGGCGGAGGCGGCGCGCAGGGCGATGTCGCGGGGCTTGACCGCCATCAGGCTGTTTCGCGCAAGGGCGAGACAGCGCGCCCTCCATAGCGGCGGTCGCGTTGTCCAAAGGCTTGGATGGCCTCGGCCAGGGCCTTGGGACCGTAGTCGGGCCACAGGATGTCCTGGAACACCAGTTCGGCGTAGGCGGCCTCCCACAACAGGAAGTTCGACAGCCGCTGCTCGCCCGATGTCCGAACGATCAGATCCAGCGGCGGCGAACCGGCCGTGGTCAGTCCCGCCTCCAGGGCCTGTTCCGTCAGGGGCTCGGTCGTTTCGCCTGCCGCCAGGCGCGCCATGTGACGGCGCGCGGCGTCCACCAGATCGGCGCGACCGCCATAGTTGAAGGCGACCTGCAACAGGAACTGGTCGTTATGCGCGGTCTGGGACTCGGCCCTGTCGATGATGGCGGCGATATCGGCGGGCAGGCCCTCGCGACGGCCCAGTATCCGCAGGCGGACCCCGGCCTTTTCCAGCCGCGCCAGGTCGCTGGCCACATAGGTCCGCACCAGACCCATCAGGTCCGACACCTCGTCCTCGGGCCGGCTCCAGTTCTCGGTCGAAAAGCCGAAGACGGTCAGGCATTCGATGCCCAGGTCCGGCGCCGCCTGGATGGTGCGCTTCAACGCCTGCACGCCCTCGCGGTGGCCCAGGGCGCGCGGCAGGCCCCGCGCCTTGGCCCAGCGGCCGTTGCCGTCCATGATGATGGCGACATGGCGCGGACCCGCGAGGCTCGGCCCTGAAGAGGCGGCGCTGTCTGCCGTCATCTGTCGTGCGATCCCTTCAGGCCCAAAGCCGTTTCGCCTCAGACCTGCATGATCTCTTGTTCCTTGGTCTTCAAGGCCTCGTCGATGCGCTTGATGGCCGCGTCCGTGTCCTTCTGGACCTCGGTCTCCATCTTCTTCTGCTCGTCCTGGCTGATCTCGCCGGCCTTCTCGGCCTTCTTCAGGTCGTCATTGGCGTCGCGGCGGACGTTGCGGACCGAAATCTTCTGTTGCTCGGCGTATTTGCCGGCCAGCTTGACCAGATCCTTGCGGCGCTCCTCGGTCAGCGGCGGCACGGGAATACGCAGGGTCTGGCCGTCCACGATGGGGTTAAGGCCCAGGTTGGCGTTGCGGATCGCCTTTTCGACGGCGACGACCATACCCTTGTCCCAGACGCTGACACTGATCATGCGCGGCTCGGGCACGCTGATGGCGGCGACGGCGGTCAGCGGCGAGGCCGAACCATAGGCCTCGACCCGCACCGGCTCCAGCAGGCCGGCGTTGGCGCGGCCGGTGCGCAGCCCGCTGAACTCTTCCTTCAGGGCGGCGACGGAACGGTCCATTCGGTCGCGATAGGTCTTGAGGTCGGGTTTTGCCATGGTCTTGGTCTCTCTTCGTTTTTCCGGGTCGCGCGGACGTTCAAGCGACGTCCTGAATGACCGTGAACGTGCCTTCGCCGGTCAGGGTCCGGCGAAGCGAATTGTCTTCCCGGATCGAGAAGACCACGATGGGGATGCCGGTGTCGCGCATCATGGCGATGGCCGAGGCGTCCATGACCCGCAGGTCCTTGGCCAGCACGTCCTGATAGGTCAGGGTCTCGTAGCGGGTGGCGGTCGGGTCCTTCTTGGGGTCGGCGGTATAGACGCCATCGACGCTGGTGCCCTTCAGCAGGGCGTCGCAGCCCATTTCAGCGGCGCGCAGGGCGGCGCCCGAGTCGGTCGTGAAGAAGGGCGCGCCGACGCCGGCGGCGAAGATCACCACCCTGCCCTTTTCCAGGTGACGCAGGGCGCGGCGGCGGATGTAGGGTTCGGCGATGGCGGCCATCGGAATGGCGCTCTGCACCCGCGTCGAGACGCCGATCTTCTCCAGCGCCGACTGCATGGCCAGGGCGTTCATGATGGTGGCCAGCATGCCCATATAGTCGGCCTGGGCGCGCTCCATCCCCGCCGCCGCCTTCGACAGGCCGCGGAAGATGTTGCCGCCGCCGATGACCAGACAGATTTCGATCCCCTCGGCGGCCACGTCGGCGACGGCCTTGGCGACCGTGTCGACGGTCTTCATGTCGACGCCGAACGACTGATCGCCCATCAGCACCTCGCCGGAGACCTTCAGCAGGACGCGTTTGTAGCGGAAGGTTTTGGGGGCGTCGGGCATGTGCGGAGGGTCCGTTGGCTGCTGCGCCCTTGAATCAGGCGACTTCTTATAGACGAAGGGCGCGCCGGCCATCAAAGCCGAACGCGCCCTTCTGATACAAAACCCTCACGAATGAGGGGATGGGGGCTTAGTTGCCGCCCATCATGGAGGCGACTTCCGACGCGAAGTCGGGGCCTTCGACCTTCTCGACGCCTTCACCCAGCGCCAGGCGGACGAAGCCGGCCAGATGCAGGTTGGAGGAGCCCAGTTCCTTGGCCGAGTTGGCGACTAGCTGTTCGATGGTCACGTCCGGGTCCATGACGAACGGCTGCTTGGACAGCACCACGTCCTTCTGGAACTTGTTGATCTGACCTTCCACGATCTTCTCGATCATGTTTTCCGGGCGGCCTTCTTCCTTGGCCTTTTCGATCAGAACGGCGCGTTCCTTCTCGATGGCGGCGGGGTCCAGATCGTCCGTGTTCAGCGACAGCGGCGCGGTGGCGGCGACGTGCATGGCGATCTTGCGGCCCAGTTCGCGCAGAGCGGTCTTGTCGCCCTCGCCTTCCAGGGCCACCAGCACGCCGATGCGGCCCACGCCCGGCGAAACCGCATTGTGGACGTAGGTCGAAACCACGCCTTCCGACACCGACAGGCGGGCGGCGCGGCGCAGTTGCATGTTCTCGCCGATGGTGGCGATCATGTTGGTCACTTCGTCTTGGACCGTCTTGCCGGATTCCAGTTCGGCGCCGTGCAGGGCTTCGACCGTGTGGTGCTCCAGACCCAGTTGGGCGAACGACTTGGCGGCGTTCTGGAACAGCTCGTTACGGGCGACGAAGTCGGTTTCCGCGTTGAACTCGATGGCGGCGGCGACTTCGCCCTTGCCGTCTTCCTTGGACGCCACGGCGACCAGGCCCTCGGCGGCGACGCGGTCGGCCTTCTTGGCGGCCTTGGACAGGCCCTTGGCGCGCAGCCAGTCGATGGCGGCTTCGATATTGCCGTCGTTTTCCTGCAAGGCTTTCTTGCAGTCCATCATGCCGACGCCCGAACGCTCGCGAAGTTCCTTCACGAGGGCGGCAGTGATCTCGGCCATGTTCTTCTCCTTGGGGGATTCGTATGTGGGAACGGCCGGACTGACTTAGCCCGGCCGTGTGTCAGTTCATCGGGCGGCGTTCGAAAGCGCGACCGCCGCCCTGCGGACCATCAGCCCGTGGCCTTCTCGGTTTCGACCGCGTCGTTGGCTTCCGAAGTGGCGGCCTGGGCCGCTTCGTCGGCGACGGCCGGTTGAGCGGCGGCTTCAAGTTCGGCGGCGGCGCCTTCCGCGCCGGCCGGAGCCGCTTCAGCGGCGACCGGC
>NZ_DALZQC010000142.1:0-6788 GCF_032017145.1 Brevundimonas sp.
GCCCCGGCCGCCCCGGCCGTGCGCGGGCGCGAGAAGCGCGCCTCGTCAATGGCCGGCTCACGCCCCTTGTAGACGTTGCGGAAGGCGGCGGTTTCGCCATAGACGCCCTTCCAGCGATAGAAGATGTGCGCCCCGATCTGCGTGACCTTGGCGACCGTCGGCGCCCACCAGGGATGCACATAGTCGGCGTGATAGTGGGTGGCGGTGCCGACCTGTTGCGCAACCGCGCCGTCCAGCGCCTTTTCCGCCACGCGGCGCGCCCGATCCCACGCCCAGGCGACCGGCGCCTGAGCCAGGGAGCCGTCGCAGGTGAAGCTGAACTGGCATCCCGTGGTCCGCTCGGCCCCCTCGAACACCACGCCGCACACGGTGTTGGCGTAGTTGGGGTCGCGCACCCGGTTCAGGACGACCTGGGCCACCCCGGCCTGGCCGCTGTCCGGCTCCAGCGCCGCCTCAAAATAGACGGCCTGGGTCAGGCAGCGCAGGGCGCGACGCCGATCCTCGGCGCTGCCCTTGAAGACGAAGGGCTGGGCGGGGCGCAGCGCGCCGGACGCCGGGGCCATGGCGGCGTTCAGACGCTGGGCCTCCAGCCCGCTCTTGCCAGGCTCCAGGCCCGGCTTGCCGGCCAGGGTCAGGCTCTCCCACCCCGGCGTCAGTCCATAGAGGGCCGGCTGCAGCAGGTTGGGATCGTGCCGCATGGCCTCGGCCAGCTGCGCGGGCGTCAGCCGCGCCTTGATCGCCGCCAGCCCGTCCACGCCCAGATCGCCGCCGGTGATGCGCGACACCGCCTCGGCCGTGCGGTCCGCGTCGGGGCGCACGCTGGAGCCGGCCGCCATGGCGACGCCCAGCACAGCACCCGCCGCGGGCAGGGCAGCCGCCGAACGCCGCAGCGTCTTCAACATCGTCTTCCAGGGCGGCAGGGTCATTCAGGGTCCGAAAAGGCGTTCGACAACGTCGCCGAGCGCCGAAGGTTCGCCCTTGTAAGGGAGAACCTAGACCAATTTCCGGCGACACGGCGACCGCCGTTACGTCGTGTCTCGGTCGGCGCGGTTCAAGATGGGGTGGCCGGTGGCGGCGCAGGGTGTAAAGCTGTGGCCAGTTCGCCTGATCGAGACGGGACCGGGGATGCGTAAAACCAGGGACGACAAGGCTTCGTCGTGGCGCATAAGGGCTGCTGACCGGTGGTTGGTCGGACTGGCGCAGCTGTCGACCCCCTCCGTCGCTGGGCGTGTGCTGATCGGGGTCGGTTTCGCGGCGGCGGCCCTGATCGCGCGTGCGGCGCTGTCGGTGATCTATGGCGAACTCACCGGCTTCACCATCCTGCTGCCGGCGGTCAGCCTCGCGGCGCTGGCGGGCGGCTGGACCGCAGCCCTGGTCGCGCTGGTGATCTGCATCGGCGGGGGCTGGGCCATTCTGGGCGTGACCGCCACAGGCAAGGACGGGGTGCTGAGCGCGATCGGCCTGGTGGCCACGGTCAACTTCATCATGGTCGGCCTCTTCATCGCCGCAGTCAGCGCGGCCCTGCGCGGCGCCCTGCTGCGGATCAGCGAGAGCGAGACCCGGTTCCGGCAACTGGCGGACACCACGCCCGCGCCCATCTGGCTGCGCAACGCCGATGGCGCGTTCCAGTTCGTCAACGCCGCCGTCCTGAGGCTGCATGGTCTGGATCAGGCGGCGCTCGCCGACGGCGGCTGGCGCGAGGCGATCCATCCCGAAGATCTGACGCGGATCGACGCCATGGAGGCCGAGGCCGCCAAGACCTGCAAACCCTATGAGTTCGAAGTCCGCGTTCGCGGAACGAGCGAAGACTGGCGGTGGATGCGCGCCATCGCCCGCCCGCGTTTCGACGATCAGGGCCGGTTCCTGGGCCATACCGGGATCGCCTTCGACGTCACCGACAGCCGCGCGGCGCTGGAGGCGTCGGCGCGGGCCGAGCGTCGCCACGCCTTCCTGCTGGACCTCAGCGACCAGTTGCGCGATCAGACCGACCCGGAAGAGATCATGGGCCAGGTCGAGACCGCCCTGGGCGGCCTGCTGGACGCCGAGCGGGTGGGCTATGGCGAGGTGGATCAGGCGGCCGGCGTCGTGACCATGAGCCGCGACTGGACCGCCGGCGTGGCCAGCGCCCAGGGCCAGTTCCCCCTGGACGCCTTCGGCCAAGACTTGATCACGGACCTGGCGGAAGGCCGCACCATCCAGATCGAGGATGTTCGGCACGATCCTCGCACCGCCGCCTACGCCGACGCCTTCGACGCCATCCAGACGCGCGCCCTGATCCGCGCGCCCCTGATCCGAAACGGCCGACTGCGCGGCTTCCTCTATGTTCACGCCTCACGGCCGCGCGCCTGGACCGAGGCGCAGGTCAGCCTGGTCGAGGAGGTCGCCGCCCGGACCTGGGCAGAGGTCGAACGCGCCCGCGCCGAGAACGAGACCCGCGAGAGCGAGCAACGATTCCGCGTCATCGCCGACACCGCCCCCGTCCTGATCTGGGTGACGGGCCAGGACAGGCGCCGCACCTTCGTCAACCAGACCTATGTCGACTTCTATGGCGCAGACTACGAAACCGCGCGCGATCTGGACTGGCGCGCGGCGCTCCACCCCGACGACCAGGCGCGGATCCTGAACGAATCACTGGCCGGGGAGGCGTCCCGCGCGCCGTTTTCTTTAGAAGCCCGATATCGCCGCCATGACGGCCAATGGCGCTGGCTGAAGTCGTTTTCGCGTCCGCGTCTCTGCGGGTCGGAAGTGATCGGCTTCGTCGGGGTGGCCTTCGACGTGACCGAGACCCGCGCGGCCCAGGCCAGGCTTGAGGAATCCGAAAACCGTTTCCGCACCGTCGCCGACAGCGCCCCTGCCCTGATCTGGATGAGCGACGACGCGGCCCAGCTGATCTTCGCCAATCGTCGCTATCGCACCTTCTTCGGGCTGGAAGGCCAGGCCCATTTGCCGGACAGCTGGCGGCGTCTGGTGCATAAAGACGACGAGACGGTCTTTTCGGCCGCCTTCATGCGCGCCTTCGAGGCGCGGGATCGGTTCGAGGCCCTGACGCGGGTGCAGCATCCGTCGCTGGGCCTGCGCTGGCTGCGCACCGAGGGGGTGCCGCGCTTCGACGCGGCCGGCCTGTTCCAAGGCTATGTCGGGGCCTGTCTGGACGTGACCGACGCCAAGCGGGCCGAGGACGACCTGAAGCGGATCAACGAACTGCTGGAGGAACGGGTCGACGAGGCCCTGGTCGAAAAGGCCCAGGCCGAGGCCCAGCTGATGCACGCCCAGCGGATGGAGGCGGTGGGGCGCCTGACAGGCGGGGTGGCGCACGACTTCAACAACCTGCTGACCGTGGTGATCGGCGCGCTGGACATCATTCTGCGCAGCGACGATCCGGCCAAGCGCAGGAAGCTGGGCGAGGCCGCCCTGGCCGCCGCCCGCCGGGGCGAGAGCCTGACGCACCAGCTGCTGGCCTTCTCGCGCCGTCAGGCGCTGCGGCCCGAGCCCATCGACCTGAACGCCCTGATCCGCGAGGGCGAGCCGTTGTGGCGGCGCGCGGTCGGCGAGGCCGTGGACTTCAAGGTCAGGCTGAAGCGGGGCGGCGCGCGTGCCAACGTCGATCCGGCCCAGTTCGAGGCGGCCCTGCTGAATCTGATCGTCAACGCCCGCGACGCCCTGGGCGACGTGACCGGACCCAAGGGCCGCGGCGGGGCGCACATCACCGTGCAGACGCGCGAGGCTCAGGTCGCGGCCGGCGAAGTGGCCGAACTGGCGCCGGGCCGCTATGTCTGCGTTGCGGTGATCGATAACGGCGAAGGGATGTCGCCCGACATCGTGGACCGGGTGTTCGAACCCTTCTTCACCACCAAGGGTGTCGGCAAGGGCACGGGCCTGGGTCTAAGCCAGGTCTATGGCTTCGCGCGCCAGTCGGGCGGCGGGGCGCAGATCGTCTCGACGCCAGGTCAGGGGGCGGAGATCCGGCTCTACCTGCCGGCGCTGTCGCGCGACGACCTCGCCGTCGAAGGCACGCCAGTGGAGACCGGCGCCAGCCGCATCGAAGGTGGCCGACTGCTGCTGGTGGAGGACGATCCGGGCGTGTCGGCGGTGGCGATGGAAATTCTGGAGGAACTGGGACTGGAGGTCGATCTGGCCGAGGATGGACAGCAGGCTCTGCGCGCGCTGGATCAGACCAAGTACGACATGATGCTGACGGACGTGGTCATGCCCGGCGGGATGAGCGGCGTCGATCTGGCGCGCGTCGCGGCCCGGTCCTGACCCGAGATGCGGATCGCCCTGGTGTCGGGCTATGTCGGCGACGATGTGGACGAGGTGCTGGCCGACACGCCCTGGCCGCTGCTGCGGAAACCCTATTCCTCGGACCAGCTTCGCGGCCTGCTGGAGCAGTTGACCGCCGCGCCGGTCGTCTGACCCGCAAAGAAAAACGCGCCGCAGGTTCTGCGGCGCGTCGATCATTCAGAGGGGTCGATGTTTAGCGGCGCGCCTTGCGGGCGGCGTAGCGGGCGTCGCGCTTGGCCTTCTGCTCTTCCTTGGTCAGTTGCTTGCGGGCCTTGCGGTCCGCGCGCTTCTCGGCGTCGATCTCTTCCTGAGCGGCGAGTTCGGCGGCGATGCGGGCGGCTTCCTTCTCGGCCTTTTCGCGACGCAACTCGGCCTTGGCCAGTTCGTGCTGCTGGCGCAGGGATTCCTTTTCGGCGGCCCGCTTCTCGGCCAGCTTTTCGAATTCGGGATCAGGCGCGGCGGCCTTGGGCTTGAACTTGGCGAGCAGCGCCTTCTTGGCTTCCTGCTGGGCGGTAATGCGGTCGGAGAATCCGGTCTTCAGATCTTTCATGCGAAAGCGTCAGGGTTCCTTGTGAACGGCCAGGAGCGGCCGTCGGGGGTCAGGTGGCGAAGAAAACGCGCGGCCTGAATCGGGGCGCACAAAGCCGATATGGTCGCGAAAATCAAGGTTCGCGGCGATGAAATCGACGGGGAAAAAGATTTAACGGCGGTCGCGGCCTCGCCGCAACACCGGTTATCAAATAGGAAGCTGTCGCCGGACGACAAGCGCCGCCGCCCGGCAGACCCGCCGTTTCAGGGCTTAGCGCGGCTTCTGCGACTGACCGACCGCCGTGCCGGCCGCGCCGCCGACAGCCGCGCCGACAGGGCCGCCGACGACGGCGCCCGCGACCGCCCCGCTGGCGGCCTTCTGTTCGATGGTGGTTCCGCAGGCGGCCAGGGCCAGGGTTCCCAGGACGGCGGCGGCGGTGATGGCGATTTTCATGAGGCGTCTCTCCAAAGGCCACGCTTGAACGCCGAATGCGGCTTGGCGGTTCCGGCGGCGCCCTTTTCAGTTGCGGAACATCCGCCCGGTCACATTTCACAACCGCGTCGGTCCACACCTTTAGTCATCGACATCAGCTACGACGATTTGTGACAAAGTGAACGCAGAATATAATACAGTATTGATGCTATTGATTTCCTTCTCAACGTCCGCTTTCGGCCACATCACGGGCGACTGCTGAAAAATACATAGACGCTTCTGTCGTTTAACCATCTGATTGCGAATCGACCACATTGCGGCCATAAAAGGCTGGCTATAGGCCCGTCCTCGACGCCCGGGCCAGTGAGCCGAGCGCCGGAAATTGCAGGCTGGAAAGCGACCGAAAGCGTCGCCTGGCCGGCGAGACTACCCCGGGGGCCGCGTTTCTCGCCCTGCTGAACAGGACTACCTCGTTGTCGCATTCCTCGCAGACGCGCGCCCTTCTGCGCGCCGATCGTGTGGCCAGGATGAAGCCCATGACGGCCGCCGCAGCGATCGGCGGTCTGGTGGGTCTGGCGATCGGATGCGCCTATCTTGGCGGTACGGCTGCGCGCGCGACGACGCTGCGCGCCCAGGCCGAACGGATCCAGGGCGCCACCGCCGCCGGCTTCACCGAAGAAGCCTTGGCCGCCGCCGCAGGCGGTCTGGACGCCAGCGCCCTGACCATCGCGCGTCGGCACGATCCCTATACCGGCGCCGGGTCCGCCCAGCGCGACCGCCAGTCCGAACTGCTGGCCGCCCGTCTCGAACAGCTTCGCGCCTCGGACGGTTCCAATCTTCGTCGCGCCAGCCTGACGGCGCCCGACCCCGCCCGCCCCTTCCGCATGGACCACGCACTGGACGCCAGCCGCGATCTGGATTGCCTGACCCAGGCCGTCTATTACGAAGCGCGCGGCGAAGGGTCCGACGGCATGAAGGCCGTGGCCCAGGTGGTTTTGAACCGCGTTCGCCACCCCGCCTTCCCCAAGACCATCTGCGGCGTAGTGTTCCAGGGCGCCGCACGCAGCAGCGGGTGTCAGTTCTCCTTCACCTGTTCCGGCGTGATGCGCGGCCGGGTCAACGCCTCGGCCTGGACCCGCGCGCGTTCGGTCGCCTCTAGCGCCCTATCAGGTTCGGTTTTCGCCCGCGTCGGCAACGCCACCCATTTCCACACCACCAATGTCGCGCCCGGCTGGCGCTCGTCGCTGGTGCAGGTCAGCCAGGTCGGCAGCCATCTGTTCTACCGCTTCGGCGGGCGGTCCGGCGCCGGCAACGCCTTCACCTACGCGGCACATCCGTCGTCCGAGGCCGAACGCCCGCGTCTGGTTCAGGCCAGCCTGAACCCGGTCGAGACGGCCCGCCAGGCCGGTCAGGCCGTGGCCTATTCGCTGGTTCTGGCGCAGGAGGGGCTTAGTGTCCCAACCGCCCATGCGGCCGCGCCCCAGCCGCGTGCGGCGAACGCCCAAACGCCCACCCCGGCCCAACCCGTCGCTCGCTCGACCGGCGC
>NZ_DALZQC010000143.1:0-6479 GCF_032017145.1 Brevundimonas sp.
CCCGCGCCCGGACGGCCCCCATGTCCGGCGCGACCACGGGGCCGTCCGCCACCGCCGCCGTCAACCGATCCCGATGCGCGTTCGACAGGCGCAACGCCGCCGCCACGTCCGCCACCGCCGCCGCCTCGGCGGGCAGCAGGGCCGACAGCCGCAGGACAGGATCGGGCGTCAGATCGCAGATGGCCTGAAACAGCGTCAGCGGCTGGACCTGCGGCAGCACCTGCTCCAGCACCCCCGCCTCGGCCATCGCCTGCACCGCCGGTCGCGGATCGGGCGCGGCCAGCAGTTTCAGCAGTTCCTTGGACACCCGCTCGGCCGACAGCTGATCCATGCCGGTCTTCAGCGCCGCGCAGGCCGCCAGCCCATCAGCGTCGGGCGCGCCCCGTCCATACCAGGCGTAAAACCGGAAAAAGCGAAGGATACGCAGATAATCCTCACGGATGCGCGTCTCCGCCTCGCCGACGAAGACGATCCGCCCCGCCGCCGCATCGGCCAGGCCGCCCCCCGTCGGATCGAACACCTGGCCCGCCGCATCCGCATAGAGGGCGTTCAGGCGAAAATCGCGCCGCGCCGCATCCTCGGCCCAGTCCTGGGTGAAGGCGACCACGGCGCGCCGACCGTCGGTCTCCACATCGCGACGCAGGGTGGTGATCTCATAGGGTCGGCGCTCGGACACCCCCGTCACCGTGCCGTGCTCCACCCCGGTCGGCACGGCCTTCAGCCCGGCGGCCTTCAGGGCGGCCATCGTCTGGGCGGGCGTCAGTAGGGTGGCGATGTCGATGTCGTCGACAGGCTGGTCCAGCAGGCTGTTCCTGACGCAGCCGCCGACGAACCGCGCGCAGCCCGGCCCGCCCGCCGTCTCCAGGGCCGTCATCACCGTGCGGGTCGCCGACGCCTCCAGCCACGGCTGGCCCCGCATCGACACGCTCACGCCGCGTCCTCGTCGGCGGCGGCGACCGGACGGGGCTCGTCGCCATACAGCCGCGCGTGCAGACCTTTCAGAATGCCCGCCGTCACGCCCCAGATGTAGCGTTCACCCCACGGCATGGCCCAGAACCAGCGCCGCAGCCCCTCGTCCAGATCGTAGAAGTCGCGCCGGTGGTTGGCCGCATCCATCAGAAAATCCCACGGCGTCTCGAACACCTCGGCGACTTCGTCCGGCGACGGCGTGACGACCGGGGCCGCGTCCAGCCAGCCGATCACAGGCGTCACCAGAAAGCCGGTTCCGGTCTCATAGGCGTCGGACAGGCCCAGCACCTGGACGGCGGACGGCTTCAGGGCCACCTCCTCGTCCGCCTCGCGCAGGGCCGCCTCAACCGCGTTCTCGCCGGGGTCCAGCCGCCCGCCGGGAAAGGCGATCTGGCCGGTGTGTCGCGCCAGGGCGTCCGCCCGGCGCGTCAGCAGCACCGTCGCCCCCTCGGGCCGGGCCACCACCGGGATCAACACCGCCGCAGGCCGCAGTTCTCCCGCCGCCCGCGCGCTGCCGGGGTTCAGGTCATAGTCGGATCGGTCGGGCTTCACCCCCGGCCGCCAGCTGTCGATCGGCGCCAACCTCCGGCTCAGCCGCGCCTTCAGCGTGTCCAGGCTCACGCCACCGCCCCCAGCGAAAAGTCCTGACCGCCCGAACGCACGATCAGCCGGCCTTCCACCTCCTCGGCCATCTCCACCAGTTCGTAGAAGACCGGCCGCGCGATCCGCGCCCACAGATCGCGGCGCACATGGATGCGCGGCGCCGGCTCGCCCGTCACCGGATCGGTCTCGACCACGACGGGGTCGTCGGGACCGGCCCGCACCTCGTCGCCCACATCGGTCGTGAAGATCAGGTCGTCGCCCTCGCGCCCCAGCGCCACGGCGCGAAACGGCAGATCCTCGACCCGGATCTTCATCTTCTCGACCGGCGTGACCAGGTGATAGCCGTCAGGGTCCTTGCGCAGGACCGTGGAGAACAGCCGCACCAGTTCCTTGCGGCCGATGGGCGATCCCTCGTGCATCCACACGCCGTCGCGCCGGATGACGATGTCGATTTCCCCGCAATGCTGGGGGTTCCACAGATGAACCGGCGGGATGCCGCGTCCCGGAGCCTGTTTCGCCGCTTGCGCCAGGGCGCTCAGCCCGGTCTTTGATGCCTCGTCCGCCATTCGCAAGACTTAGGCGCGCCGGATCGGTTCGTCACCTGTCCAGCGCGCCTGTGGTCCTCGAGGTCGACGGATCAGAACTTGCGACCGAAGCCCAAGGACACGACCCAGGGGTCCAGGTTCACGTCGCTTTTCAGCGCGCCGTCGTTGATGTCGGCGTCGGTGTTGAACCAGACCTTCTTGACGTCGACGTTCAGGCTCCACGGCCCTTTCACGCCGATATCGGCGCCCGCCTGCAGGGCGTAGCCGAAGCCGTCGTCCAGCTTGACCTTGAAGTTGTTCTTATCCTTGCCGTCGAAGAAGACCATGTAGTTCACACCGGCCCCGACATAGGGGCTGAAGCGGCCTTCGGTCAGCGGACGGTATTGCAGCGTCACCACCGGCGGCAGGACCCAGGTTTCGTGAACCGCGACATCCGTGGCGCCGCCCTTGGCGCGGATCTCATGCTGGGTGGCGCCCAGAATGGCCTCGATCGCCAGATGGTCGGTCAGGAAATAGGTGAAGCCCAGGGTCGGCATGACGCTGTCGCCCACATCGACGTGCAGGCCGCTGTCGGCGCCGGCGGCGGTGGTGATGGCGTCGTCCGCCTGAGAAAAGACATCGGTCACGCGACCGCTGACGATCCAGTCGCCGGCGCGCGGCGTGGTCCAGGCGTCCGCGCTCGACCCGGCGGCGCTTTGGGCCAGGACCGGCGTGCTGACGGCGGCCGCGGCGATGGCGGCCATGATGGCGAACTTATAGGCTTTCACTTCGGTTATCCCCGACGTCCAGGCCGCCTGATGCGGCCGCTCTTCGGCGTCGGGGGCGTGATGCGCGCGGTCGGCGGGGAGCGCCTTGATCCAGCGCAAAAGCCTTATCGACCGATGGCCACCGCCCCGGATACCGTCAGGACGCCTGTCGCCATCCAAAGGATGCGCCGACGATCCACCGGCCCAGGCAGCACCACCTCAGGCGCGGGAATAAAGCCGAAACGTTCGAAATAGGCCCGGTCGCCCACCAGCAGCACCCCGCCGACCTGCCCGGCCAGGGTCCGCGCATGATCCAGACAGGCCGCGACCAGTTCGGCGCCCAGGCCGTCGCTGCGCCGTCCGGCGTCCACTGCGATGGGCCCCAGGAACAGGGCCGGCGTCGGCCCGATCGTGACGGGCCACAGCCGCACCGAGCCGATCACCCGCCCATCCACATGGGCCACGAAACCGGCGGACGGCGCCGACCCTTCGCGCAGGCGCTCGGCCGTCTTGGCGAACCGGCCCGGGCCGAAGGCGGCCATGACCAGCGCCTCCACGCCTTCGGCGTCGGCCGGAGTTTCGGCTTCGATACGGCTGACGGCCGGGGACATGGCGAGGGCGTGCGACATTGGCGCGCGCACCTAGAAGCAAAGCTGCGCCAAATCAAGGCGCAGTCTTGCGACGGTCAGCCCACCTTGGAGAAGTCCGGCGCCCGCTTCTGGGTGAAGGCCATGAAGGCCTCCATCGCCTCGGGGCTCTTCATCTGCGACACGAAGGCTTCGCCCTCGCGCTGCATCAGGTCCCACAGCGCCTCGGCATCGCGCATCAACCGCTTGGTCTTGCGGATGGAGTTCGGCGCCCTTGCGGCGACCTGCGCGGCAAGGTCCGCCGCCGTCGCATCGACCTGATCGGCCGGAACCGCCCGATTGGCCATGCCCCAGGCCAGGGCCGTGCGCCCGTCCACAGCCTCGCCGAAAGCCAGCATCTCGAAGGCGCGCTGATGGCCGATCACCGCCGGCAGCAACAGGCTGGACGCCGCCTCGGGTGCGATGGCCAGATTGACGAAGGGCACGGACAACAGAGCGTCCTCGGCCAGAACCACCAGGTCGCAGTTCAGCAGCATGGTCATGCCCACGCCCACGGCCCGGCCCTTGGCGGCGGCCACGGCCGGCTTGTCCAGATCGGCCAGCGACTTCAGGAACCGGAACACCGGCAGGTCGGAAGGCGTCTGGGTTTGCGATCCTAAGCTGATGAAATCCTGAATATCGTTCCCGGCGCAGAAACTGTCGCCCTCCGCCCGGAACAGCAGCGCCCGCACCGCATCGTCGGTCCGGGCCCTTTCGCTGGCCTCGGCCAGGCCCGTGTACATGGCCTGGGTCAAGGCGTTCTTCTTGTCGGGCCGGTTCAGCGTCACGGTCAGGACGCCATCGGCCAGTTCGGTGCGGATATGTTCGCTCACGTCGTTTCCTCGTCCTGTTCGACGGCGGTCCACCAATCGACGCCGTTCTCGTCGCGCGTCCGTCGGGCGCGGCCGCGCTTTTCCAGATAGTTCAGATGCGCCTGGGCCTCGCCCGTGGCCATGCCCAGAACGCCGTCGCCGACTACCCGACCGAACACGGCCGGAAAGCCGTCGATCACCCTAGCCGGTTGACGCAACGTCCGCTCAAGCCGTTTCAGCGCCGTCTCGTGCCCGCGCTTCAGCGCGTCCAGACGCGCGTGAACCCCATAAAAGGGCTCGCCGTGCGCCGGCAGGATCAGTGCGCCCTCAGGCATCAACGCCCGCAACCGGTCCAACGACTCCATCCAGTCGCCCAGCGGGTCCGCCATCGGCTCGGTCGGCCAGACCGAAACGTTCGACGATATCCGCGGCAGAATCTGATCTCCGGCCAGGATGACGTCGTCCGACCGCCGCCACAGGCAGACATGCTCGGGACTGTGACCCGACCCGATCACCACGGTCCAGTCGTCCTCGCCGATCCGAACCGTATCGCCCTCGGACAGGCGGCGATAGCTGCGCGGCATCGGCGCGACGCCCTTGGCGAATCCGCCATAGTCCCCGCGCCATTTTTCGATCTGATCTTCCGTCCAGCCGGCGGCGCGGAAGAACTGCGCCCCGTCCTCGGGCGCCTCGCCGGCCTGCTCGGCCATCAGCATCCGGGCCGTCACATATTCCAGACGCGACATCCACAGCGGCACCCCCGACCGCTCGCACAGCCAGCCCGCTAGGCCGATATGGTCGGGGTGCATATGGGTGCAGATCAGGCGCGTGATCGGCCGCCCCTCCAGCGATCCCGCCATCGCCGCCTTCCACGCCGCCACGGTGTCTGGCGTCCGCAGTCCGGTGTCGATCACCACCCAGCCCTCGCCGTCCCGCAGCGCATAGGCGTTTACATGATCCAGTTGAAACGGCAGGGCGAACCGCAGCCACAGCACGCCGCGCGCGACCTCCACCGCCTTTCCCGGCGCGGGCGCGCCGTCGAACGGATAGGTCAGCCCCCGCGCATCTCTCGCCACAGTCGCAGCGCCATCGCCCGCCAAGTCCGTCTCCTATCGCAACGCGCCGAGTTGTAATCCGGCGCCGCCGGTCGCGTCCAGCCGCCTTGACCCGGACCCAATAGGCGGTCACGAAGTCTGCCAGTCTTCAGAACCCAGGTGTCTCCCGATGAAATCCCGTCTTCTCGCCGCCGTCGCGGCGCTTCTGTTCAGCGCGGCGGTCGCTGCGCCTGCCCTGGCGCAAGACGCCGGAACACACTCGACTGATACACAGAGCGGCGTAAGAGCCCCTGCTCAAGCCGTGACGCCGTCACGTATTAGAGGGCGAAACAACGAACCCCGTCGCGAACGTGCGCCGGCCGCCCCCACCGCCGAGCAAATCCTGGCGGCCGCCCAGGAGCAGATGGCCCTGACCACGACGGGCTGTCAGGTCAGCGAAGCCAAGCTGCTGGGCAAGACGGCCGCCGGCACCACCGTCTATGAAGTCGCCTGCGGCGCCGCGCCGGGCTATATGGTCGAAACCAAGACGCCGCCCGAGGCGTCCAGCTGCATCATCCTGGCCCACACCGCCGAGCAGCGCCGCGCCGCCGATCCGGCGGCCGACGTCGGCCCCCAATGCACCATCGCCGCCAACACCGACACGCAGAAGTTCCTGCGCGAATACGCCAAACAGGCGGGCGTGCCCTGCACCGTCGATCAGGCCAAGATTCTGGGCCAGTCCGGCGCCGGCGCGATCGTCTATGAAATCGGCTGTTCGGACGCCGCCGGATACTGGATCAAGCAGGAAGCCGGCGCCTGGACCAAGACCCCCTGCATCCAGGTTCTGGCCGAAAACGGAAAGTGCGACTTCACCACCACCGCCGAGAACGCGGGCTATGTGAAGACGCTGCTGGCCGGATCGGCCGCCGCGCCCTGCAACGTCACCGAGGCCCGCCTGATGGGTCAGAACGCCAACGGCGTCTTCTATGAAGCCAAGTGCGAGGGGGCAGACGGCGTCATCGCCCGCCTGAACGCCGAGAACGTGGTTCAGCAGATCTACCCTTGCGCCACCGCCCAACAGATCGGCGGCGGCTGCAAGCTGACGACGGCCCCGGCCGCTGCGGCGCCCGCCCCCGCCGGCGGC